>CP036424.1:3470194-3783603 GCA_007745835.1 Planctomycetes bacterium MalM25
GTCGAGGTCTTCCGGCGGTTGGCAAAGCACTACCAGAACCAGGTCGCCCACGCCCGCAACTTCCGCTCCGCAATCGCGTGGCCCGTGTTGCAACTGCTTGCGGCGCTGGCGATCGTCGCCGTGCTGATCGCGATCGGTGGCGTCTTGAAGAACGCCCGGGGCGAACCGCTCGACATGCTGGGCCTCGGTCTGGTCGGCACGCGCGGTTTGATGATCTACCTCAACTCGCTGATGGGCGTCGCCCTGCTGCTGGGCCTGGCTTGGACCGTGATCCGCCGCCAACCCGAATGGGGCGCACGGCTGCGGGGGTTCGCGAGCCGCGTCCCCGGGATCGGCTCGGTGTTTCAGAAGCTCTCGCTCGCCCGCATCGCGTGGGCGTTGCGTCTGATGCTGAACGTCGAGATGGACCTGCGGGGAGTTGGCCCGATCGCGCTGCGGGCCTCGGACAACGCGTTCTACGCCCAGCACGGCGAGGCGGTCGCCGGATGGATCTCGCGGGGTCTGCCCCTCTCCGAGAGCTTCGGGCAGACGCGCGTCTTCCCGCGGGAGTTCCTCGACACGCTCGAGGTCGCCGAGCAGGCGGGCACGATCGTCGAGTCGATGGACCGCCTCACCCGGCAGTACGAGGAGGAGGCCGAGTCGGCCATCCACAAGCTCAGCATCGTTCTGGCGACCGTCGTGTGGGCCGGGGTGGCGTGCCTGGTGATCCTGCTGATCTTCCGCGTCTTCAGCTTCTACACGGGCATCCTAGAGGACGCCCTGGAAGGCCTTTGAGCCGTGCCGGTCACTCGTCGGCTTCGATCAACACGAAGTCGATCGTGTTGTCACCCGCTTCGACGACGGCTTGGATCCCCGACTGCTGCGGCCGCGAGAAACGGTCGGGCACGACGCCTGTCCGCACTTCGACACCGTCGTGCTCCTCGTCGATGTGCTCCTGAGGGGCCTCTCGCATCAGGTAGGTGAAGAGCTGCGGTTGCGAGACAATCACCGTGTACTCGCCCGCCTGGGCGCCGTCTCCGTCGCCGAAGGTGCTCAACCGGTAGACGCCCCCGTGGCCGATCTGCCCACGCGCTGTGGGTCCTGTCTCACGCGGGACGAACTCGATCATCCCGACGTGAACCGGCTCGCCCGGTCGGATCTCGACGCGGCCGCTCACCGGGTGCGTGACCGGGCCTCGCGAGCAACCGGCAGCGAGCAGCAAGGCCACGGCCCAACTAGCAAAGAGCGTCTTCATCAGAGCGGCAACTTGCTCACGGGTTCCTGGGGTTCGCCGCCGTCGCTGCGGTTCATCATCATCGAGTAAGTCGCATCGTCGATGAGAACATCAACGGGGCGAACCGAGCCATCCGCCCACACGAAGGGGCAGTAGCCGGGGTGCCAGCTGCCGAAGCTCTGAGCGACGCCGTTCGGGATCGAATCGTCGTTGGGACGACGAGCCAACGGAGCGCCAGCGGGGCCGCCTTGGCGAGCGAATGCGGCCAGATCCTTGCCGTTGTACATCGGACCATCGTAGGGGCCGCTGAGCAATTTATCGGGTGGAATGTACTTCTCGCCGGCCAGCACGGTCTTGCTCGATCCGTCGGTGATGTTCTCATAGCCGATGCGGTCGATCCAAGTGGTTGGCTTGCCCTCTTGGCACTTGGGTCGGCTGGAGATAATCACGCCGGTGCCAGAACCGCCGTAGTACCAGGCCTCATCGGCGTCCCAGCGGGAAGGTGGTGAGGTGTCACCGTGATTCGCGGCGTAGTCTCCCGCCACGCCGGACGCCACCTCTATGACGGTCGTGCTGAGACAACCGCACGGGTACTGCACGTCCTGGAAGGCTTCGCTGGGGGGGATCTGTGCCCCCTCGCTTCCACGGCGAGTGGGACAGATAAATGAATTCGGCAAGACGAACAACGCCCGCTCATCCTGATCGTAGTAGCTCTCCTCGAGGCTCCAGAGTTCGTAGCCATTCGCTTCCTCGAGGAACGGCAGAATCCTGACGAACCAGGATGGCTGCTCCAGGGCGCACCCCGGATTCGTGTAGTTCCCCATCAAACGCGCTGGGGGGAAGGCCTCGTGGGCGTCGTGGAAGAGCGTGCTGGCGAGGCCGACCTGCTTCAGGCGGTTCTTGCAGTCGTTCGCGCGAGCCGCTTCGCGAGCGGCTTGGACGGCCGGCAGCAGCAGGGCGACCAGCACGCCAACGATGGCGATTACCACGAGCAGCTCGACGAGCGTGAATCCGCGTCGGGAAGGCATAGGTCGCGGGGGTTGGGAGGCGAATCAGCAGCCGGGGGCATCCGAACCACTATACCCCACAATCCCCAGCACTAAGAGCGCACGAACCTTGTCGTTTTCCCGTCCAAGGCCGTCAAATGAGCCCCGGCTTCCCGCCCCCCGTCAGACACGGGCCAGGACGAGGCGAATCCCAAAAAGACCGCCTGCGAGGGGAAACCGATTGCTAGCGGCGTGGCGAGGTCGAAGCGAGACCGCCTGGCGCGCGTGGCGAGGTCTTGGTAAAGCTCGCCGAAGACCAAGCCAAGAATGCCAGAAAAACAAGAATGCCAGAAAAAGTAGTACCGGTGGTGGGACTCGAACCCACACGAGGTTGCCCTCAATGGATTTTGAATCCATCGCGTCTGCCAATTCCGCCACACCGGCAACGTGTTGCTACGCCACAGGTTAAGCCACCCTGGGCTGGCGTCAATCGGGGGGCGTGCGGTTCGGGGCGAATCGGGCTGTCGGGCGGGGGGTGGGGTCGCTGATTAGGGGGGCGAATCGCGTGGCCAAGCCGGCCCGCGAGCCTCGCCTCACCCCTATTCTTTCGCCTGGAGGGACCGCCATGCGACGCCTCAACGCACGGCCCACGCGTCACACGCTGGGATTCGCCTTATCCACCCTCGCCGCGGCGACGGCCGCCGCCACGCCGATCGTCACCCTCAACGACGAGGACGATTTCCTCCCCGGTGAGGACTTCTACGCCGCCAACCCGGCGGCGGTCACCAACGTCGTGAGTGGCGGCTTCTTCGCCGTCGGCGGGATGACCGAGCCCTTCGACTTCAATGGGACCACGGTCAACCTCGGAGCCGGCGGCCAGGTCGGCAGCCGGTTCACCAAGTCGTACCTCGATCACGTCGATCTGAACGTCACGGGCGGCAAGCTCGAAGACGGCACCACCTTCGCCGGCACGACCGGCCAATCGAACGTCACCATGTCCGCGGGCACGTCGATCCTGAGGCTCACGATGCAAGGCAACACGAACTTCAACGCGACCGGCGGGCAGATCGGTGTGAACCCGCCGGGGGGGGTGCCGTCGCTCATCGCGGAGGGGAGTTCGATCGTCACGGTCGACGGCGCCTCGGTCGATAACAACGTGCAGGTGATCGAGTCCGCGACGCTGTTGCTCAACAGCGGCTCGATCGATGACTTCATGAGCGTCCGCGACGACGCGGTCGTCACCGTCGCCGGCGGCGTCACCGGCCGGGCGATGCACACGTTCGACGACTCAACGCTCAACGTCATCGGCGGCGTGGTCGGCCGCGAGTTCGCCGCGACCGAGCGGAGCGTCGTCAACATGTCGGGGGGCGGCATGGAGCAGGACGCGGGCGTCTTCGACGACGCGGTCTTCAACCTCCGCGGCGGCGCGCTCGAGCCCGGCTTCCGCGCCTACGGCGGCAAGATGAACATCCTGGGGGGCGTCGTCGGCGACTTCTTCCGTCTGGGCGCCCCGGGCAAGAACGGACGCGACGGGAACGCCGAGATCTTCGCCACGAGCGCGGCGATCGACGGTCTCGACATTGAGGGCTCGCGGATCCTCACCGAACGCGAAGGCCAATTCCTCACGGCCGACCTCGCCCTCGGCGGCACGATCGGCCTGGAGCTCGCGCCCTCGGGCGTCGACCGGATCCTCGAGGAGGCCGTCCTCACCCTGACGATCGTCAACGACCCGGGCGACTTCAACGGCGACGACGTGATCGACGCCGCCGATTACACCGTGTGGCGCGACAACCTGGGCGCCGAAGTCCCGCTGTTCACGCTCGGCGACGGCGACGGCAGCGGCGTCGTGGACAACGCCGACTACGCCCTGTGGGCGGCGAACTACGGCGGCTCGGTCCCGCCGACGGCGACAGCGATGGGGATGGCCGTCCCCGAGCCGACCGCCGCGGGCCTGACGCTGCTGTGCCTGGCCGGCTCGCTGGGCGGCCGCCGCCGCGACTGAAGTTTGCGTCCCCGGGGGCTGTCGGCGATAAACGGGGCATGCCGTCGACGCCCCCACAGCCCGCAGAGCACTGGTCGACCGAGACCCACTCGGTGCGTGAGCGGTTCAGCCTGGGCGTGCTGCTGCTGGCGATCGTTTACGCCTCGTTGCTGTTCGCGGCTTTCGGGGCTTACGACGCCCCGTGGCAAGTCCCGGTCTTCTTCGCGGCGTTGCTGGTGCTCGTGGCGGTCGCGCAGTTGTTGCTCCGCAAACTCAGCATGCCCCGAGGCGTCTCCTTTCTAGCTGGTGGCGTTTACTTGGGGTTCTGGGCGATCATTTGGTCGATACAGTTTGGCGCTCCCCTGTGGAAGCTAGTGGTCGGCATCCTCTTCGGCGCGCCAATCCTCCTCCTCTTCGGCGGCCTGCTCGGCTACGTGGCCGGCGTCCTCGACAGTTCTCTGTTCCTCTTCCACGACGCGATCCGCGATTCGCTGCGGGCGAAACGGGTTGAGAGAGAGGCCCTGCTCTTGGCGAACGGCCAGAAGCCGCGCGAATCGCCCTTCGACGACTGATGATTCAGCAATCAGAACACCCCGCCGCCCCGGGAGCACGGGAGGGACGGCGGGGCGACGAAGTGATGGCGTCGCGCGGGAGGCCCGAATTGCACGACGCCAGCGCTCACTCCTGCATGCTCAGGCCCAGGTTGGCGGCGATCGGCTTCATCGGCGCGTCGAGTTCCGTCTTCGCCAGGGCGTTCGTGTAGTTGCTCATCACCTTCGCGGCGACGCACGCCACCACGTCGAGCGCCTGACCCCGCGTGTAGCCGGCGTCCAGGAAGGCCTGCATCCGCTCGTCGCTCACCTGCCCACGGCTCCCGTAGACCGAGACCGCGAAGCGTTGCAGCTCGCGCAGCTTCGGGTCGCTGATCGGCTGACGCTTGCAGACGGCCTGCATGTGCTCTTCGGGGGTCTTCAGGAAGCCCCGCCCGACCATCGTGTGCCCCGCCATGCAGTAGGTGCACTCGTTTTCGACCGCGATCGCCATCTGGGCGATGTTGATCTCCGCCGGCGAGAGGCCGCCCTGCTGCTGCAGGTTCTCCTGCGTGTCCATGTACGAGTTGAGCAACGCCGGCGAGTTCGCCATGACCTTGGCGAGGTTCGGCACCATGCCGATCTTCTGCTGGTACTTGTCGTACGTCTCCTGGGTCTCCGCGGTCGCGGCGTTGTGCATCACGAAGCCGGTCTTGGTCGTCATGCCCCCGTGCTGGGCGAGGGTGGTGCTCGCGGTGGCGAGCGTAAGCAGCGTGGCGGAAAGCGTGGGCAGTTTCATGTCTCGTGTCTCCAGATTCAGAGTGCGATAGAAAAAGTACGGGAGGGGCGACGCGCCCCAAGCGAGTGTTTGCGTGGGCCTCACCGCGCCGCGAGGGCGGGAAGGCCGGGCGCCTGGCCGTTGAGCCGCATCGACGAGGCGTCGAGGTCCACCAAGAAGTTGTCCATCGAGCGGCTCATGAACGACCGCATCATCAGGGCATCCATCGCCTGACCAACGACCCAACCCTTCGTGCTGTAGCGGGCCGTCATGCGGACCTTGGTCCGCTCGCCCACGGGCTCGAGCTCGATCGTTGCGTAGTGCTCCTTCGTGGGCATCTGCGAGTCGATCTTGACCGTCAGCGATCGGCCCTCCTGCCAATCGACGATCTCCTCGCGGAGCTTCATGCCCATCATCACGTCGCACTGCCGCACCGCCCCGACGCCGCACGCGGGCCCCTCCGTGTGCTTGGAGTGCTTCACGACCGAGGTGTACTGGTGCACGTTGCCGTAATCAGCGAGCAGGCGCCAAACCTCCTCGGGCGGGGCGTCGAACAGGCGTTCTCGGGTAACCTCGGTCATCTTCGGCGTCTCGCTCTGGTGGGTGACTTGCTGGATGGTTGGATCGGGCAGGCGGGGCTCAGAAGAGACCTGGGGCATGCCCATGCCGTGCCCGCCGGCCGGGTCCCTCAGGAAGGACGCGCCCTGCTGGCATCCGGTCGAGAGCGTCGCCGCGGCGGCGACAGCGATAGCAGCGAGTGGGGTTCTCATGCGGCCCTCCTTGGCCAACGAGTCCGGGATCACGGGCCGCCGAGAGCGGCCCGCCGGCTAGCGGTACGCAGTTTTTGATTGAGTGTTCAACTATTTGGCAAAAAAGAACGCGGCGGTCCCTCCGCGGCTCCCTCATCCACGCACCCTATCGGCTTCGCGGGACGGATGTCTACTCAAGAACGGCGACGATCGTCCGTACCGTGTGACGGATCACACTCGCGTCGACGCCGCTGCGTCCGAGGACCGAGAGGCCCTGTACCGAGCTCACCAAAAACGAGGCCAAGGCCTTGGGATCGGCCGATTCGTCCAGCTCGCCGAGCGACTTGGCTTCTTTCAGCCGCTTCTCGAACACCCGGATCATGTGCGTCATGATCGCCCGAGCCTTCTCGGCGAGCTCGTCGTCCTCGCCGCCGCCGAACTCGATCAGCGTGTTGGTGATCAGGCAGCCCTTGCAATCTTCCTGCTTCGCGAAGTTCTCGGCGTTGCGGAGGAACTTCTTGATCGCCGCTAGCGGGCTCCCCGGCGCGTTGACCGTCGCCTCGACGCCGCCCAGAACGGCCTCGGCGTAGTGATCGAGTGCCTGGCTGTAGAGCGCCTTCTTATCGCCGAAAGCGGAGTACATGCTCCCGCTATTGATGTCCATCGCGTCGAGCAATCGGTCGCACGACGCGCCCTCGTACCCCTCGCTCCAGAAGACCAGCATGGCGGCTTCGAGCGCTTGCTTGAGGTCAAACTGTCGGGGGCGTCCGCGGGGCATGTCGGTTCTATAGAAGCAATTGTTGAACTGACAATCACCTTACCCCAGCCCCCCACTCGGAGGCCAGACATTCGGCGATGTGGGGAACCGCCAAGGGGGTTTCTGCGGACTCGGACGGGGTTACTTCTGTTTGCCCCAGGTGTCGCGCAGCGTCACCGTCCGGTTGAAGACGGGCGCTTCGACGACCGAGTCGATCGGGTCCGCGTAGAAGTACCCGAGCCGCTCGAACTGGAGTCGCTCGCCCGGCTCGGCGTCGGCCAGGGCGGGCTCGAGCTTGGCGATCACGATCTCCAGCGACTCCGGGTTCAGGCAGTCGAGGAAGGTCTTCCCCTCCTCGGTGCGATCCGGGTTCTCCGCGGCGAAGAGGTGGTCGTACAGCCGGACCTCGGCGTCGAGGCAGTCGTCGGCGGGGACCCAGTGGATCGTCCCCTTCACCTTCTTATCGTTGAACTTCGCGGTCGTGTCGGGGTCGAACGCGCAGCGGACCTCGACCACCTCGCCCGCGTCGTTCTTGACCAGCTCCTCGAAGATGGCGATCCCCGCCCCGCGGAGCCGCACGGCGCCGTCGGGCTTCAGCCGGAAGAACTTCTTGGGCGCCTCCTCCTGAAAATCATCGCGCTCGATCCACAGCTCGCGCGTGAGCGGCACCTCGCGCGTCCCCTGGGCCGGGTCCTGCGGGTGGTTGCTCAACTCGCAGACCTTGACCAACTCCTCGGGCAGCTCGGTCCCGTCGGCATACTTGGTGAGCACGACCTTCAGCGGGCGGAGCACCGCCATGCGGCGTTCGGCCGTCTCGTTGAGGTGCTCACGCACGGCGTCCTCAAGCCACAGCATGTCGATCGTGCTGTTCTGCTTGGTCACGCCGATCCGTTCGCAGAAGCCCGTGATCGCCTCGGGCGTGTAGCCGCGGCGGCGGAGGCCCCGGATCGTCGGCATCCGCGGGTCGTCCCAGCCGTCGACGTGCTCCTCAGTCACCAGCTGCAGGAGCTTCCGCTTACTCATCACCGTGTAGGTGAGGTTGAGCCGCGCGAACTCGATCTGCCGCGGCCGGTGGTGCGGCAGCAGCTTCAGTTCTTCGAGCCGGTCGAGGTACCAGTCGTACAGCGGGCGGTGGTTCTCGAACTCGAGCGTGCAGACCGAGTGCGTGATCCCTTCGATCGCGTCCTCCTGGCCGTGCGCCCAATCGTAGGCCGGGTAGAGCCGCCACGTGTCGCCCGTCCGCTGGTGCGGCAGGTGCTTGATGCGGTACATCACCGGGTCGCGGAGATTGACGTTCGGCGAGGCCATGTCGATCTTCGCGCGGAGCGTCTTCTCGCCGTCGGCGAACTCGCCCGCTTTCATGCGGGCGAAGAGGTCGAGGTTCTCCTCCACGGTCCGCCCGCGGAACGGGCTCGCCTCGCCCGGCTCGGTGAGCGTGCCGCGCGAGGCGCGCATCTCGTCGGCGTCCTGGTCGCAGACGAACGCGTGCCCCGCCTTGATCAGTTCGACCGCCCAGCCGTAGAGCGTCTCGAAGTAGTCGCTCGCGTGGCACAGGCGGTCCTCCCAGTCGGCGCCGAGCCAGCGGACGTCGTCCAGGATGGCGTCGACGTACTCCTGCTCCTCCTTCGCGGGGTTCGTGTCGTCGAACCTCAAATTGAACTTGCCGTCATAAGTCCGCGCCAGCCCCGCGTTGAGGCAGATACTCTTCGCGTGGCCGATGTGCAGGTAGCCGTTGGGCTCGGGCGGGAACCGGGTGTGGACGTGCGAGTTGCGGCCCGCGGCCAGATCGGCCTCGATCTGCAGCTCGATGAAGTTCTTCGAGGGGCCGGAATCTTCGGCGGGAGCGTCGTCCGTGGACATCGTCGTAGCGGGAGGGCTGGCGGGGGCGGGGATCGCAATCAAGGGGACGACACTCTACCAAGCCGCCGGTTCACCGCGGAGGGCAGTCTCCGTTGAGCCACGCAGCCGCGATCGACATCAGACGGCGAGCCGTAAGCGTCAGCGTCCGGAGGTTCTCAAGAGATAGTCGGCTCGATTACTCCGGGCGCTGACGCTTTCGGCTCGCCGTTGAACTAAAGTGCTCGCATGCGTCACTGGTTGCTTACTAACACGACCTACGGGACCTGGCTGCCTGGAGATCGCCGGGGCAGCGTGACCTAAGTACGCGAGCGCCGGCCGGGGGACCCGATCTCCCGGTCGCGCATCGAGCACGACACGCCCGGGACCCCCTGGGAGCCGCCGCTCCCGACGCTACGCCAATCCTGCTGAAAGGCCCACCGATCCTGCTATCCGAACGGCACGCCGTCGTCCTGCTCGCCCAGTTCCAAGAAACGGCCGCCTACCGTGGTTGGATCCTTCATGCGGTTTCGGTCATGCCGAACCACTTCCACACGGTGCTTTCCGTGCCGGGCGACCCCGAACCTCGACGGCTGCTAATCGACCTGAAGGCGTACGGCAGCCGAGCATTGAACCGCGAGTTTGGCGAGCCCAACTCGGGCAGGTGGTGGACCGCAAACGGATCGAAACGCAAATTGCCCGACCAGCAGGCTGTTGCCACGGCGGTGAACTACGCTCTCCACAAACAGCCCAACCCGCTTATCGTCTGGCCCTCCAAGCGACCCGGCGGCGAGCCGAAAACGTAGGCGCCCCGATCAGCCGCGCCGGCGTGTCGGGACGACAAGCCACGCTTCAACCGGGTTCGCCTCGAAAAAGATCGGGGGCGAACCGAATTCTCGGCGCCCCAAGGGCTGGAGCGGGTTGGGGTAAGATTGGTAGACACCCAACCCCCTTTCCACGGAGGACCACAAGATGCCATTCTGCCCCCAACGAGTCATCCCTCGCCGCGGCTTCTTGTCCCTCACCGCCCAGACGGGCGTCACGGCGGCGGCTCTGGCCGCCCTGCCCGCCCACGCGCTGGCCGACTTGATGGCCACCCCCACAGCGACCGAAGGGCCCTTTTACCCCGATCGCCTGCCGCTCGACACCGACAACGACCTGCTGATCGTTAACGAGAAGACCGCCCAGGCCGTCGGCGACGTCACGCACCTCAGCGGCCGCGTGCTCAGCCGGGCGGGCGAGCCCATCCGCAGCGCGGTGGTCGAGATCTGGCAGGTCGACAGCCAAGGCGCCTACCTGCACTCCCAGGGCGAATCGGGCAGCGGACGCGACAGCGGGTTCCAGGGCTACGGCCGCTTCCTCACCGACTCGAGCGGCGCCTACTACTTCCGCACAATCCGACCGGTCCCCTACCCGGGCCGCACGCCGCACATCCACTTCGCGGTGAGCCAGAACGGTCACCGGGTGCTGACCACTCAGCTGTTCATCGCCGGGCACAAGCAGAACGCAGGCGACGGGCTCTACCGGGCGGTCGGGGGCGAGGCGGAACGCGCCGCGGTCACCCGGGAGTGGCGGCCGATCCCCGACTCGCCGCTCGGCGAGTACGAAGTCGGCTTCGACCTCGTGCTGGGCGTCACCCCCGCCGAAGGCGACGACGGCAAGTTCCCCGGTGTGGTCGCACCCTCGAGCTGGGGGCGATCACGCCGCGGCCGTCGCGGATGAGGGGCAGGCGCCCGATCGAGGGGCTCAGAAGATATGAGTTCTTGCAGGCCCCCTGACCAGCTTGCCAGCGGGGCCTCCGCTGCGGACAATCGGGCCTTCGATCCCGGTTCCCGCTCCCCCCTGCCCCGCTCCCCCCATGCCAAGCTGCGTCCTCGCCTACTCCGGCGGCCTCGACACGTCCGTCATTCTCGGTTGGCTCCAAGACGAGGGGTACGACTGCCACTGCGTCTACGTCGACGTCGGTCAGCCGTGCGAGGATCGTGAGGCGATCATGCAGAAGGCGCACGACTGCGGCGCCAAGTCGGCCCGCATCGTCGACGTGCAGGAGGAGATGTGCCGCGACTTCGCCTTCCCCACCCTCCAGTTCCAGGCGAAGTACGAGGGGATCTACCTGCTGGGCACCTCGATCGCCCGGCCGATCATCTCCAAGGCGTGCCTGCAGGTCGCCAAGGAAGTGGGCGCCGTGGCGTACGCGCACGGGGCGACCGGCAAGGGGAACGACCAGTGCCGTTTTCAGCTCGCCGCCGAAGCGCTCGACCCGAACGTGAAGATCATCGCGCCGTGGCGGATGAAGTCGTTCCGCGACAAGTTCCCCGGCCGGACCGAGCTGATCGATTACTGCGACATCAAGAAGATCCCGGTCAAGGCGTCCGCCGCCAAGCCGTACAGCTCGGACGAGAACTGCCTGCACATCAGCTACGAGGCGGGCGAACTCGAGGAGATCGACAACAACGGCGTCGCCATCCCCGACTTCGGCATGGGCGTCTCGCCGCAGGAAGCTCCGGACAAGACCGAGGAGGTCTCAATCGGCTTCGAGTCGGGCGTGCCGGTTAGCGTGAACGGCCAGAAGCTCTCGGCGCTCAAAGTGATCGAAGAGCTGAACACGATCGCCGGCCGCAACGGCGTCGGGCGGATCGACATCGTCGAGAACCGCTTCGTCGGCATGAAGAGCCGCGGCGTCTACGAGGCGCCCGCCATGACAGCCCTGTACGCCGCCCACCTGCAGCTCGAGCAGCTCACGCTCGACCGCGATCTGGTGAACCTGCGTGACCGGCTGGCGCCCGAGTTCGCCCAGATGGTGTACTACGGCTTCTGGTACACGCCGAAGATGGACGCCCTGCTGGCGTTCATCAAAGAGGCCCAGAAACCAGTCACCGGCGAGATCACGCTCGGCCTGTACAAGGGCAACGTCGAGGTCCACGGCCGCCAGGCGGAGAAGAGCCTGTACGACGCCGAGATCGCCAGCATGGAAGGGGGCGGCTCCTACGACCAGACCGACGCCGAAGGCTTCCTCCGCCTGCAAGGCCTGCCGAGCCGCGTTCAGGGCATCGTCCGACCTCGTTCGTATTGAACGCGGAGGAAGGGAGATGCGGAGATAGGGGGAGATAAGGGGATGGTCTTTTGACCCTGATCATCCAACGGTTTCCCCACCACACGGGGAGTGATCCCCGTTGACTAGATTTATTGGTGGGCAGTCGCGTAGCGACTGCCCACTTTTATTATCATCTTCCTTAATCGCACACACGAACCACCGCTGATCTAGCCGTCAGTCGCTCAGCATCGAGACGCCATCCCCACATCCCTCTTCATCCCCACATCCCCCTTCCTAAAGTCCGCCAGCCGCCAAGATGTACCTCACGCAGAACCCCGTCTTGCAGCACGAGCTGCTCGCCAACTTGCGGCGGCCGCGGGCGTTTCTGTTGTTGTTGGCTTACGTGGCGCTGCTGGGCGGGATCGTGCTGCTCGCGTGGCCGCAGGAGCGTGTCATCGACATGGCGCGGCCCGAGGCGGCGCAGCGCTTGGTCGGTCTCTTCTTCTTGGGGCAGTACCTGCTCGCGTCGCTCATGGCGCCCAGCTTCGCCGCCGGGGCGATCACGGGCGAGAAGGAGCGGCTCTCGCTCGAGCAGTTGCTCGCTTCGCCGCTGCGGCCGGGGGCGGTGGTGATCGGCAAGCTGCTGGCGTCGCTCACGCACCTGGGCGTGCTGGTGATCGCGTCGCTGCCGATCGTGATGCTCTGCCTGCCGCTGGGGGGGGTCCACCCGACCGAGGTCGCCGGCGCGTACGTCGCGATGATCTCGACGGTCGCCCTCTTCGGCATGATCAGCCTGTGGGCGAGCGGCCACTTCGGGCGCACGGTGGCGGCGCTGGTGGTCTCGTACCTGCTGATCCTGCCGCTCGCAATGGTTGGCGTGCTCGCCTGGAACGCGCTGGAGCAGCAAGGCGAGTTGCGCCTGCTGCTGGCGGTGACGGTCTTGCCGGTCGGCTGCCTGGCGGGCTGCGTGCTGCTGTGGGACGCGACCCGCCGCCGGCTGCTCTACCCGCCCGACCTGGGCGCGGGCGGGCAGGACGCGATCGACCTGGAGACCGAAGCCGAGGAGGCGGTCGGCCTCTACATCGATCGCGACGCCTTCCCCGACCGCCTGTTCGCCCCGCCGAAGCGGACCGACTTCCTCCCCGAGGGCGCCAACCCGATCTACGACAAGGAGATGCGGAGCGAGATCTTCAGCGGCGGGACGCTGATGCTGAGGGTGGTGATCCAGGTGTCGATGATGCTGGCGATCCCGCTGATGGCGTTCTGCATCTACATCGCGCCGCACCTGGCGCCGTGGTACATCTCGTACGTGCTGCTGTTCAACCTGCTGTGCGGCCCCGTCTTCTCCGCGGGCAGCGTGGCGAGTGAGCGCGAGCGGCAGACGCTCGACCTGCTGCTCACGACGCTCATCACCCCATGGCAGATCCTGTGGGGCAAGCTGCTCAGCGGGCTGCGGGTATCGACCGTTCTGACCAGCTTCCTGATGTGGCCCGTGCTGCTGGTCTGCGTGATGCCGCTCCCCTTCTGGTCCTTCGGTTTCCTGCTGACGATCGGCGGGTACTTCTTGATTGTGGCCCTCTCGTGCCTGACGACCTCGCTGACCGGCCTGGTCTGCTCGACGCTCTTCTCGAAGACCGCCACGAGCCTGATGGCGAGCTACCTGGCGATCGTGACGCTGTTCCTGGCGCCCCTCGCGGGACGGTACTTCGCCGACACGTTCTACCGCGGCACGCCCGCGGCCGACGCCGTGGTCGCCGCTTCGGCCGTGAGCCCCTTCGCGGCGGCGTTCGCGTTGCCGCTCGACATCGATCGCAAGGACTTCTGGGACGCCCCAGCCGCCGAGGCGGCCCAAGCGACCGGCGAGCCGATCCTCTTCTTCGCCCACCTCGGTTGGTCGGTCGTTTACAACGTGTCGCTGCTGTTCCTCCTCATGTGGCTCTTCCAAACGCGCTGGCGCGTCGCCGATTAGGAAAGGAACCGCGGATAAACGCCGATAGACGCGGATGCGTTCCTTGGGACCGGTTCCCGGCAGCCACCACTACTGCTTCGAGAAGAATCGGCTAGCGTATAAGAGTTGTGCCTTGATGGGCATCTGCGTTCCTCTGCGTTCCTCTGCGGTTTCCTATGCTGATCCTTCTTTCCCCGGCAAAGACGCTCGACTTCACGCCCACCGAGCGCGACCTCCCGACGACCAAGCCCGCCCTGCACACGCAGGCGAAGCAGCTGACCGGGGTCGCCAAGGGGCTTTCGGTCGAGGAAGTCGCGAAGCTGATGAACCTGAGCGACAACCTCGCGGCGACCGCGCACGGCTACCTGCAAGACTGGAAGGCGAAGTGGGACCCGGCCGCCGCCAAGCCGGCGGCGCTCGCCTTCCGCGGCGATGTCTACCAGGGGCTCGACGCCGACACGCTCACTGACAAGCAACTCATCCGCGCCCAAGACCAGATCCGCATCCTCTCCGGCCTGTACGGCGTGCTGCGGCCGCTCGACTTGATCCAGCCGTACCGCCTGGAGATGGGCCGCAAACTGGCCAACCCGCGTGGCAAGGACCTCTACGCTTGGTGGAGTGACCGGGTAACCGACACGCTCAATCGCGAGCTGGCAGAATCGAAGGACCGGCTGATCGTGAACCTCGCGTCGAACGAGTACGCGGCGGTGATCGACTTCAAGCGCCTCGACGCCGAGGTCGTGACGCCCGTCTTCAAGGACAAGAAGGGCGACGCCTACAAGGTGATCAGCTTCTTCGCGAAGCGGGCGCGGGGGAGGATGGCCCGTCACTTTGTCCGCTCGCGGGCGTCGGGTCGGCGGGCGATCGAGTCGTTCGATGCCGGCGGCTACGCGCACTGCGTCGAACAATCGTCCGCGGATTCTCCGGTTTTCCTGCGTGATTCCTCGGCTGAGTGATCCAAAACACTCTCGCTGATTGACTTCGACGGCGGCTCTTCAGAGACTGGAAGGGTGGTTCGGTAATCACCGCACCCGCCCCGCTCTCGTGGGGAAGTCTATTCCTGCAGCCGCCGAGTCGACCTCCATGCTTCCCCAATGCGGACTCTCTACCCAGGGTAGAGCGGTCTCGGTGTGCGCCCTGCTGGGCGTGCTCCTCTATGCAGCGGTCGTGCAGGCCGCCTGTGGCTGCTTCGGATGCCTGTCGGGCGCGCCCTGCGCTCTGAGGACCGGCCCCCCCGAGGACGACACGCTGATCGATTTCGGAGGACGCGACGCCGAACTCGGCGGGGGCATCGCGGCCTTCCGGATCCTCAACCGATGGGGACGCACCGCGAGCCACGGAGCCACCACGCCCGGCTCTCCCGTCACGCTCACTTGGGGCTTCGCTCCCGACGGCACGACGCTGCCCTCTGAACCACAGGATGACGGGACCACCCGCAATGATCCGAGCGACCTCATCTCGTTCCTAGATAACCAAGTCGGGAACCCGGCCTCGGATCCATTGATCGGTGACCTGACGGATAGATCCTGGTTCCCGATCGTGAAGCGGGCGTACGACCGTTGGTCGGAGCTGTCGGGCATCACCTTCGAGTACGAACCGAACGACGACGGTGTGCCGATCTCGGGATCGACCAGCTCCACGCGCTGGGGCGTGCGGGGCGTGCGGGCGGACATGCGTCTTTCGGGCCACTTCATCGACGGCCAGAGCGGCTCCAACACGCTCGCGTACAACTGGTTCCCGAGCGGCGGCGACATGGTGATCGATACGTCGAACACCTCGTTCTACAGCAACTCGTTCGCGGATAACCGCCGCCTGCGGAACGTGCTGATGCACGAACTGGGCCACGGTCTCGGCTTCCGGCACCTGGAGTCGGACAACAGCAGCCAGTTGATGGAGCCCTTCATCTCGGTCGCGTTCGACGGCCCCCAGATCGACGACATCCTCGCCGCCCACCGCAACTACGGGGACGTTCACGAGAAGAACGGCGGCAACAACGCCTTCGCCACCGCGAAGCACGCGGGCGATTTCGCCGACGGCGACACCTGGGCCATCGGGACCGATGGCGCAACGAACGTCGTGTTGGAGACGATGACCGACTTCATCAGCATCGACGACGACAGCGATGTCGATTACTTCCGCTTCACGGTGGATCAGCCGTCGCTGGTCGATATCTCGTTGCAACAAGTCGGCCGCACCTACAACGAGGGTCCGCAGAACGGGGAGCAGTCTCCGCTCGACACGTCGATGCTCAGCGAGCTCCAGATTGCCCTCCAGGAACTGACCGGCGGCATCGGCGTGCTGACGCACGCTACGGGGGCAAGCGAGAGCCCCACGACCCGCGCCATCCGCCAGATCGAGCTCGAGCCGGGGAAGGATTACTACGTCCGCGTCACGGGGACGCAGAACAACGTGCAGCTGTACCGCCTCGACCTGGCGGTGACGGCGGTGCCCGAGCCGACAACGCTCGCCGTGCTGGGCCTCGCCCCCCTGGCGTGCCTCTCTCGCCGGCGCGCCGCTTGACGTTCGTTCGACCGCTGTGGCATAAAGCCCTCGGAAGTCTCGATCCGAGCGCCCGAACGATCCCCGCACGCCCGCGAGCGCCCCATGGCCGACCCGTCGGTCACCCCCACCCGCGACGACCTCGACCTGGCGGCCTACGCCGGCCGGTTGCAACGCCCCGTTCGCGAGAAGGCGGCCGAGCTGCAGAGCGGCGGGCGGCTTCGCCACGTGATCTTCGCCGGGCAGCTCTGGCCCCAACTCCTCAACGACCTGGGGGAGACCGCCGACCAGATCCGCGTGATGTCAAAGTCCCGCCCCGGCCAGGACTTCCTTCGGGACCTGTGCGCCCATCGCCGGGCCATGCTGTACTTCACGCAGCCCTCGACGCGGACCTTCCTGTCGTTCACCGCCGCGTGCCAGATCCTCGGGATCACCTGCAACGAGGTCCGCGACGCCAGCACCTCGAGCGAGGCGAAGGGGGAGACCCGGTTCGATTCGATCCGGATGTTCTCCAGCTACTTCGACCTCATCATCATGCGCTCGCCCCTCGCCCGCCTGGCGGAGTCGTGCGCCTATCTGATGAACGACCTCGACCGCCGGGGCCAGCGGAGCGTGCCGATCATCAACGCGGGCTCCGGCGCCGACGAGCACCCGACGCAAGCGCTGCTCGACATCTACACACTCCAACGGACCTTCAACTTCGAGAACCCGGGCGGGCAACGGACGCTGGCGTTCGACGCGGCCGACGGGCAACCCGGCGATGCGGACGTGACCGCCGGCCTGGCGTACAAGACGTACGCCTTCTGCGGCGACATCGGCCGGGGGCGGACCGTCCGCTCGCTCGCCATGCTGCTGTCGGAGTACCCGGGGGTGCGGCTCGTCTTCATCACGCCGGACCACACGAGCCTGCGGATGCGCGACGACCTCCGCCAACGGCTCACCGACCGGGGCGTCGCGGTCGTCGAGCTCGACTCGTTCGAGGCGTCCCTCGACGGACAGCCCGCGATCGAGGCGATCGACGCCCTCTACATGACACGGGTCCAGAAAGAGCACGACACGGCCGACGACGCCGCGTCGCTCGCGGAGCTCGACCTGTCACCCTACAAGCTGACGCCGCAGCTCGTCTCGCGGATGCGTCCCTACGCGCCGATCCTGCACCCCTTCCCGCGCGACCAGCACTTCGGCGAGATCCCCGCGGAGATCGACGCCGATCCGCGGGCCATGTACTTCCGCCAAGCCCGCAACGGCATGTGGGTCCGCGCGGCCCTGCTCGCCCACCTGCTGGACGCGGACGGAGCCATCGATCGCTACTTCCACCGCAAATTCAGCGAGCACCACGACTACAGCAGTTAGGCTGCGGCCCGCCATGCGTCTGCTGATCGACGGCTACAACCTGCTGCACGCCACCGACCTGTTCGGCGCGGGCGAACTCGCGGGGACGCTGCGGGGCTCGCGCGAGGCGCTCGTCGAGTTCCTGGTCGGGCGGCTGGAGAAACGGCTGCGCGAGGGGACGCTCATCGTCTTCGACGCGGCGGACGCCCCCCCCGGCCTGCCCGATCGGTACGAGTTCGAGGGCGTCCGCCTCCGCTTCGCCCGCGGGTACCCCGACGCCGACACCCTCATCGAGGAGATCCTCGAACCGCTCCACGGCGCCAAGCACCTCACGGTCGTGTCGGGCGATCGCCGCGTGCAACGAGCGGCCCGTTCCAGCGGGGCCAAGTGGGTCGACAGCGGGCCGTGGTTCGCGGGGCTCTGCCGCCGGGACCCCGCCGCCGAGCCGGCCGAGCGCAAGTCGCCCCCCGCGGGCCCCGTCGGCACGACAGCCGATTGGGTCGCCACGTTCTCCGGCGCGGAGGAGCTGGCTCGGATTGAGCGCGAAGCGGCCGATGCCCCCCTGCCCAAACCGCCCGAGCCGCCCCCGCAGAAGGTCTCCAAGGAACCGGCAGAAGCCCCCGCCAAGCGGGCCGCTAAACGCAAGAAGAAACGCCGCCCCCCGCTGGGCGACTCGGGCGACAAGCCACGGGGTGGTTTCGGCGAGGGCCTCAAGGACCCGTTCCCCCCCGGCTACGGGGACGACTTGCTAGACGGCGATGAGAGTTCGCGCAACGACGCCTAGCCGAACCGGCGCGATCCGCACCACCCGACTAGGCGGGTGAACCTTCTGGCCGATTCTCGGCCTCTCGGCAGTTTTTCTGACGGCGGCTTCCCACAGCTGAGGGGCGTGCGCCGGAGCGTGACTTACGTTTTCGCGATCCGCTCCTGCGCACAAGCGTTGGAGAGGGATGGGCAAGCCTACGCGACAACGCGATCGGTGCATCGACCTAGGAGTCACCCGTGGAAGACAACGAGCTGCTCAACGACTTTGTCGTCGAGGCGAACGAGCACTTAGCGGACATCGAGAACCAGTTTCTCGCGATCGAAGAGGCCGCGCCGAGTGTCGATGGCGACCTCGTCAACGAGGTCTTCCGGGCCATCCACTCGATCAAAGGGGCCGCCGGCTTCTTGGGTCTGCGGACGGTCAACGACCTGGCGCACAACCTCGAGAACGTGCTCAACATGATGCGCAACGAGGAGCTGACGCCGACGTCGGCCATCGTTGACGACATGCTGAAGGGCGCCGACGCCCTGAAGGGCCTGATCGAGGACGTCGAGAACTCGAACGGCGCCGATGTCGGCGACCACATCACGGCCCTCGAGAAGATCGCCTCGGCGGCGCTCGAACTGGGCGACGAACCGGCTCCCGAGGCGGACGCCGAGCCCGCCGCCGAAGCGCCCGCGGTCGCGGCGCCCGCACCGGTGTCCAACGGGGCGCCGACCGACGAAGACCTCGAAGCGGCGATCAACGCCAAGTTGGCGGAGAAGAAGGCGGCCCAAGCGGCCCGCGCCGCCGAGCAAGCGGCAGCCCCGACGCCCGAGCCGACCCCGTCCCCCGCGCCCGCCCCGCCGGCTCCGAAGGCCAAGGCCGACAAGGACAAGAAAGAGACCACCAAGGCGACCCCCGAGGCCCAGATCCGCGTCGCGGTGGGCGTGCTGGACAGCCTGATGAACCTGGCCGGCGAGCTGGTGCTCAGCCGCAACCAGCTGCTCCAAGCGGTCTCGACCGAAGAGAAGACCGGCATCGACGCGATCTCGGCCCGCCTGGACCAGATCACCAGCGAGCTGCAAGAAGCGATCATGCAGACGCGGATGCAGCAGATCGGCTCGGTCTTCGGCCGCTTCCCACGCGTTGTCCGCGACCTGTCGAGCAAGCTCGGCAAGCAGATCGAGCTGGAAGTCGAGGGCAAGGAGGTCGAGGTCGACAAGACGATCGTCGAAGCGATCGGCGACCCGCTCACCCACCTTATCCGCAACTCGTGCGACCACGGCGTCGAAATGCCCGCCGTGCGGACTGCGGCGGGCAAGCCGGCCAAGGGCACGATCTGCCTCAAGGCGTGCTACCAAGCGGGCAAGGTGCGGATCGAGATCCAAGACGACGGCGGCGGCATCGACCCGGAGAAGCTCAAGGCGAAGGCCCTGGGCAAGGGGATCATCACGCCCGAGCAATCGGAGAGCATGAGCGATCGCGAAGCGATCCGCCTGATCTTCGCGCCGGGCTTCTCGACCGCCGCCGAGGTGACCGACGTGTCGGGCCGGGGCGTGGGGATGGACGTCGTGCGGACGAACATCGCCAAGCTGGGCGGCACGGTCGATGTCGAATCGGAGCTGGGCAAGGGGACGAACATCGTCGTCACCCTGCCGCTGACGCTGGCGATCATCCCGTCGCTCATCGTGCAGGTGGGCCGCGACCGCTTCGCCATCCCGCAGGTCAACATCGCCGAGCTGGTCCGCGTCCGCGAGAGCGAGCGGGACGAGAAGCTCGGCCGCGTGAAGAACGCCGAGGTGCTGCGGCTCCGCGGCCAGCTGCTGCCGCTGGTGCGGCTGCGTGACACGCTCGGCTGCCAAGAGGCCGAAGGCCCGATCCAGGGCAACGCGACCGGCGCGACCAACATCATCGTGGTCGATACCGGGCAGACCCGGTTCGGCCTGGTGGTCGAGGCGTTGCACGACTCGGAAGAGATCGTCGTCAAGCCGCTCGGACGCCACCACAAGGAGTGCCGCCAGCTGGCGGGCGCCACGATCCTGGGCGACGGCCACGTCGCGCTGATCCTCGACATCGCCGGCATCGCCGCCGACGAGGACCTGCGAGGCGAGGAGGAGCTCCGCGAGAAGGACGCCGACGCGCACAACGCCTCGGGCGAGACCTTCGACACCCAATCGATGCTCCTCTTCAAGAACAACGAGACGGACCACTTCGCGGTCCCGATGGACATCATCGCCCGCATCGAGCGGGTGAAGATCGACCAGATCGACTCGGTCGCCGGCCAGGAGGTGCTGCAGTACCGCAACACGACCCTGCCGCTGATCCGGCTCGAATCGCACGTCGCGGCCGGGGCGGGCGACTTCGCGGAGAGCGTTTACATCGTGGTTTACGAGACCCGCGGCCGCGAGGTCGGCCTGGTCGCCCCGATCCTAGAGGACATCCGCGAGGTGGCGACCGATGTCGACACAGTCACCTTCCGCGAGACGGGCGTCATCGGCTCGTTGGTCATCAACGAGAAGACGGTCCGCTTGATCGACCTGTTCGAGATGACGCAGATGTCGCACCCGGACTGGTTCCTCGACGATTCGGCCCCCGAGTTCGACGATGGCGGACAGGCCCCCCTGATCCTCCTGGCGGAGGACTCGTCGTTCTTCCGGACGCAGGTGAAGAACATCTTCGAGGAGACCGGCTACCGCGTGGTCGACTGCGAAGACGGCCAGCTCGCCTGGGAAGCGCTCGACGCCGAGATGGATCGCTTCGACCTGCTGGTCACCGACATCGAGATGCCAAACATGAACGGGTTCGAGCTCTGTGACCGAGCGAAGAACGACCCGCGTTTCTCTTCGCTGCCCGTGATCGCGTTGACCTCGCTGGCCGGATCGGCCGACGTGCAGCGTGGCATGGAGGTCGGCATCGACGATTACCAGATCAAGATGGACCGCGACAAGCTGTTGACGGCCGTCGCCAATTTCGCGGGCCAGGCCCAATCGAATCTCACCGCCGGGAGCTACGCATGATCGCTACCGAGACGCCCACCGCGACCGAAGAGCTGCAGTTCGCGACGTTCTACGTCGGTGACTTGCTCCTCGGCGTCGATATCCGCCTGGTCCAAGAGATCAACCGCCAGGTCGATATCACGCCGGTCCCCAACGCCCCGCAGCACGTGCGCGGCGTGATCAACCTGCGTGGCGATGTCGCCACGGTGATCGACCTGCGGACCGTCCTCGGCCTGCCCCAGGCCGAAGAGAGCCGCGACAGCCGCAACCTGATCGTTCACTCGCAAGAGGAAGCGATCGGCCTGTGGGTCGACCGGATCTCGGACATCCTGACCGTCCGGCCCGACCAGATCAGCGACCCGCCCTCGAACGTCGACGGCGTGGACGGCAAGTTCTTCCTCGGCGTGCACACGCTCGAGACCGAGATCTGCGTCCTGCTCGACATCGAACAAGTCCTGACCGACCGGAACTGATAACCAACCTCGCTTGATAGAGCGGCTGCCCTGCCCAACACCTCTTCGGAGCCTATTCGCCATGAACCTTCGCACTCGCCTCACGCTCGGATTCCTCACCTGCGGCGTGGCGCCGCTGCTGGTCGCGGGCGCGATCAGCTACAGCTCGTCGCAAAGCGGCCTCGGCCAGCTCCGCGAGCACGCCGCGGAGGACATCCGGCACCGTGCGACCGCCCTGCTGGAGCAACAGCGCGGCATCAAGACCCAGCAGATCCAGGACTACTTCGCCCGGATCCGCGATCAGGCCCTGACCTTCTCCGAGAACCGGATGGTGGTCGAGGCGATGCGTCACCTTCCCGACTTCTTCGAGGGGTACCTCGATCAGGCCGACGAGGCGGGATCGCTCGCCGAACGCCGCGAAGCGCTCCGCGAGTACTACACGAACGAGTTCGGCGCGACCTACTCGGACGCCAACAACAACGTCCCGCCGGAGACCGACGCCTGGCTCGACCAGCTGGACGACGCCTCGATCGCGCTGCAGCACGCCTACATCCGGGCGAACGGGCACCCGCTCGGCTCGAAGCACCTGCTCGACACGGCCGACGAGCAGACCGACTACGGCAAGCTGCACGGCGTGGTCCACCCAGTGGTCCGCAGCTACCTGGAGAAGTTCGGCTACTACGACATCTTCCTGATCGACAACGCCTCGGGCGACATCGTCTACTCGGTGTTCAAGGAGCTGGACTACACGACCTCGCTGAAGGACGGTCCGTACGCCGGCACGAACTTCGGCCGCGCCTTCCGCGAGGCGACGACCCTTGAGAAGGGTGAGATCGCCTTCGTCGACTTCGAGCAGTACGCCCCGTCGTACGAGGCCCCCGCGAGCTTCATCGCCACCCCCGTGTTCGATGGCGACGAGCGACTCGGCGTCGCGGTGTTCCAGATGCCGGTCGACCGGATCAAGGGCCTGATGGCCTTCCGCGAGGGCCTCGGCGAGACGGGCGAAGCGGTCCTCGTTGGTCCCGACTACCGGATGCGCAGCGACTCGCACCTCGCTCCGGAGACCCACAGCCTCGACGCGAGCTTCCGCTCGGCCGACACCGGCGCCTTCCGGGGCGAAGCGATCAACGCCGCCCTGCGTGGCGAGTCGGGTTCGCTCGTGACCGAGGACTACCGCGGCGAATCCTCGCTGATCGCTTACGGCCCGGTCGAAGTGCTCGGCGTCCGCTGGGCGATCGCGTCGAAGATCGATGAGTCCGAGGCCTTCAAGGCCGTTGCCGAGATGGAGCAATCGGCGGCCTCGATCGCGTCGGGCTTGATGTGGACCAGCTTCGCGACCCTGATCGGCGCCATCGGCGCGGTGCTCGCCCTGGCCTGGTTCATCACCCGCACCATCACCGGACCGATCCGCACCCTGGTCGATCGCCTGCGATCGATCGCCGAGGGCGAAGCCGACCTCACGCAGCGGATCGACATCAAGTCGCAAGACGAACTGGGCGAGCTCGCGAAGTGGATGAACCTCTTCATCGAGCGGATCCAGATCATCCTGCAACAAGTCACTCAGACCAGCTCGACGCTGACCGGCGCCTCGCAACGCCTCACGTCCAACGCCACGGAGTTGGCCGCGGGCGCCGAGCAGACGGGGCAGCAATCGGCTGTGGTCTCCTCCTCGGCCGACCAGATGTCGACTAGCATCGCCTCGGTGGCGGCGACCAGCGAGCAGATGTCGGCCAACGTCCGCTCGGTCGCCACAGCGACCGAAGAGATGAACTCGACGATCACCGAGATCGCCCGCAACGCGGAGCAGTCGGCGACCGTCGCCGACCAGGCCGCGCAGCTCGCCGAGATCAGCAACGACCGCGTCGGCGGGCTCGGCGAATCGGCCGACGAGATCGGCAAGGTCATCGAGGTGATCCAGGACATCGCCGAGCAGACCAACCTGCTGGCCCTGAACGCCACGATCGAAGCGGCCCGCGCCGGCGAGGCCGGTAAGGGCTTCGCGGTCGTCGCCTCGGAGGTGAAGGACCTCGCCAAGCAGACCGCCTCGGCGACCGACGATATCCGCCAGCGGATCGAGGGCATCCAGGGATCGACCGGCGAGGCCGTCGACTCGATCCGCGAGATCACCTCGGTCATCACCAACGTGAACGACGTCGCCCGCACGATCGCCGCCGCGGTCGAGGAGCAGAGCATCACGACCCGCGAGATCTCGCAGAACGTCGCGGAGGCCGCCTCGGCGACCGACGTGGTCGTGGCCGGCATCACCGAGACGGCGAACGTCAGCTCGAGCATCAGCACGAGCATGACGAGCGTCGACGAGGGCGCCAAGCAGACGGCCACCGCCGCCACCGACACCGAGCAGGCCGGCAAGCAGGTCTCGCAGCTCGCCACCGAGCTCGATGGCCTGGTCGCCCAGTTCACGCTCTAAACGCCCCCGACGAAAAGCACCTAGAACGACCCCTTTGATACGACCCCAAGAATGTCACGCAAACTGAGATGCCTGGTCGTCGATGACTCGGCGCTGTACCGCAAGATCGTCCGCGAGGTGCTCACCTCGTTGCCGGACGTGGAGGTGGTCGGCGCGGTCAACGACGGCGTGAAGGCGCTCGAGCAGATCGAGGCCCTGAAGCCGGACCTCGTGACCCTCGACCTGGAGATGCCCCGCCTGGACGGGATCGGGGTGCTGCGAGAGTTGCAGAAGCGGCAGCTCGGCGTGACGGCCATCATGGTGAGCGCCTTCACCAAGCACGGGGCGAAGGCGACCACCGAGGCCCTCGGGCTCGGGGCGTTCGACTTCATCCTCAAACCGACGACCGATTCCTTGGACGAGAGCATCAAGCAGCTGCGTCACGACCTGACGCCGAAGCTCAAGGCCTGCCGGCTGCACCGCGCGGCGCACCCCGCCCCGCGGCGTGGCGCGGCTCCGGCGCGTCCGCAACGACCGGCGCCCCCCGCCGCCCGGCGCCCCGCGCCGCGTCGCGCTCCGGGCATCCGGCCGGAGGTCGTTGCGATCGGGATCTCGACCGGCGGGCCGCAGACGCTCACGAAGATCCTGCCGAAGCTGCCCAAGAACTTCCCGGCGCCGATCGTCATCGTGCAGCACATGCCGCCGATGTTCACCAAGAGCCTCGCGGACGATCTCGATCGACGCTGCCAGCTCAGGGTGATGGAGGCCACCCAGGGCCAGCCGGTCCGGCCGGGCGAGATCCTCATCGCCCCCGGCGGACGTCAGATGCGGATCGTCAAGCAGGCCAACGGCTCGGTCATCCAGCTCACCGACGACCCGCCCGAACGCAACTGCAAACCGGCGGCCGACTTCCTCTTCCGCTCGGTCGCCAAGAGCTTCGGCCCCCGGGCGTTGGGCGTCGTGCTCACCGGCATGGGGGACGACGGCACCGAGGGCGCCAGGCTGATGAAAGCGGCCGGCGCGCCGATCTTCACCCAAGACGAGGCGACCTGTGTCGTCTACGGGATGCCCAAGAGCATCGTCGATAACGGCTTGGCCGACGAAGTGCTCCCGCTCGAACGGGTCCACGATCACCTCATCGCGGCTGCGGCCGGGAGGGTTCTGGTATGAAACCCAACCCCGCTGATATCGACGCGGTCTGCAATCTGGTCAACGAGCTGTGCGGGATCTATCTCGACAACAGCAAAGACTACCTGATCGAGGGCCGCCTCGCGAAGCTCGTCGAGGCGAGCGGATCGGAGAACTACGTCGACTTCGCCCGCAAGGCGCGCGTCACGCCCAAGCTCAAGGCGGAGGTGGTCGACGCGATCACCACGAACGAGACCCTGTGGTTCCGCGACTCCACGCCGTTCGACGCGCTGCGTTACAAGATCATCCCCGAGCTGATCGACGCGAAGAAGGGTTCGCCCTTCTCGAAGCGATTCCGCATCTGGTCCGCCGCCAGCAGCACCGGGCAAGAGGCCTACAGCATCGCCATGGCGTTCGCCGACTGCGTGCCCGACTTCGAGTCGTGGGACCTGCAGATCTACGGCACGGACATCTCGCCAGCCGCAGTCGAGCACGCCAAACGGGGCGTCTACTCCGACCTGGAGATCAGCCGCGGCCTCACCCAGAAACACCGCGGGGCGTACTTCGTGAAGGCGCCGGGCGGGTGGGGCGTGAACGACGTCATCAAACGCCGCTGCAAGTTCGAGGTCCGCAACCTGCTCAAGCCGTTCACCGGCGTCGGCATGTTCGACATCATCTTCTGCCGCAACGTGGCGATCTACTTCACCCCCGAAGACCGCCGGTCGCTGTTCCAGCGGCTCGGCAAGACGCTCAACCAGGGCGGCTGGTTCTTCACCGGCTCGGGCGAGTCGCTCGTCGACCTGGGATCGCACTGGGCGCCCAAGCAGCACTGCCGCGCCGTCTGCTACCAGCCGAACGGCTGCAACGGCGTCGCCACGCTGGCGACTTAGAGCAACGCCGCGAGCGCCTCGGCGACCGCGGCGCCGACCTCGGCTTCGGGCTCTCGCCCAGTGCCTCGCATGAGCTTGCCGAGCCACCGCCCCGCCTGCCGGGCCGCTGTCGGTCGGGCCGCTGAGGGGGGCGTTGAGCCCGCCTGCGTCACCGCGCCAAGCAACTCCGCCTCGGCGGCGAGTTCGTCGGACGCCTCGGCCGCCGCTTCGCTCCATCGGGCTAACAACCCGGGCGTCGTGGTGAGGTCCACCACGCTCCCCGGCGCCAATCCGGAGTCCCCCACCGCCGCCGGGCCGACGATCGCCAGCCGTCGGGGGCGGTGAACGGACTGCAAGCCTTGGATCGCTTCGCGGATCGTCGGCAGCTGCGAGGCCGTCAGGCGGCGGGGCCAGCCGACCACAACCCGGGCGCCGCGCCAGTCGCCGCAGAGGGTTTCGAGCTTCGGGGCGGTGCGCCGCACGGCGCCGGTCATCTCCCGCCGCACCGCGGCGGCCAACTCGCCGTGGAGGTCCCAGACGGCGAGGTCGCAACGGTCCGCGTCAGGCATGGTCGTCCGCCACCGCGGGCAAGCGGATCGTCACGGTGACGCCGCCCGCCGGTCCGCTGTCGAGCCGCACGTCGCCGCCGTGGTCGGTGACGATCCGCCAGCACTTGGGCAGACCGAATCCGAGGCCACGGCCCGCTTCGCGTCCGCTGAAGAAGGGATCGAAAACGTGCGGCCGGATCGCCTCGGGGACGCCCGGCCCGTTGTCGTGGACGCGCAGGTAGGCGTCGCCGTTGACGCCCTCGGACTCGATCGCGACCTCGCCCCCCTGGCCGAGCGCATCGAAGCTGTTCTCGACCACCGCCCGCAGCGCGACCGCGAGCTGGTCGGGATCGGCGGAGACCGGCGCCGAAACTTTGGAGACACGCACCTCGATGGCGAGCTCCTCCGCCCGGGGAGCGAGCTCTTCGACGACGGTCTCCGCGACCTGAGCCAGGTCGATCGGCTGCCTCTCCAGCTTCGGCGGGCGGGCGAAGAGCATCAGGTCCGAGATCATCTCGTGGGCGCGCATCGCGGCGCGGTGCATCGCCTCGAGCGCCTTGCGTTTGTCGGCGTCGTCCTCCCGCTTGAGCATCGTCTGGGCGCGGAGGGCGATGTTCGCCAGCGGGTTGTTGATCTCGTGGCTGGCGCCGTAGGCGAGCTCCTTCATCGCGTCGAGCTTCGCGCGCTGCAGCTCTTCGGCGAACCAGCGGCGCTGCTCGTCGGTGATGGGTGGGGGAGATTCCAAGAGCTAAACGCAGGAAGAAGGAACCGCCAAGACGCCAAGAACGCCAAGGATCGCCAGGAGGATTCTTGGCGAACTTGGCGCTCGTGGCGTCTTGGCGGTGAATCGTTTCTCAGCCGGCCGAGGCGGGTTCGACTTCGAGCAGCTGGCAGACGCGGGCCAGCAGCGTATCGACGTCGAACGGCTTCTTCATGAAGTCGTCGGCGCCCGCGTCGCGGAGCTTCTGGATGCGGTCCTCTTCGACCATGCCGCTGATGCAGATGATCTTCACGTCGTCCATCGACTTGTCGCTGCGGACGAGCTGACAGACCTCCATGCCGTTGATGTCCGGCAGCATGACGTCGAGCACGACCAGGTCAGGCCGGAACTCCTTGATTTGCATGCCGGCGCCGAAGCCGTTGTTCACGCTGCGGACGTCAAAGCGGCCGTCGCGCTCGAAGTGATCGACCAGCAGATCGACCAAATCGACGTCGTCGTCGACGATCAACAGCTTCCGCCGACCGCTGTCCAGCGCGTCGGTCGGGATGCCGTTGTCCCGCATGAAGGAGTACAGCTGGTCCCGCGGGATGCGGCGGAAACGGCTGCCGGGGACGCGGAAACCTTTGAGTTGGCCCGAGTCGAAGCAGCGGATAATCGTCTGCTGGCTGACCTTGCAGATCTTCGCCGCTTCGCCGGTCGTAAAGACGGTTTTCATGGACGAACCACCGCTCTCCGTAGTTGATGGTTGAAGCCTGTAGGAACGGTTTCGACCCTTCGCGGCGTGGTCGCCGCGGCAGGTCAACGTGTCCGGCGTCCCGAAGGTCGCCGGTGGCCCCGCTTTACATAGCTTTGCAAAGTCGCGTGATCCTGCAAACGCCATTCGCGACGCAAACACCTCGCGTGCCGCAAAGCCCAGCGTTCGCCAGGACCACCCGTCTTACCTGGTCGTCAAATTATAAGGGGGGCCCCTACCCCGTCAACATGAGTCAGGCCGCTGTAAGCCCTTGCTGGCTGGTCACTTACACTGCAAACGCAGTACAGAAAGCATCCGCGACTTTCGCCAGGCGCAAACGGTCGGCCCCATTCTCAGCGTGCGTCCGCCAAACGCTGAGGATCGTCCAGGTGCGCCATCAAGAGGGCGATGTCGGCCGGCGTGACGCCGCTCACGCGGCTCGCCTGGGCCAGGTCGATCGGCCGGAGCCGCGACAGCTTCTCCCGCGCCTCGTGCCGCATCTGCGTGATCCGGTCGTAGTCGAACGACTCCGGGATCCGCTTGTCCGCTAGCCGGCGTTGGCGGTCGATCTCGGTCTGCTGGCGCGCCACGTACCCGGCGTACTTGGTGTCGAAGAGCGCCTGCTCGGCCGCCGCCGGCGTGGCGGCTCGCAGTTCGGCAGCCTGCTCGGTGGGGGCCATCGCTAGCACCGCTTGCCAATCAACCTCGGGTCGTTTCAGGTGTTCGGCGAGCGAACGCCCCTCGACGCGGGTCTTGTTCAACAGAGTGGCGACCCGGTCCATCTGCCCCAGCTTCTCACGCAGCCGCTCTTCGCGATCCGCGGAGACCAAGCCGCACCGGGCGGCGATCGGCGTGAGCCGGCGGTCGGCGTTGTCTTGGCGGAGCAGCAGGCGGTACTCGGCCCGGCTGGTGAACATCCGGTAGGGCTCGTCGACGCCACAGGTCACCAGGTCGTCGATCAGCACGCCGACGTACGCCTCGTCGCGCGACAGGATGAGCGGCTCCCGATCGGCGAGCGCGAGGGCCGCGTTGGCGCCGGCGACCAGGCCTTGCGCGCCGGCCTCCTCGTAGCCGGTCGTCCCGTTGATCTGCCCCGCGAGATAAAGCCCCGCGACGCGCTTCGTCTCGAGCGTCGGCGTCAGCTGGTCGGGCGGCGCGTAGTCGTACTCGACCGCGTAGCCGTACCGCATGATCTGCGCGTGCTCGCAGCCGGGGATGTGCTTGAACAGCTCGTCCTGCACGTCGCGTGGCAGGCTGGTCGACACGCCGTTGACGTAGACCTCCAGCGTGTTGCGTCCCTCCGGCTCCAGGTAGAGCTGGTGCTCCTGCTTCTCCGCAAAGCGGACGACTTTATCCTCGATCGACGGGCAGTAACGCGGTCCATTGGAGTTGATCTGCCCGCTGTACATCGGCGCCCGATCGAGGTTCGCGCGGATCAGCTCATGCGCGGCGGGGGTCGTGTGGGTGATATGGCAGGGGACTTGTTCCTGGTCGAGACGCTCGGTCAGGAACGAGAAAGGCTGCGGCGTCTCGTCGCCCGGCTGCAACTCGCACCGCGAGTAATCGATCGTCCGCGCGTTGAGCCGCGGCGGGGTGCCGGTCTTGAAGCGTTCGAGCCGGAAGCCGAGACGCTCGAGCGACCCGCTCAGCCCCGCCGAGGTCCCCTCGCCCGCGCGCCCGCCGGCGGTCTTCGCCTCGCCCGTGTGCATGAGCGCCTGCAAGAAGGTGCCCGTTGTGAGGATGACCGACCGCGCTCGGTACAGCGCCCCACCGAGCACCCGTACCCCCGTGACCCGGGATTCCGCCTTCCCCCCTCCCCCTTCCCCCTTCTCGATGACGAGGTCCTCGACCGCCTCTTGGCGGAGATCGAGGTTCGGCTGCTCCTCGACGATCCGCTTGATCTCCGCCTGATACGCCCGCTTGTCCGCCTGAGCGCGGGGGCTGTGCATCGCCGGCCCTTTGCGGCGGTTGAGCAGGCGGAACTGGATGCCGGCCGTGTCGATCGCGCGGCCCATGGCGCCGCCCAGCGCGTCGATCTCGCGGACGATCTGCCCCTTGCCCACGCCCCCGATCGCCGGGTTGCAGCTCATCTGACCGACCGTGTCGAGGTTGGTCGTCAGCAACGCCACCCGCGCCCCGATCCGCGCAGCGGCCAGCGCCGCCTCGGTCCCGGCGTGGCCGGCCCCGACGACGACGACGTCGTAGTCGTAAGTCACTTCGCTCATGTATGATAGAATAGCTGAAACCGACTCGATTGGCTTTCCGCCCCCGAGGGCAGCGTCTCATGAGCCTCGCCAATTCTTCCACCAACCTGCACCCGGGCGACGACGCCTTTGCCGTGCCCGAGGTTCGCGCTCAGATCCATCGTATGTCGATCGATACCTACCATCGACTCGGCGAGCAAGGAATGATTGATGAGCGAACCGAACTCATCCGAGGCGTGGTGATCGATAAGATGAGCAAGTCCCCGCTCCACGTTTGGATTGCGACACAGCTCGCCGACTTGCTCCGCGATGTCGTTGGACCGAACTTCTACTTACGTGCCGAACAGCCTCTCACGCTCTGTGACTCCGAGCCCGAGCCGGACATCGCGATCGTGCCGGGATCGCCCAACGACTACCGAGCGCGGCACCCGATCCAAGCGAACCTGGTGGTTGAAGTCGCCCTCTCATCGGAGAAGCTCGACCGCGAGAAGGCGTACCTGTACGCCGAGGCCGGATTCCCTGAGTACTGGCTCATCTTGCCAAACACGCGCACCGTCGAATTGCACCAAGACCCCAAGGCGGGTGTCTACAAAACGGTCGTGTCGCTCGGAGCCGATCAAACGTTGACGACGCAAGCGGCTCCAGAGCTGACGCTCCGTGTCGCCGACCTGTTCCCGCCGGACGCATGACCCGCTGCCCCTGGGCCGAGGCCTCCGACGCCGAACGGGCCTACCACGACACCGAGTGGGCTGTCCCCGTCCGTGGCGACGAAGCCCGGCTGTTCGAGATGCTCACGCTCGAGGGCGCCCAGGCGGGGCTCTCCTGGAGCACCATCCTCAACAAGCGCGACGGCTACCGCCGGGCCTTCTCCGATTTCGACCCGTCCAAGGTCGCCCGGTACACGGAGAAGCGGATCGAGCGGCTCGTGGCCGATGCCTCGATTGTGCGGCACCGAGGGAAGATCGAATCGACCGTCGGCAACGCCCGCGCGGTGCTCGCGTTGCAGGAGGCGGCCGGCTCGCTGTCGGACTACCTCTGGTCGTTCGTCGAGGGAGAGACCATCACCAACCGCTGGAAGCGGATGGAGGAGATCCCGGCGGAGACGCCCCTCTCCCGCCAGATGAGCAAGGAGCTCAAACGCCACGGCTTCCGCTTCGTCGGCCCGACGACCTGCTACGCGTTCCTGCAGGCGGCGGGGCTGGTGAACGACCACCTGGTGGGCTGTTTCCGCTTCGCGGAAGTGGCCGGTGGTCGTTAGCGAGTCGGCTGGCCTTCTTAGCCGCTACTTGGCGCCGAATTGTTGGAAGCGAACCACCCGTTTTGAGCCCGAAACCCGGGATCTAGCGACCCCCTCTCAAAACAATTTGGCATGCCGCACGTGGCCAAGAAACGTTGTTGACCAGCTCCTCGCTAAGGCGAGCGGACGATCTGGTACGGTGTAGGCTGCCCCAAGACACCTACAGCAAGACACCTACAGACTGAGGAGCCTTCGAGATGAGCACATGGCGAAAACACTTCCGGTTGGCCGCCGTCGCTTGCGGCGTCGCGGCGATTGCCTCGTTAGGTGACGCTTGCTCCCGAGTTCTTTGGAAGCCCGCGGGGCAACCGGTCCTTGTCGGAAGGAACATGGACTGGACCGCGAAGATGGGGACCAAGCTCTATGTCATGCCGAAGGGCATGCCGCGCAAGGGGCTGGTGGAAGAGAACGAGCTGACGTGGACTTCGAAGTACGGCAGTGTCGTGGCGACGATCTGGGACTGCGGCACAGCCGATGGACTCAACGAAGCCGGACTGAACGCCAACCTCCTCTACTTGGCGGAGACGAAGTACGGCGAGCGTGATTCCTCCCGCCCGGGCATCTCGGCCGCCCTCTGGGCGCAGTACTTCCTCGACAACTTCGCCACCGTGGCGGAGGCGGTCGAAGCCGCCGAATCGTTCCAGGTGCGTCCTTTCGGGCTGATGCACCACGGCGTGTCGGCGGACGCCCCCGTCCATCTTTCGCTCTCGGACGCGCAAGGCGACTCGGCCATCATCGAGGTCCTCGACGGCAAGACCGTCATCCATCACGGCCCGAAGTACACGGTGATGACCAACTCCCCCGTGTACGACGAGCAACTGGTCCTGCTCAAGCAGTACGAAGGCCTGGGAGGCAAGAAGCCGATCCCCGGGACCATGGAGGCCGAAGATCGTTTCGCCCGTGGCGCGTTCTATCTGACCAAGCTGCCCGCGTCCCCGGAGTCGTACCAAGAGGCGGTCGCCGGCGTGCTCAGCGTGATCCGGAACATGGCGACCCCGCTCGGCGCGAACGACCCCGATCGCCCGAACATCTCGGCCACGCTCTGGCGTTCGATCGCCGACAGCACGAACAAGCTCTACTACTTCGAGTTCACCAACCTGCCCAACGTGGTATGGATCGATCTGGCGAAGCTCAACTTCGAGGAAGGGGCGCCCGTCCTGAGGTTCGACCTCGCAGCGGACCTCGAAGCCGCGGGGGAAGTTTCAGGGAAATTCATGCCCGCGAAACCCATCGATTTTCAGGAAGCCGGCAAGCCCGTCACCTGGCAGCCAGACAGCGAGTAGTCGCCCCCTTGGGCGTGGCCGCGAGCGACAACGGAGGGTAAGCGACAGGTGGCGGGGACGCTCTGCGACAAGAGGCCGACCGGTACACCTCCCGGGCTTCGCCCACGGACAATCGGCCGAACACGCTCAACAGGATGACCGAGTCGCCAGCGGCCGACTGTCCGCGCCACCCGCGGGGGCGCTCTGCGCAGCGAAGCCCACGTGCCGAAGCAAGCGAACGGGTCAGTCGCTCCGCTGGACAAGCCAGCAGTAGCACCCGGCGCTCGTGCCACCCGACGAAAACTTTACGCGGCGGCCTCAGAAGCGGCGGTCGCCTGGTCGCTCGCTGACACCCCTTCCGCGTCCAGCTGCATCGCGAGTTCCTGAGCCACCCAACGCCGGAAGCTCACCGTCGGTTGGCCTGTTCGTGTCCCACCCGCCATGGCGGCCAAGTTGACCAAGATCATCGCGGGCGTGGCGAGCATCCCGACAGGGATCCCCCACCAGCCTTGCACAAAGCAGCGGGCCGCGTCTCGCAGTTTGCGACGCCGGCCACACGCGAGGCAACCAATCGTCTGGCGAGTCTCGAAGGTCGTCCAGAAGACATAGGAGCTCACCCGGTACGACTTGTGAGCGTCCAAGGGCCCTTCTCCCCCGCAGCATGGGCAGACTCCACGATGCCGAGCCTCCACCTTCTCATTGACGAACGCCGGAGGCAGAGCTTCCAGCTGGGGCGAAGCCTTCCGCTCCTCACGGCATTCCTTCGTGCAGAAGACGACCGACATGTCCGGCGTGAACGCGGCGGGGCGATGCGTGAACTCCAACCCGCAGTGATGGCAGCAGTGCATAGCGATCGTATCCCCCAGAGAGAGCCTTTATGGGAGCTGCCTTCATACGACCGGCAGCTGGCCAACGCCCACGCCCCTTACCGCCGGTACTCGAGCCCCGCGAACCAGCCGTGCAGGAAGAGGTCGTCGTCGATCGCCTCGACGGGCGGTGGAGCGATCCAGAGGTCTTCGGCCAGCTCGACGCCGCTCAGGAACATCACCTGGTAGCCCGCCCGCAGGGCGGTGCAGTTATTGAGCTTCCACGTGCCGGCGAGGGCGGCCTCCGTGACGAAGGCGACGCGGGCGCCGTCGCCCGAGATGGTCGAGCGCGTCGTCGCCGTGCTGACGGTCGTGTTCACCTGCTCGACCGTGCCGCCGTTGCCGTCGGAGACCTCGACCAGTTGGTTGGTCGTGACGGTGTTGCTGTCTTGGAAGATCCGGTCGCGATCGACGAGGTTGCAGTAGGCGCCCGCGGAGAAGAAACCGTTGAAATGCAGCTTGCGGGTCGGCCGCCACATGTCGAGCCGCACGCCCGCCTGGAAGCCGATCAGGTTGTTCTGGATGTCGACCGCGCTGGTCGTTTGGGTCGTCGACGAGGCGATCGTGTCGCCCACGTTCACCGGGTTGGGCAGCACGCCGGTGGTGAACTGCACGTTGTCGTCGGTGACGGTCTCGTCGAGGCCGAGGTAACGCAGCCCCGCGAACGGCTTCAGGTAGCCGCGGGTCGCCCGCTGGAAGTTGATCTCCACCGCGTGGAGGTTCGACTCGTAGTTGAGCGACCGGCGTTGCAGCACGTCGACGTCGCTCGTCGGGATCGACGCGGCGGGGATCGTCTCGCGTTCGAAGTAGGCGTTCGCGAGCCACTTCTCGACGCCGACGTAGCCGACCTGCAGCTCGTACCCCGCGCACTGCGGAAACTCGCTGGTCAGCAGCGCCCGCACGCCGGCGGCGTGGTCGAAGTTGTCGCGGAACTCCAGCGGCGGGAGCGCCACGGAGGGTGCGATCGGGCCGACCTCGTTGAGCATCGCGTCGAGGTTGGCGCCGTCGCGGAAGAGCAGGACGCCGTCGACGGTGGCCCGCCACTGCGGGCCGACCTTCCAGTTGTCGCGGCGTCCGGGCCCCGTGCGGTGAGGCGATCCGCCGACCGGGCCGCCCCCCCCGTGCGAAGCGGACGAGAGCTGCTCGGCGAATGTGCCGTTCGGGTAGGCCTCCGAGGAGCCTTCGTAGGCGAGTGTCAGGGGCGTCGACGCGGGCACGGCCGTGACGACCGAAGCCGGCTCGACCGCCTCGTCGGCGCGTGCGAACGAGGGCGCCAACGCGAGGCCCAAGGCCAATGCGTACGCCGATAGTGAACGCCCCAATCGGACCGACAGGTCGGTCATGCGTGATTCCCCCCTATTGGGGCGGGCCGGCGGCTCCCTGTGAGCTGGCGCAGGCTTCCCCGCGGGTGGTATCGGCCGCCGGACGACCGTCACAGCACGCAATCTCGCCGCGAGTCGTCAAAGTCGACTCAGAGCGAAGCCAGCGCCGCTAGCAGCGCGTCGGTCTGATCGGGCGAACCGACCGACACCCGGAGGCCGTCGTCCCCGCCGACCCAGCCGTCGTGGCGGATGAGCCGCACGAGCACGCCGCGTTCCTTGAGCCGCTGGTAGATCGCTTCGTGCTCGCCGGACGGGTGGATCGCCCAGACGAAGTTGGCGTGCGAGGGGGTCGTCGCGAAGCCGGCCGCTTGCAGGCCCTCGTCGAGCCGCCGGCGTTCGAGCAGCACCTTCGCGACGTTGTCGGCGAGCCACGCTTGGTCGGCGATCGCCGCGGTCGCGCCGGCCAGCGAGAGGGCGTCGCAGTTGTAGCTGTCCTTGACCTTCGCCAGCTGCGCGATGACGTGCGGCTGCGCCACCGCGTAGCCAAACCGCAGCCCGGCCAGCCCGTAGCTCTTGCTGAAGGTCCGGGTCACCAGCACCCGCTCGTTGGTCCGGACCAGGTCGAGGCAGTTGGTCTCGGCGAAATCGATGTACGCCTCGTCCACGAGCAGCGGGCACTCCAGCGCGTCGGCGATGGCGGCCACCTCGCCCGGCGCGAGCAGCGTGCCGGAGGGGCTGTTCGGGTTCGCGAGGTAGGCGAGGCGCACGTCGGACGCCGGCGCGGTGAATTCGAAGCCGAGCGACCAGTCGGGCTCGCAAGGGACGACGTCGTGCCGCACGCCCTGGATCTCCCCGAGCGTCTTGTAGAGCGAGTAGCTGGGGCGCGCGTAGCGGATCGACTGGCCCTGATCGACGAACGTGCGCGTGGCGATCGTCAGGAGGTCGTCGCTGCCGTTGCCGCACAGGATCCAGTCGGGCGTGATCTCGGCGTTGTGCTCGCGCAGCACCTCGGCGGCCGCTTCGCGGAAAGCGGTCGCCGCCGGATCGGGGTAGCGCTGCAAACCGCTCGCCGCCGCCCGCTGGATCGCCTCGACGACGCGCGGCGAAGGGGGGTACGGGTTCTCGTTGGTGTTCAGCTTAACCAGCTTCATCCCCCGCGGCTGCTCGCCGGGGACGTAGCCGGTCATCTGCTCGATATCGCGTCGGAACATGCGGTGTCGTAACTCAGTTAGGGAACCACCGATGAACACGGATAAACGCGGAGGTATCGGCGGTATCTATAGGTAACCGGCTCCATCGAAGACTCCCTCCCCTTGATGGGGAGGGTCGGGGAGGGGTGAAGACCCCGGGTACCCGGTTCCCCCCCTCCCCTGGCCCCTCCCCACAAGGGGGAGGGGAATACGTTTGAGAAGCTTGTTATTTAGGCGATGATCGATCCGTGTTCATCCGTGTTCATCCGTGGTTCCGAATCGTCACCGCCCGGGCGTGGCCGGTGAGGCCCTCGACCTCGGCGAGGCGGACGATGTCTTCGCGCTGCGCGGCGAGCGTCTCCTCGGTGAAGGCGATCACGCTGTTTGAGCGGAGGAAGTCGTTGCTCGACAGGCCGTTGGCGAACCGCGCCGTGGCGCCGGTCGGCAGCACGTGCGACGGCCCCGCCGAGTAGTCGCCCACCGGCACGGGCCCGTGCGGGCCGAGGAACGCGGCGCCGGCGCAGCGGACCGTGTCGAGGAACGCCTCGGCGTCGTCGCACGCGACGTGCAGGTGCTCGGTCGCCAGTTCGTCGCACAGCCGGGCGGCGTGCTCGCGGTCGGCGACCGTGATGAGCGCCCCGAACGCCTCGAGCGATTGACGCGTCAGCTCGCTCCGCTCGAGCGACGCGAGTTGCTTCTCCAGCTCAGCGACGACTGCCGGGATCAACTCCTCGCGCCAAGTCACCAGCACCGCCGAGCCGGGCGAGTGCTCCGCCTGGGCGATGAGGTCGGCCGCCACGTAGGCGGGGGGCGTGGTCTCGTCGGCGACGACGATCACCTCGCTCGGTCCGGCGATCGAGTCGATGCCGACCTCGCCGAAGACGCGCCGCTTCGCGAGCGCGACGAACAGGTTGCCGGGGCCGACGATCTTGTCGACCTTTGCAACGCCGTCGCCTCCGTAGGCGAGCGCCGCGACCGCTTGCGCGCCGCCCATGCGGTAGACCTCGGTGACGCCCAGCTCGTGGCAGGTCGCCAGCAGGTCGGTGTTGTAGCTGCCGAAAGGGGTCGGCGGGGCGACCACGGCCAGCTCCTTCACGCCCGCCGCTTGCGCGGGGACGGCGGTCATCAGCACGGTCGATGGGTACGCCGCGGCGCCGCCCGGGACGCAGAGGCCGGCGCGTTCCAAGGGCAGATAGCGTTGCCGCAGGTAGCCGCCCCCCTCGATCTCGACACGCACGTCCTGGTGCAGGATCGCGGTCTGGAACCGCATCAGCCGCTCGCGGATACGCCGGACGGTCGCCATCAGCTCCGGGTCGGCGGCGGCGTGGGCCTCGGCCAGCTCGTCGGGCGTGACCCGCAGCGTGTCAGCGGTCAGCTCGGCGCCGTCGAGCTTCGCCGTGTACTCGAGCACCGCGTCGAGGCCCCGGGTGCGGACGTCGTCGCAGATGCGCTGGACCACTTCGACCGGTGTGAGCGGCTCGCCGAACACCTCGATCGTCTTGCGGCGTCCCGCCTCGGAGACGACGTCCCCGTCGGGCGCCAGCTTCTGGCGGAGCGCGTCGAGGGCGGCGGCCGCCTCCGGGCGGCGGGCGTCGATCGTGGCGATCGCGAGGGGCGGATCTTGAGCGGCTTCGGTCATGGTTACCAGGGTACCCGTCTTGTGAAATCGGCTACAGTGGCGGTCGGCTAGGTGGGGAGCCCGGCAACCGCCCCCCGCCTGGGACGTACCCAAGGTCATCCCGATGGCTGTCCCGCCAACCTACGCCCCTACCGCAAGGAACTCGCCGTGTTGACCACCGCCCGCCTGCCGATGTTCACCCTCGCCGCCCTTCTCGCCCTCGTCGCCGCCCCAACCTACGCCGAGCCGGCGGTCGAACCGGTCATGGCGGGGCCCGCGATCGGATCGGTGGCGCCCGGCGTGAAGCTCCCGGGGCTCGACGGCCAGCTGGTCGATCTGGGTGAGGTTTACGAGGCGGGCGACACCGTGCTGGTCGTCCTGCGCGGCTACCCGGGTTACCAGTGCGGCATCTGCTCGCGGCAGGTGACCGCGTTCCTCACCGTCGCCCAGGAGTTCGCCAAGGCGGACGTTCAGGTTGTGATGGTCTACCCGGGCCCCACCATGGGCCTCTCCGACAAAGCCGAGGAGTTCCTCGCCGGCAAGACGCTGCCCGAGCCGATCACGATGGTGCTCGACCCCGACTACGCGTTCACCGACGCGTACAACCTGCGCTGGGACGCCCCGCGCGAGACCGCCTACCCGTCGACCTTCGTGATCGCGAAGGGGGGCAAGATCGAGTGGGCGAAGATCAGCAAGACCCACGGCGGCCGCGCCGACGTGCAAGAGGTCCTCGGGGCGCTATGACCAAGCCGGCCGTCGACCTCCGCAGCGACACCCTCACGCGACCGACCGCCGCGATGCGCCAGAGCATGGCGGCGGCGGACGTGGGAGACGACGTGTTCGGCGAGGACCCGACGGTCGTCCGGCTCGAGCATACGACCGCCGAGCTGCTCGGCAAGCCGGCCGCCCTGTTCGTCCCCTCGGGGACCATGGGCAACCAGCTCGGCGTGCGGGTCGCTTGCCAGGCGGGCGACGAGCTGATCTGCGACACGCAGTGTCACGTCTACAACTACGAGCAGAGCGCCTACGCCCAGCTCTTCGGCGTGGCGGCCCGAGCGATCGACACGCCGCGGGGCGTGCCAACGCCTGAGCAGTTACGAGCGGCGATCCACCCCGACAACGTTCACTTCCCCAGGACGCGGCTGCTGTGCCTTGAGAACACCCACAACCGCTGGGGGGGTCGGCTCGCTTCGCTCGAAGAAGTAAGAGCCGCCTGCGAGATCGCCGCCGAGCACGGCCTCGCCCGGCACCTCGACGGGGCTCGGCTGTGGAACGCCGCGGTCGCCGACGCGCGGCCCTGGCGGGAGGCGCTGCGGGCGTGGTCCGAGCCGTTCGACACGGTGAGCGTCTGCTTCAGCAAGGGCCTCGGCGCGCCGGTCGGCTCCGCCCTGGTGGGCGACACCGAGGCGATCGTCCGGGCCCGCCGTGTCCGCAAGGCGCTGGGCGGTGGCTGGCGGCAAGCGGGCGTCGTCGCAGCTGCCGCGTTGCACGCCCTGGAGCATCATGTGGAGCGCCTCGCCGACGACCACCGCCGGGCCCAGCGGCTCGCCGACGCGGTCCGAGGGATCGACGGTCTCTCACTCGTCGACGATCGCTGCGACACCAACCTGGTCTTGATCGACGTAGACCCTGGCCTTGGAGCCGCCTCCGACTTTGCGGGTCGGCTCGCCGACCGGGGCGTTCACGTCCTGGCGATCGGTCCTCAGCGGGTGCGCGCCGTAACGCACCTTGAGATCACCGACGGCGCCCTCGACACGGCCCGCGAGGCGTTCCGCGGCGCGGCGCAATCCGACGCCCGGCCGCGGCACGCGGCCGAGAGTTACTGACTCAACCTCATCCGAGCCAATCACCCCAGACCCGCCAGCTCCGACGCTCGGGCGACGCGTTCGATGCCGGCCATGAAGGCCGTCGTGCGGAGGCCGAGCTTGTTCTCCTTTGCGCGGTCCCACACCTCCTCGAAGGCGTGGGTCAGCGTCCGGTCGAGTTCGCCGCGCACGCGGTCGAGGGTCCAGCGGTAGAACTGCCGGTTCTGCGCCCACTCGAAGTAGCTGACCGTTACGCCGCCCGCGTTGGCGAGGATGTCGGGCAGGACGATCATGCCCCGCTCGAGCAGCCGCTCGTCCGCTTCGGGCGTGATCGGGGCGTTGGCCGCCTCGATGACGATCGGTGCGGTGATCTTAGCGACGTTCTCCTCGTTGATCACACCACCGATCGCCGCGGGGATGAGCACATCGACGTCCAGCTCGAGCAGCTCCTCGCCCGGGATGCGCTCGCCCCCCTCGAAGCCGTCGAGGTGCCCGCCGTGCTCGTGCGTGTGGCGGAGCGCGGCGAGGATGTCGATCCCGCTGGGGTCGCGCCACGCGCCGGTGTGGTCGCTGATGGCGACCACCTTGCAGTCCGACTCGACGAGGAACTTGGCGGCGTGCGAGCCGACGTTGCCGAAGCCCTGGATGGCGACCGTCGTGCCGGGCGCCTTGCGCCCCAGCCGGTGCAATGCCTTGAGCGTCAGCAGGCCAACGCCGCGGCCGGTCGCCTCCTCGCGTCCGGGGATGCCGTAGTGCTCCACCGGCTTACCGGTTACCACGCCCGGGTTGAAACCGTGGTACTTGGCGTACTGGTTCATAATCCACGCCATCTCTTGATGTCCGGTCCCCATGTCGGGCGCGGGGATGTCCGTGTCGGGGCCGATGACCTGTTGGATCGAGTCAATCAGCTTGCGGGTGACCCGTTCCTTCTCGTCCTGGCTGAGGTCGCGGCTGTTGACCGTGACGCCCCCCTTCGCCCCGCCGTAAGGGATGTTCACGACCGCCGTCTTCCAAGTCATCAGCGAGGCGAGGCCGCGCACTTCGTCGAGGTCGACGTGGTGGTGGTACCTCAGCCCCCCCTTGAGCGGCCCGCGTGCCGAGTTGTGCTGCACGCGATAGCCGACCAACGTCTCGAGCGAACCGTCGTCGCGCCGCAGGGGGATCTGCACGGTCAGCTCGCGTTCGGGCGTGATCAGCAGGGTCCGCAGATCGTCCGGCATGCCGAGCTCTTCGGCCGCTTTGTGGAAGTAGTGCTGAACGGCTTCAAACGCTTGCATGCTGATGACCGCGGACGTGGGGAAGGGCCTATAAGAGCTATCGAACTGTAGCGCAGCCCCGCCCCGCCCGCAACGCGGGCGAGCACGGATCGATAGCGGGGTGGGGCGTGGGGCCGTAGACTGGGGGGATGATCGTCACACACATTCCCCGGGCCCGCGGCGGCCTCGCCGCCCTGGTGGTTCTTGCGATCGGCTGCGATTCGGCCCCGCCCGCCCCGGCCCCCGTCATCGTCGAACCGCCGGCGGCGACGCCCCCCGTCTCGGCGCCCCCCGTCCCCACTCCCCCCTCCGACGGTCTGGTCGCCGACAACGGCCGCACGCTCTGGGCGTCGCCCACCGCCGGCGAGGCGATCGACCTGTCGGTCGTGCCGTCGGGCAGCGACCTGATCGTCTGGCTCCGACCGAAGCCACTGCTAGCAAGCGAAGAGGGCCGCCGCGTCTGGCGGGCGCTCGGGCCCGCGGGCGAAGCGGCGACGGCCGCCATCGAAGCCCGCGCGGGCGAGCGGCTCGACGCGATCGACTCGCTGGTCGTCAGCGTCACCTCGGGCGAATCGTACGAGTCAGTCGAGGCGACGCTCTCCATCGATCCGCAACCGACCGACGACCTGCCGCTGTTGCAGCGCGAGATCGAGTCGTTGCTCGAATCGAGCGACGCCGAACGGCACCTTACGCTGATCTTCTCGCCCCGCTTCGTGCTGGGCGGGGGCGGGTCGATGCTCCAGGGCCCTTGGGAACCGCTACGCGACCTGTTGCTCGCGCAAACGCGCGACGCGTGGTCCGCCGCCGCGTTGAGCGCTCATGTCGATGACCAAGCGCGTCTGTACTGGGAGCTACGCCTCCTGACCGGCGCCGATCTGCCGGAGACCCGCGCCGCGCTCGGCCTCGCCAAGCAGGCCAGCGGTTGGCAGGCGGACACGTCGTCGGTTGTTGATCAGACCGACTGGTCGCCCTACAGCGCGGAGGTCATCGAGCGCTCGCCCGCCATGATGGAGGTCCTGGGCCGCTACGCGCGGCGCGGGGTCGACGGACGCCAAGCGGTGCTGAACGGTTACGCCCCGCCCGGCGCGGCGCATCAATTGCTTTTAGTCGCCGAGCGGATCGTCGCCGAGCTGGCGGCGCCCCCCGCGCTGCCGATCGCTTCGACCGCCAAAGAGACGCCGCTGGCGGACCTGCCGCTCGCCGAGCGGCTGCGGCGGCCCGTTTCGATCTCGTTCCCGCGTGAGTCGCTCGAAGCGGCTGTAGCGATCCTATCGGAAACGATCGCCACGCCGATCACGATCGTCGGCCGCGACCTACAGTTGGAGGGGATCACCCGCAACCAGATGCTGGGGCTCGACGAGACCGACCGGCCCGCGGCCGACGTGCTCGTGGAGATGCTCCGCCGAGCGAACCCGGACACCGAAGCGACCGGCCCCGCCGACCCGCGTCAGCGGCTGGTCTACATCGTCCGCGACGGCAAGATCGCCATCACCACCCGAACCGCCGCCACCAAACGGGGCGACACGATCCCCGCCCCCTTCGCCGAATAAACAACGACGCCGCCCTGTGGACCTCATCCGCGTTCAATGCGAAACGTGCCAAACGTGGCTACGGGTGCGCGGCGAGGGGTTCGTCGGCGAGGTTCACGCCTGCCCGCGCTGCGGCAGCATGGTGCTCATCGCGTCGACGCCCGCGGCCCTACCCGAAACGGCCGAGGCCGCCACGCCGGCGCCGACACTCGGCTTGAGCGACACGCTCGAGACGTTCGAGCCCCCGCCCGAACCAGAGACCACCGAACCGGAACCGCTCGCCGAGACGCCGGAACCGGTCGAAGCGCTCGCCGAACCGACGGCGAGCCTGGGCAGCTGGGCGCCGATCGCGACAACCGCCGCCGCGTTGATGGCGACCAGCGCGTTGGTCGGGGCTTGGTGGGTCGCGGGGTCGCCAACCGGGGAGGTTGCCCAGACCGAGAGAGCGCAGACTGAGGGGGCGTCGTCCGTCGCCCTTCCGGGCGAGGCTGAGGGGGGACGGTCGGCTGCGGTGGAGCCGTCGGTTGTGAAATCGGTCGTCGAACCTGTCGAGCCGGTTGTTGCGGTTGAGGAGCCGGAGCCCGTTGTTGAAGCCGATGGGGCAGCCGAGCCGAACGCCTTCGAACTGCCGCCCACGCCGGAAGTCGAACCGGTACCACCAGCGTCGGCCCCCGCCGCCGCGACACCCCCCACGTCGGTCGCCCCATTGAGTGATGGACCGCCGACCGCGATCGACCCGCTCGCGATCGATCCGACCGAGATCGAACTCGTCCTCCGCCGCGGCGACGGCTCGGCGTCCTCGCCGGGCGCCGAGCCGTCCGAACCGGCCTCGCCGCCGACGCCCGCCGAAACACCGCCGCCCGCGGAGCCCTCGCTCGACGAGCGTCTGGCGCAGGCGGGCGCGCAGGCCGGGATCTTCGTGCGGCTCGGGCCGACCGACGCCTCGACCGGCCCGCCGAACGCGTCGGCCGACAAGGCGCTTACCCAAGTCGTGCCGTCGATCGAGCTGCGGGCGATCCCGCTCGACGAAGCGGTCCGGCTGCTCGGCGAGCTGGCCGGCACGCCGATCACGCTCGACCCGGCCGCCCTGCGGCGCGCCGGCGTGCGGCCCAACAAGCCGATCGACCTGATCGCCGAAGACCAGACCCTCGGCCAGATCCTCGCCGCCGGGCTCAAGCAGGCGCGGCTGCGCTACGCGACCGACGGCGCCCACGTCCTCGTGGAACGCGTCGGCGACAGCCAGACACGCGAGATCACGCACCGGCTCGGCGACCTTGTCGGCGGGGACCCTCAGGCGTTGGCGAGTGAGCTGGCCCGCCGGCTGCCTCACGAGATCGACCTCACGATCGGCGCCGACGGCGCGCTGCCACTCAACGCGCTGGGGCGGGTTCACTTCGACCTGCTGGTCGCGTGCGAGACGCTCCGCGCCGAGCGGGGCCTCCCCGCCACCAGCAAGTACCCGCGGGCGCTGCTCGCGACCGAGCCTTACGAGACGGCGATCGCTCCGACTCTGGACCGCCGCACGACGTTCAGCTTCGTCTCACCGACGCCGCTCACGGAGGTCTTCGATCATTGGCGGCGCGTGACCGAGCGTCCGATCCTCGTCGACTGGCCGGCGCTGGCGAGCGTCGGCATCGGTCCGAGGACGACGGTCGAGTGCTCGGTCACCAACCGCCCCTGGCGCGCGGCCCTCGACGGCGTCCTCACGCCGCTCGGGCTCACCTGGCGGGCCGACTTCGCCGGCTCGATCTGGATCACCGCCGCCGCAGAATCACCCGGCGACGAACTACGGATCTCCGTTCGCCGTTAATCCGTCGGGTGGCGGGGGAGCTCCCGCCAGGGAAGCCCCCGGGCCCACTCAAGAATTCCCCCAACGCACGGGGGCTTCTGCTACGCAGAGCGCCCCCGCCACCTGTCAAAGTCAGTCTGGCTCGGCACCTCTATCGAGACACCGTGTCAATGCTTCCGTGGTCGCCTTCGCATACCGTGGCGGCCAACAATCTACGTCGTGAATCAGAAGGTTATGAAGCTGCAAGACTCCGCATAGTCCCTTCGGTCGTAGAACCTCTTCAGCAGCTCGGCGGATATGCTCGACCGTGTCACGCAATAGGTCAGGGTCAGCACCTACAGGCAGTGTACTCGCGACAACAACCTCTACTTCACCGTTCCCTGATTGAACCTCCATGGCGCATTCGTACTTGACCTGATAGCTGCCGCTACTCGCAGTTAGGCACTTATCGTCAACTCTGAATTCCATGGACCATCATCCATTGAAAGAAACAGTGCTTCTCGTTCTAAGATGCACTCTAACTGCCACTCACAGCGTCCGATCCACCGCCTCGGCGATCTTGCGGCACTGGGCCATCATCTGCTCGAACGCCTCGCAGCTGAGCGTCTGGAAGCCGTCGCTCTTGGCGTTCTCCGGGTCGGGGTGGACCTCGACGATCACGCCGTCGGCGCCCGCGGCGATGGCGCCCTTCGCCAGCGACGGGACCATGTAGGTGTGGCCCGTGCCGTGGCTCGGGTCGATCACCACCGGCAGGTGCGTCTTCTGCTGCAGGTAGGGGACGCTCGCCAGCGGCAGCGTGAAGCGGGTGTGGGCCTCGAACGTGCGGACGCCGCGCTCGCAGAGCATCACGCGCGGGTTGCCCCCGTCGAGGATGTACTCAGCGGCGAGCAGGAGCTCGTCCATCGTGGCGCTCGGGCCGCGCTTCAGCAGGACGGCGGCGTCGGCGCGGCCGCACGCCTCGAGCAGGCGGTAGTTCTGCATGTTGCGGGCGCCGATCTGCATGACGTCGGCGTAGCCGGCGACGAGGTCGACGTCCTCGGGCGAGACGACCTCCGTCACGATCGCTAGGCCGGTCTCTTCCTTGGCGGTCTGCAGGAGCTTGAGGCCGTCCTCCTTCATGCCCTGGAAGCTGTACGGGCTGGTGCGTGGCTTGAACGCCCCGCCGCGCAGCGCCGTAGCGCCGGCCGCCTTCACCGCCTTGGCGGTGGCGACGATCTGCTCCTCGCTCTCGACGCTGCACGGCCCGGCGATCATGCCGATCGCCTTGCCGCCCACCTCGAGCGAGCCCGCGCGGATGACGGAGGTCGCCTCGTGCGCTTCGCGGCTGGCCATCTTGTAGGGGGCGACCACGGCCATCACGTTGTCGACGCCCGGCGCGCTCTCCAGCGACCGCACGCCCTCGACGCGCTCGTCGCCGATCGCGGCGACCACGGTCCGCTCCGTCCCGCGGAGGACGTTCGCCTTGAGGCCGAGCGCCTCGACGTGCTCGACCAGGTGCTGGAGGTTCTCCTCGGTGGCGGAGGATTTCATCACGACAATCATGGCTATTGAGGGAGCTGGGGTTCCGCCGGTGGAGGGCGTTGGAGTGGGAGGTGGGAGCGGGAAATTAGAGCGGCGTACGAAAAAAGCCCCGAGGGCCGGCTGGCCTTCGGGGCTCGGTGTTCTAGGTCACACTCTGGCGCGGTTACGCATGACCTCCGGCCCCGTGGCTTCCGTACCAGAAGCCATAGGTAAAGCTAAACCGAAAGTTGTCGGCGAAGGACCGCATAGCCTGAGTATTAGCTCGACCGACCGAAGACGCAAGCACAAAGCGAAGAGCTCCTTGTAGGAGGCGTCTCCGACGCCGATTTGGCGCTTCCAGCCTTTGCGGCTGAATTACCGTCATCGGCGTCGGGAGACGCCTCCTACAGACGGGCCGAACGGGCCGGGGCGGCCAATCGGGGCACTCTGGCCTAGACTGTTGAAGAATCCCCCCCCAAGCGAGCCAACCCCCGATGACCCGACGCCTCGCCCTGCCGATCACCACCCTGGCGGCGGCCGCCACCCTCGGAGCCCTGCTGACGATGAGCGAACCGGTCCCCGCTGAGCCCTTCAAGCCCGACCCCCCCGCCTCACGCTCTTCAGAGAATGGCCAACAACTCGCCACCTTCGGCGGGGGCTGCTTCTGGTGCACCGAGGCGGTGTTCGACGCGACCGAGGGCGTCCACGCGGCGGTCTCGGGCTACGCGGGTGGGCGGGTGATCAATCCGACCTACGAGGCGGTCTGCTCCGGCACGACCGGCCACGCCGAGGTGATCCAGGTGACTTACGACCCGGCGGTCATCTCTTACAAGGACTTGCTGCAGATCTTCTTCCGCACGCACGACCCGACCACGCTCAACCAGCAAGGCGCCGACCGCGGCACGCAATACCGCTCGGTCATCTACTTCCACGACGACGCGCAGCGGGCGGTCGCGGAGGAGGTCAAAGCGGCGCTCGATGCGTCCGGCGCGTTCCGCGGGCCGATCGTCACCGAGCTCTCGCCGCTCGACATTTTCTACCCGGCCGAGGCGTACCACCAGGATTACTTCGCCCGCAACCCGGCGCAGGGCTACTGCCGGGCGGTAATCGCCCCGAAGATGGAGAAGTACCGCAAGGCGTTCGCGGATAAGCTGAAGAGTGAGTGATGAACCACAAAGGAACGAAGGAACAAAGAGAGACAAGTGCTCTGCTTCCTTCGTTCCTTGGTTCCTTCGTGGTTAAACCGCAGTAGGTAGAACGATGATCCGGCTGATAACGACTCTTGCTTTACTTGCTTTACTTGGCGCCACCGTAACCTACGCGGATGAGCCCAAGCCGCTGCCCGCCGACACGGACTGGAAGAGCGTCGATTGGAAAGCGCGGCTCACGGCCGAGCAGTTCCGCGTTGCCCGGCAAGCGGGGACCGAGCGGCCCTTCACGAACCCGTACTGGGACAACAAGAAGGCGGGCGAGTACCGCTGCGTCTGCTGCGACCTGCCGCTGTACTCGTCGGAGGCGAAGTACAAGTCGGGCACCGGCTGGCCGAGCTTCTTCCAACCGATCAAGAAGGACGCGGTCGCCGAGCACGAGGACAAGGGCTGGTTCACCACCCGCACCGAGATCCGCTGCGCCCGCTGCGACGCGCACCTCGGCCACGTCTTCCCCGACGGTCCGCGGCCGACCGGCATGCGCTACTGCATGAACTCGGCGGCGATGCGGTTTGTGGAAGCAAAAAAAGCGGATCAGGCCGCTAGCGAAGTGTCGCCGGCCGTCACTTCAGAACGAAAGTGACCATCAGCGTCACGCGGTAGTCGGTGATCTTGCCGTCCTGGATGTCGACCTTCTGGTCCTTGATCCAAGCGCCCTTCACGTTGTCGAGCGTCTTGCACGCCCGATCGACGCCGACGTCCAACGCGTCTGGCCTGCTATCGAAAACCTGGTCCACGGTTTATGAAGGTCTCAATCAGGAGACCGAAAGATGAGCACGAAGCGTAGGAAGCGGCACACGCCGGAACAGATCGTGAAGAAGCTCCGCGACGCGGACGCGATGCTCGCGGCCGGCAAGGACCAAGCCGCGGTGCTGCAGGCGTTGGAGGTAAGCGAATCGACGCTCGAGCGTTGGCGGAAGCAGTACGGCGGGATGAAGTCCGAGGAGGCGGTGCGGTTGAAGAAGCTGGAGGACGAGAACAAGCGGCTGAAGCAACTGGTGGCGGACCTCTCGCTGGACAATCAAGCGTTGAAGATCGTCGCGGAGGGAAACTTCTGAGCCCTCTCCGGAAGCGAGCGGCGGTGACCCTAGTGCGATCGCAGTTGGGTCTCTCCGAGCGGAGGGCGTGCCGAGCGATCGGCCAGCCGCGATCGAGCCAGCGATACCGATCGAAGCCACGTGGCGACGAGCCACGCCTGATCAAACGGATGCTGCAGTTGGTGCGTCGGCGGCCACGGTTCGGCTACCGGCGGATCGCGGCGTTGCTCAGGGCCGACGGCTTCCGGGCGAGCGAGTCGCGGGTGCTGCGTCTGTGGCGGAAGGAGGGCCTGAAAGTGCCTCGAAAGAAGCGGAAACGACGCCGATTGGGCGTGAAGGAGAACGGTTGCGATCGTCGTCGAGCCACACACAAGAACCACGTGTGGGCGTGGGACTTCGTGTTCGACAAGACCTCGAAGGGGACTCAGCTGAAGTGGCTCTCGATCGTCGATGAGCACACGCGCGAGTGCCTGGCCTTGAAATGCGATCGGGGCATCACGAGCGAGGACGTGATCGACACGCTGGCGGAACTCTTCGCGATGCACGGCGTGCCGGAGCACATCCGCAGCGACAACGGCCCAGAATTCACGGCGGGGACGATCCGGCGTTGGCTGGAACAACTCGACGTCGGCGCGCTGTACATCGAGCCGGGCAGCCCGTGGCAGAACGGCTACGCGGAGAGCTTCCACAGCCGCTTCCGCGACGAGTTCCTGGCGGTCGAAGAGTTCGAGTCGCTCGCCGCGGCTCGTCGGCTCACGGCCGCTTGGCGAGACGACTACAACCACCACCGGCCGCACAGCTCGCTGGGGTACGTCGCCCCGGCCGAGTTCGCGACCCGCTGCCCCGCTTCCGCTCCGGAGTCGCTTTCGGCTACGCCTCAAGCACGCCTCCGCTCCAGCAGGGCAGCGGCCTTACCCAACCCGTACCTTCATAACGCGTGGTACAGGAATTCGATGCTGGTCACGTCGTCGAAGCTCTTGGGGCTGCTGGCGATGATCTCGGTGACGCGGGCGACAGACATTTTTAGGGCCGTAAGTTTGAGAGGCGATTGAGAAGGGCTATCGCGTGGGAGCGTACCCCATCCTCACCTTTCGTGCGACCAAATGGTCGTCACTCGACCCGCTCGATTACGACCTGGGCCTCCCAGTACTTGTTCGCGTCGCGGACCATCGGGCTGCTGTAGCCGAACAGGCGGTAGGGCTCGTCGCCGGCGGGGCGGTAGTCGGACTGATCGGCGAGCCACTTCTCAAGGCGGGCTTTCGCCTGCTCGGCGAGCGTTTCGCTCATCCGCCCCCGCACGCCGAGCGAGGCGACCGTGGTCGCCGGCGTGTCGGTCACCTCGACACCATCGATCGGGCCGGGCTCACCGACCGACGTGTTCTGGTAGAGGAACGCCATGCGGCCGTCGCCGCGGCGGGAGGGCGCCTCGGTCATCTCGACCGGCGCGGTCATCGGGATGTCCTGCGTCTGGATGTGGTTGAACAGGGGCCAGAACGCCGGGCCGACCGCCTTGCGATAAGCCGGGTACTGTTTGACCTCAATCACGCCAACCGGGGTGAACGCAGGGAAGCCCTCGGGCAGGGGCGCCTCATCGTAGGGACGGAACGAGAGCATCTCGCGAGCCGCTTCGAGGTCGCCCGCGAGAATCGCCTCGCGCGCCGGGCTGTGCGGCTCGAGCTTCTCGGCCGCCGCCGGCAGGTCGGCGAGCAGAGCCTCGACATGCTCCGGCGAAGCCATCCGCTCCCCCCGCCCCGCGGCGTACGCGACGCCGGCGATGAGGGCCGCGGCCACGGCGGAGAGGCGTTTCCAGTTGAACCAGCGCATGCGATCGCTCCCGAGGGGGTCAAAGCTTCCTAGCGGAGCTTAGGAGGCTTCGGCAGGAATGACCCGTCGGATGCGAATCGATCGATAGCGAGCCCCTGCAGGAGGCACGATCGATCCGACTGTGGGAGGGGTCTCCAGACCCCGATAGCGGTGTCTGAGCCGAGTCGGCTGGCGGCGCGTCATCGGGGTCGAGAGACCCCTCCTACAGGATGCCTTTCCCACAGGAGGTCTTTACACGGGAACCCATGCCCTGCTGATTCAACTCGGCTCGTAACCGAGGTTCGGCGAGAGCCAGCGCTCGACTTCCACGAGCGGCATCCCCTTCCGCTTCGCGTAGTCCTCGACCTGCTCCTTCGACAGCCGGTCGACGGCGAAGTAGCGGGCCTCGGGGTGGGCGAAGTAGAGGCCGCTGACGCTCGCGGCGGGGGTCATCGCGTACGACTCGGTCAGCGCGATGCCGGTCGCCGCCTCGACGTCGAGCAGTTCGAAGAGCGTCCGCTTCTCGGTGTGGTCCGGCTGCGCGGGGTAGCCGGGCGCGGGGCGGATGCCGCGGTAGCGTTCCTTGATGAGGTCCTCGTTCGTGAGGCCTTCGTCGGCGCCGTAGCCCCACTCGCGGCGGACGCGGGCGTGCAGGCACTCGGCGAACGCCTCGGCGAGGCGGTCGGCGATCGCCTTGATGAGGATGCTGTTGTAGTCGTCGTGGTCGGCGTCGAAGGCGGCGGCGAGCTCTTCGCAGCCGACGCCGGTCGTCACGGCGAAGCCGCCGACATGATCCTGGCGGCCGCTATCGATCGGCGCGATGTAGTCCGCCAACGAGCGGAAATCGCTCTGGCCTTTGCGCTCCCACTGCTGCCGCAGGCAGTGCAAGCGGCAGCGTTCAGTCGTGCGGCTCTCGTCCGTGTAGACGACCAGGTCCTCGCCGTCGGCCGCCGCCGGGAAGAAGCCATACACGCCCCGCGCCGTGAGCGAACCCTCGGCGATGACGCGGTCGAGCATCGCGCCCGCATCGTCGAAGAGCTTCTTCGCTTCTTCGCCAACGTGCTCGTCCTCGAAGATCTTCGGGTACTTGCCGCGCAGCTCCCAGGTGAGGAAGAAGGGGCTCCAGTCGATGTACTCGCGGAGCTCCTCCAGCGTGATCGTCCCCCTCCCTTGCAGGGAGGGGTTAGGGGAGGGTTGGGCGTTCGAGACAGGAGAACTGTCCTGTGCTGTGACGTCCGCCCCCTCACCTAGCCTCTCCCCCGGGGGGGGAGAGGGACTCAGCTCGGCTGCGCCTTCGCTCGTGAGAGTCTTTGTCCCAATGAATGATGGCGTGGGGATGTCGACCGTGGCCCAGTCGGTGGCGAAGCGGGCCGCCTTCGCCTCCTCGAACGGCTTGAGCGTGACCGCCTGGCGCTTGTTGAAGCTGGCGACCAGGTCGGCCTGGAGCTTGCGGTTCTCGCTCGCGAAGTCGGCGCGGGCGTCGGGCGTGATCATCTTCTCAACGACGCCGACCGAGCGTGACGCGTCGAGCACATGTACGACCTCGTGGTCGTAGTGCTGGGCGATCTTCACGGCGGTGTGCTTGGCGCTGGTCGTCGCCCCGCCGATCAAGAGCGGCACGCTCAGCTCGCGGCGTTTCATCTCGCGGGCTACGTGGATCATCTCATCGAGGCTCGGCGTGATGAGGCCGGAGAGGCCGATCACGTCGACGCCCTCCTCGACCGCCTTGTCGAGGATCGTCTCCGCCGGGCACATGACGCCGGTGTCGATGACCTCGAAGTTGTTGCAGCCGAGCACCACGCCGACGATGTTCTTGCCGATGTCGTGGACGTCGCCCTTGACGGTCGCCATGAGGACCTTTGCGCGGGCCTGCCCGGCGGTGCCCGCCTCCTCCTTCTCCTCCTCCATGAACGGCGTGAGATAGGCGACCGATTTCTTCATGACGCGGGCCGACTTCACGACCTGCGGCAGGAACATCTTGCCCGCGCCGAACAGGTCGCCGACGGTGCTCATGCCGTCCATCAGCGGGCCCTCGATGATGTGCAGGCAACGGTCGTACTTCTGGCGGGCCTCCTCGGTGTCCTCGTCGATGTGCTTGACGATCCCCTTCAGCAGCGCGTGTTTAAGTCGTTCTTCGACCGTCCCCTCGCGCCACGCGTCGTCCTCGACCGCCTTCTTGCCCCCCTGCCCTTTGACCGTTTCGGCGAAGTCAACAAGCCGCTCCGTGGCGTCCTCCCGCCGGTTGAGCAGCACGTCCTCGACGCGCTCCTTCAGCTCGGCGGGGATCTCGTCGTAGACCTCGAGCTGGCCCGCGTTGACGATCCCCATGTCGAGGCCCGCGTGAATCGCGTGGTACAGGAAAGCCGAGTGCATCGCCTCGCGGACGACGTTGTTGCCGCGGAAGCTGAACGAGATGTTCGACACGCCGCCGGAGACCTTCGCGCCGGGGCATTCTTCCTTGATCCGCCGCGTGGCGTTGATGAAGTCGACCGCGTAGTTGTTGTGTTCCTCGATGCCCGTGGCGACCGTGAGGATGTTCGGGTCGAAGATGATGTCGTTGGGCGGGAAGCCGGCGCCCCCTTCGGCCTCGCGCTTCACCAGCAGGTCGTACGCCCGCTTGCAGATGCGGACCTTGTTCTCCTCGTCGGCGGCCTGGCCCTCCTCGTCGAACGCCATGACGACGGTCGCGGCGCCGTAGTCGCGGACGAGCCTCGCCCGGCGGAGGAACTCCTCCTCGCCGTCCTTGAGGCTGATCGAGTTGACGATCGCCTTGCCCTGCACGGCCTGCAGGCCCGTCTCGATGACGGACCACTTGCTGCTGTCGATCATCACCGGCACAGCGGCGATGTCGCTCTCGCCGGCGATGAGGCGCAGGTACTTGGTCATCATGGCCTCGGAGTCCAAGAGACCCTCATCCATGTTGACGTCGATCACGTTCGCGCCCCCCTGCACCTGACCGCGGGCGATCTCGATCGCTTCCTCGAAGTTCTCCTCCTTGATCAGGCGGGCGAACTTCCTGCTGCCGGTGACGTTCGTCCGCTCGCCGATCATCAGGAAGTTGGCGTCGGGGCGCAGCTCCATCGGCTGGGTGCCCGAGAGGCGCAGACGCGGCGCGACGACCGTCCGCTGGTGCGGCCGCTCGTCTTTCACGCGGTCGGCCATCGCGGCGATGTGATCGGGGCCCGTGCCGCAGCACCCGCCGACGATGTTCACCCAGCCCTGCTCGGCGAAGTCGCCGACCATCCGCGCCATGGCGGCGGGGCCGAGGTCGTACTGGCCCATCTCGTTGGGCTCGCCCGCGTTCGGGTAGCAACTGATCGGCAGGTTGGAGACCCGCTGCAGCTCTTCGAGGTGGGGCCGCATGATGTCCGGCCCGAGCGCACAGTTCATGCCCACGGTCAGCAACGGGAAGTGCGAGATCGCGTTCCAGAACGCCTCGACCGACTGTCCCGAGACGAACGTGCCGCCCCCCTTGTCGAACGTGCCGCTCACCATCACCGGCACGCGGACGCCCAGGTCGTCGAAGACCCGCTGGAAGGCGAACAGGCACGCCTTCAGGTTGAGCGTGTCGATCACGGTCTCGGCGAGCAGGATATCGACGCCCGCCTCGACCATGGACTTCGCCTGCTCGTAGTAAGAGCTGACCATCGTGTTGAAGACCACGTCGCGGTGGCTCGGGTCCTCGACGCTCGTTGAGATCGCCATCTGCTTCGAAGTCGGCCCGATCGAGCCGGCGACGAACCGCGGCTTGCTCGGGTCCTTCTCGGTGAACTCGGCGCACGCCTGCTTCGCGAGCCGGATGGCGGCCGTGTTGATCTCGCGTCCGAGCGCCAGGGCGTCGATGCCGGCCTCCTCGAACTCGAAGTCGAGCATCCCCACCGGGCTCGCGCCGAACGAGTTGGTCTCGATGATGTCCGACCCGGAAGCCAGGTACGCCCGGTGGATGCCGAGGATCGCCTCGGGATTGGTCAGGCAGAGCAGGTCGCCAAAGTTTTTCAGGTCCTTGTGGTGATCGACGAAGCGCTCGCCGCGGACCTCGGCCTCGCCGATGCCGAGTTTTTGGATCTCGACCCCCATCGCCCCGTCGAGCAGCAGGATCCGCTCGGCGAGGAGCTCTTGGAGCTTGTCGGTTTGATCTTGGGCGAGGAGGGTCGGCATGACGGCTCGCGTCTCACAGCACGCGTGGGAGGGGAAATCGAGGGGAATCCAGCAGTATCGCCCAGCGGAAACCGCAGTCCTAGGCGTGAAAACACGCGTGGGGGCTGAAAGTTAGAGCCGCGGCCCCTCCTTCCGGTTCACCGCCACCTCGCTTGAGAGAGCAAACCGTGGGCCTAGCCGGGTTCAGCCGGGTTGGCAGCGGATCGGGGCCTCGATACCATGTGGGGCTACTAGTTGCGGGAGGGGGGTCGATTTAGCGCCCCCCCCGGCCGCGATCTGGCGCCGCCGACGTAGCTCAATTGGCAGAGCACAGCATTCGTAATGCTGAGGTTGTGGGTTCAAGTCCCACCGTCGGCTCTTTGGTGAGTGGGCAGCAGGCAGCTGACAGAAGGCAGTTCTGTCAGCACAGACCGATTGTCCACTTTTGCCCACTGCCTCCTGCCAACAGGCCCCCCCGATGACGGCTCTCGAAACAGACATCAAGCAGGCGATCGTCTCGACCGCTGCGTTCGGTCCCCGCGAAATCGCGGACATCACCACCGGCATCGCCGCCAACTACGGCAAGTACGGCGAGCTGAAAGAGGCGGTCCAGGAGCTGGAAGCCCAGCCGAGCCGCACGCCGGCGACCTCGGCCAAGTTGGGCGTCTGCCTCTACTTGCTGGGACGCTACTCGGAGGCGATCGAGGTGCTCAGCAACGCCGACGGCGGCGCTCTGACGCACTTCTACCTCGGCAAGGCGAAGCTCGCCCTCGACGAGTACGCCACCGCCGCCGAAGCCTACGATTCGGCCGGCAAGGCGGGCTACGACAAGGACGCCGTCTCGCTCGCCAAGGCCGAGGCGGTCCGTTACTCCGGCGACGCCGAGGGCGCCCTGCAGCTGCTCGACGGCCTGTCCGGCGCGGTCGAGCAGACGGCCGAGTACCTCTACCAGCGTTCGGCGACGGTCCAGGCCCTGGCGGGCAACCCAGAAGAGGTGATCGCCCTGTTGGAACGCGCCGTCGCCGCGGACCCGGCCCACGCCGGCGCCCTGTTCGGCCTGGCGCTCGAGAACGACCGCCGCGGCAACGACGACTACGCCCGCAACCTCTACGAGAAGGCTGCCCAGCAGTTCCCGACCCACGTCGGCACGCTGCTGAACCTCGGCATCCTGTTCGAGGACCTCGAGCAGTACGAGCGGGCCAAGGGCTGCTACCAGCGCATCCTCGACGTCTACCCGGCGCACGAGCGGGCGCGGCTGTTCTTCAAGGACGCCGACGGCAGCCGCGACATGTTCTACGACGAAGAGGCCCGCCGCCAGCAGGACCGCCTCTCGCAGGTGCTGTCGATTCCGGTCACCGACTTCGAGCTCTCCGTCCGCAGCCGCAACTGCCTCCAGCGGATGGGCGTCATGACGCTCGGCGACCTCACGGAGACCACCGAGCAGGAGCTCCTCGCCAGCAAGAACTTCGGCGAGACCTCGCTCATCGAGATCCGCGAGATGCTCACCTCGAAGGGCCTCGAGCTGGGCCAGTTCGCCCATCAGAAGCGGGAGCAGGAGCTGCCGTACAACCCCGAGAACATGTCGGCCGACGAGCGGGCCCTCCTGGACCGCCCGATCTCCGACCTCAGCCTCTCGGTCCGGGCCCGCAAGTGCATGGTCCGCCTCGGCCTGACGACGATTGGCGAGCTCGTCCGCCGCACGCCGGACGACCTGCTGGAGTGCAAGAACTTCGGCGTCACGAGCCTCAACGAGGTCCGCGAGAAGCTCACCGCCCACGGCCTGAAGCTCCGCGGCGAAGCTTAACCAAACCGGCCGCAGGACGACCCCGGGCCAGCCCCCAACGTGAGTCGGGGGACCGGTTCAGAGCACGATTCGGTGATTCCACCGACCACTGACGTGGCCGGCTCGCCGCCTGATTGCCGGTAGAGCTGCCGATGCACGCCGTTCGCTACGAAACCCTCTCGGTCGATCCCTCCGGCGCCCGCCGGGGGCGGCTGCACACGCCGCACGGGACGGTCGAGCTGCCCACGTTCATGCCCGTGGGCACCGTGGGCGGGGTGAAGTGCGTCGACGTCGAGCGGCTCGAAGAGACCGGCGCCCAGATGGTGCTGGGCAACACGTACCACCTCGCCCTCCGCCCCGGACCGGAGACCGTCGCCGAACTGGGCGGGCTGCACGCGATCTCCGGCTGGCGTGGCCCGATGCTCACCGACTCGGGCGGATTCCAAGTCTTCAGCCTTGCGGACAAGCGGAAGGTCGACGAGCGGGGCGCGACGTTCCAATCGCACGTAAACGGCGACACGATCGACCTGACGCCCGAGCGCTCGGTCGAGATCCAGGAGGCGCTCGGCGCCGATGTGGCAATGCAGCTCGACGAGGTGATCGCGCTGCCCGCTGAAAGGGACGCGGTCCAGCGGGCGATGGAGCGGAGCGTCCGCTGGGCGGAGCGCTGCCTCGCCGCGGCGACCCGCGACGACCAATCGCTCTTCGGCATCGTCCAAGGGGGCCTCGACGGCGAGCTGCGTCACCGCTCGGCCGAAGCCCTGGTCGCCCTCGACATGGCGGGCTACGCCATCGGCGGGCTGTCGGTCGGCGAGCCGGCCGAGGACATGTACCGCACGATCTCGCTGACCACTCCCCACCTGCCGGCGGACCGGCCCCGCTACCTGATGGGCGTCGGCACGCCGGACGACCTGCTGGAATCGATCGAGCGGGGCGTCGACATGTTCGACTGCGTGATGCCGACCCGCAACGGCCGCAACGGCCTCGCCTACACGGACGAGGGCCCGCTGCGGATGAAGAACGCCTGCCACACGCTCGATGACCGCCCCCTCGAGGAGGATTGCCCCTGCCTCGCCTGCCGGCGGCACAGCCGGGGGTACCTGCGGCACCTGTTCAAGGCGGGCGAAACGCTCGGCCAGATGCTGGTCTCGGCCCACAACCTGACCTATTACCAACGCCTGATGCGGGGCGCCCGCGAGGCGATCGAGCAGGGCCGATTCGCGGACTTCAAACGGGAAAAACAGGCCGGCTGGGCCCGTCCCTAGCTCGGTCACCGCGACCAATCGGCGCCGCCCGATCGGCTCCCTGACCGTCGGGGAAGGGCGGCGGTGCGTCCGCTCCTCAACCTACCCGGATTCTCATTCCGCCTTCCCCATTCGCACTTCCCGCTTCGGCTCCCCTTTCCCCTTTGGCCGTAAGGGTTTACTATCCGCGGTTTCCCTATCGACCCTCCCCTCAGGCAGGGCGCACGCGAGCCCCCCGGTCGCGGCGTCGTGAGGTGATTTGTGACGCCGTTGATCTCGACCCTCTACGCTCCGTTTCTCGCCGCGTCGCCAAACGACGCTGGCGGGCCGTTTCTCGCCGCGTCGCTCGCTGACGCTGGCGGGACGCTTCTGGCCGCGTCGCTCGCCGACGTCGGCCTGCCGCTGCTCGCCGAAGGCGAAGCGGGCGGGGTCAACCTGCTGAGCTTTCTGCCCCTCGTGGCGATGGCGATGCTGGCCTACTTCCTGTTTGTCCTGCCGCAGAAGGCGAAGGACAAGAACTTCCAGGACATGATCAAGGGCCTCAAAGAGAACGACCGCGTCGTCACCACCGGCGGCCTGCACGGCGTGGTGACCAACGTCCAACGCGACGCGGGGCGGCTGACGCTCCGCATCGATGAATCCAACGGAACCAAGATCCGGGTCGCCCTGTGGGCGATCGACAGCGTCGTCACCGACGACAAATAGCCCCTAACACAACGCGTGCCGCCACGCGGCGCGCGACCGCTTCCTCCCGACACGATGGTCCCACGACCGATGCCGACTCTTATCGAAGCCACGAACGGACGGACCCGATCGCACGGCTGGCTGCTCGCCACGATGGCGGCGGCGCTGCTGTTCGCCTCGCCCGCGAGGTCTCAAGAGACCGCGGGCGAAGAAGCGGACGCCCCCACCACGACTGAGACGGCCCCCGCCGACGAGGCGGCCGCCCCCGAGGCGACAATCGAGGCCGTGTCGGAAGCGACCCTTGAGGCCGCCGAGGAACCCGCTGAGGAAGCGGCCACCGCGGAGGACGAACCCGCCGGTGACGAGGCCCCCCCCGCCGAGGAGGCCGAGGAGGGCGAAGCCGCGCCGGCCGCCGGGTCGGGCAGCCTGACCGGCGTGCTGAGCACGCTCGCCGTGATCATCCTGCCGATCGTCCTCGGCAACTGGCTCGCGAAGCGGTGGCGCCTGCCCGAGCAGGCGTGGCGAATCGCCACGATCCTCACCGCGCTGACGGTGGGCATCTTTTGCGTCGTGACCGGCCAATTCCGCTTCGGCCCCGACCTCGCCGGCGGAATCACCCTGGTCTACGAAGTCGCCGACGCCGACGGCTTGGCCCCGGTTGAGGGGAGTGAAGAGGGTGAGGCAACCGACGATCCACAGCAAACCGAAGGCCGCGGCAAAGTCGATCCGGAGAAGCTCGTCGAGGCGATCAAGCGGCGTATCGACCCGGCCGGCACCAAGGAGATCTCGATCCGCCGGTACGGCGACGCCATCGAGATCATCATCCCCAAAGCGGGCCCCGACGACCTGGCCTTCATCAAGCGTCGGATCACCGACATGGGCCAGCTCGAGTTCCGCATCCTGGCCGACCGCCGCTGGTCGGAGGACGTTCCCACCATCGAGAAGGCGTTGCAGAACAGCCCGAGCGAGAAGCTCGTGATGATCGGCGACAAGCCCCGCGCCGAGTGGGTCGCCTACGACGAGGACCAATTCGGCGCGAACGACGGCCGCCTCGTCCGCCGCACCGCCGGCAAGCGGAACGAGGCGCTCGTGCTCCTCGACCGCTGGAACGTAACCGGCAAGTACCTCTCGGATACGGGCAAGAGCTACGGCGACGTCGGCCAGCCGGTCGTGGTCTTCAACTTCAACCAGGTCGGCGCCGGGCGGTTCGGCAAGTTCACGGGCGAGAACCTCGCGAACCCGGCCACGCCAAACATCAAGCGTTACCTGGGCATCCTGCTCGATAAGCAGTTGCTGTCCGCCCCCGCGCTCAACGACCGGATCACGAACAGCGGTCAGATCACGATCGGCAGCGGCCCCAACGTCGAGCAAGAAGTCGACAGCATCGTCAGCATCCTCAACGCGGGCAGCCTGCCCGCGGCGCTCAACAAGACCCCGATCAGCGAGGAGCAGGTCAGCCCGACCCTCGGCGCCGAGACGGTCGAGAAGGGCAAGTACGCGATCGGCGTGTCGTTGATCGCGGTGCTCGTCTTCATCCTGCTGTATTACCGCTTCGCGGGCCTGGTCGCCTGCTTGGCGCTCGCGGCCACGCTGGTGCTGGTGCTGGCGGCGATGATCATCATCCAGGGCGCCTTCACGCTGCCCGGCCTCGCCGGCCTGGTGCTGACCGTCGGCATGGCGGTCGACGCCAACGTGCTGATCTTCGAGCGGATCCGCGAGGAGCTGAAGAAGGGCGCCGGCCTGCGGATGGCCATCCGCAACGGCTTCGACAAAGCGACCACCACGATCGTCGACGCCAACGTCACGACGCTCATCGCCGCCATCGTCCTCTACACCGTCGGCACCGGGCCGATCAAGGGCTTCGGCGTGACGCTCTTCCTCGGCATCGTGATGTCGATGTTCACCGCGATCTTCTGCAGCCGCACCGTGTTCGACATCGCGGAGCGGAAGCGTTGGATCAAGAGCCTCTCGTTCGGCTCGATCCTGGGCGAGACCAACATCGACTTCCTCGGCAAACGTTGGGGCGCCGCGGTGCTGTCGCTCGCCGTTATCGGCGTCGGATTGCTCGGCGTGATGAACCGGGGCGAGAACCTGCTGAACATCGACTTCACGGGCGGCTCGAGCGTGACGATGGTGCTCGACCAGCCGGCCGAGTTCAGCGAGGTCCGCTCCGCCCTGGCCGACGCCGAGCTGGGTGAATCGCTCGGCGGCGGCAAGCTGGGCGACGCGAACCTGACGGTCGTCAAGCGTGGCGAGACGGGCACGCGCTACACGATCAACTGCAACGTCGACGACGTCGGAGCGATCGAGGCGCTCATCGCGAAGACGTTCGACGGCAAGCTCAAGACCTACGACCTGGAGGCCGGCGAGCCGGAAGCCTTCGAGGAGTCGGGGGGGACGACCGGCACCCTGTTGCCGCTCACCTTCAACGACGGCGAGGGCTTCGGCGAGAACGACGGCGTCGCGCACGACGCCCTGCTCTCGCGGCTCCAACGGATCGCGGCCGACCAGGGCCACGCCGGCCTGTTGCCGCAGCTCGAGAACGAGGCTTACAACCCCGGCAGCAGCCAGCGGTTCAAGGACTGGAAACTGCGGGTCGGCCTGCCCGCCGACGAAGCGGTCGCGATGGCGACCGCCCTCGACGAGGAGCTCTCCGACGAGCCCCTCTTCCCGCTCGCGAGCAAGATCGGCGGCCGGGTCGCGGGCGACATGCAGGTGAAGGCGATCAGCGCCATCCTGCTGAGCCTGTTGGGCATCGTCGCCTACCTCTGGTTCCGCTTCCAGAACCCGTGGTACGGCCTCGCGGCCGTGGTCGCCCTGGTGCACGACGTGCTGGTCACGCTCGGCGCGCTCGCCCTCTCCGCTTGGGTCGTGTCGGCCGTGCCGCCGCTCGCCCAGGCGTTGCAGCTCGACTCGTTCCAGATCAGCCTGTCGATCCTGGCGGCTTTCATCACGATCATCGGTTACTCACTGAACGACACGATCGTCGTGTTCGACCGCATCCGCGAGGTGCGGGGCAAGAGCCCGAAGCTCACCGCCGAGATCATCAACAAGAGCATCAACCAGACGCTCAGCCGCACGTTGCTGACCTCGCTGACGACGCTCATCGTGGTGCTGATCCTGTACTTCTTCGGCGGGGCGGGCATCCACGCCTTCGCGTTCGCCTTGGTGATCGGCGTGATCGTCGGTACGTACAGCTCGATCTTCGTCGCCTCGCCGGTGCTGCTGTGGATGGCCGGCAACCGGGACGACGACGGCGCCGCCGCCATGGCCGACCGCCGCGACCAGGCCGCCTGATCCGTCAGCGGCAACCTAAACGTCACAGCCGGCGCCCCTTCCCACAGCGGAAAGGGCGCCGGCTTTTTCTTGCGCCCGCTAGCAAGAACCACCGCGCACCGGCGGCGTATCAGGGGGCGGAGCGGACGGGCGCACGCGCCCGCAGTCTTTCACTGACCGTTCCCGCCGGCCCGTTCTCACGCGTGCTGGCGACGCTGGCGCCCGCGGGTCGATCCCCGGGGGTACGGAGACCGAGGCGATCCAGACCGGATGTTGCCGGATCGTTATTGGTGTTCACGGACGAACCTTACTAGCACGCGACGCCGCGCCCTCAGCGCGTTCCCCCCGAGGAACGCGCCGGACCCGCGCGTCCGCTCAGAGGTACGCCGTGAACGAATTCAACAAGCTGCTGACTTCTCTCTTGCTGCTGGGCGCCGGCTTCTTCGCCGCCTCGTTCATCGGTCCGCCCGAGGTGGTGGATCGGCTCTCCTGGTACCTGAGCTCCCCCGCGAGCGAAGACCCTCAGGGCCTGCGGCCGATGCCGTTCGGCACGCCGGTGACCGACGAAACGGGCTGGCCCGAGCGCCCCGCGCCCGAGGCGGTCGCTTCGGCGCCCCGCCCCGCCCCGCCGACGGAGCGCCCGTCACGCCCGACCGCGGCCGTGTCGGCGATGATCGCGCCGGCCTCCTGGCCGGGTGAGCGGGCGAACGACCCGGGCCCCGCCGCACCGGCTCAAGCCGGCTCGGTCGCCCCGCCCCCGCTCGACGACGACTGGCTGAACGCCTCGACCTTCGATCGCCAAGAGAGCCACTCGCCCGCAACGCTGCGTGCCGCTTCGCCCGCCGCGGCGGCGCCCGCCCGGCCGCTCACGCCGATCGAACGCACCCCGCACACGGTCGCCAAGGAGCCGACGGTCTGGCCCGAGCTGCGTTCGCCGCTCGCCGAGCCCGCGCCGTCCGCACCTGCGCCGTCCGCGCCCGCCTCGCTCGACAACAGCCCGTACGGCGCCCGCCCGAGTTTCGACGCGTCGGCCTCAACGAGTGCTTTCCCTCCCCTCACGCCGAATCGCGAAGCCGCCCCAGGTTCGTCGCTGGCGCCGGTCCAGCGGCAGCCGGTCGCCACCACCTACACGCAGCACGTGGTGACCGACGGCGACACGCTCCCCACGATCGCCGAGCGTTACTTGGGCGACAGCGCACGGGCGCAGGAGCTGTTCGAGCTAAACCGCGACCGGCTCGATCACCCGGACGTGCTGCCGATCGGCATGGTGCTCCGCGCCCCCGAACGCCGGGCAGCGCTTCCGGTCGAAGCGCCGGCGAGCCACGCCTTCCCGCCGCGCGAACCGGCGGGGGCGTTCACGACCGTAGCCGCTCACGAGGAGCCGGGCGCCTACGCCCGCCCCGCCACCCACGCCGTCGCCCGACCGGTGACCCCGCTCCACGCGGCCGAGGAGCCCCCGCTCACCGAGAGCCAACGCCTCGGCCCCGCGGACCCGCTCTATCACCACGAAGTGAGCTGGGACGAGAACCGCTGGTGAACTGCGGACAGGAGTCCACCTCTGTCGGAGGCGTCTCCGACAGGACGGCTAGCCCGGCGAGGCGGACCAGTCGTTCTCGGTCGAACCGCGCCCGCAGACCCGGTCGAGTGTCGAGACGCTGCTCATCGTCACGGCGAAGCCGAGGAAGCCGTAGAACAGCAGGCCGGCGAAATAGGCCGCGAGCAACCACTCTCGCTCCGGACCGAGTCCGAATGCGATCGCGTTGATCGGGATCATGTACAGGAAGGGCACGCTCGGCGGCAGCACCAGCAGCATCACCGACTCGGCGGGCGCCCCCGAAAGCGACACGAACGCGATCGCCAAAGGGGTGTAGAGCGCACCGATGCCCAACAGCAGCAGGACGGCGCCACCGACCGCCTTGATCGAGCTCTTCATCCTCAGCGAGAAGGCGATCCCGATCGCCGAGGCGGCCCACCCGGAGCAAGCGACCGTGGCGAGGGTCGCCAGGGCGGGGAACAGAGCGATCGGATCGAGCAGCACGCCGAGCAACGGGATCAGCACGACGCCCCCGATCGCCCAGCGGAAGGCGTAGAAGTTCCCCAGCACCTTGGCGTTGACGATGTCGGCGGCGGTGAGGGGCGTGGTGAGCAGCGACAGCCAGGTGTCGCGTTCCCGCTCGTTGGTCACCAAGCCCGCCGCCCGTGCGCCCATCATCAGCACCAGGATCGAACCGCAGGTGACCGTCATGGCGGACGCGACGCCCATGAAGCCGGTGAAGTCGACTTCGAAGGCGCCCAGGTAGGCTTGCCACAGCATCGTCAGGAGCGTGCCGAACACCGCCAGCAGCAGCAAGCCGACCCCGAGCCGCCTGGCCCAAACGGCGCGGAAGGTCTCCTTCTTCGCCACCGAGGCGGCGAACATCTCCTTCCAGAGCATCGGCCGCCGCTCGTACGGCGAGCGTGTCGACGGCGCGCCGGACGCCTGCTCTTTCCGCTGGCCCGGCGTCGAGGCCGCGTTGAGATGCACCCGGCGGACCATCACCACGCTCAGCAGCAAGAAGCCGGCCGCGACGAGCAGCTGATAGCCGATCATCTTGCCAATCGCCGTCGGGTCCATGTCCACGCCGAGCACGGTCCCCCCAACGCCAACCGAACGGGTCAACGCCACGACCGGGTGGACCTGGGCCAGGAACGAGATCGCCGGCAGCAAGAGATGATCCCCGATCCAGGCCGCCCATCCGTAGCCCAGCCAGTCCAGGTAAGCCTGCAGGGCGAACAGGAGCGGCAGAGAGATCATCCACAGGAACACGGCGGCGATCGCCCGGCTCGCCGCGTCGCGGGCGCGCTGGCACCAGACGCCGACCGTCAGGGCGATCGCCGCGGTGAGTGTGGCGGTGCTGGCGAGCATCGCGAAGTGATAGAGCAAGAGCTTGCCCGGCACGCCGCCCAGCAGGCGGAAGATGGCCAATACCGGCAGCGTGGCGAGCACCATCTTGGCGACCACCAGCAGGCGTGCGAGCAGCTTGTCGAAGACGATCTCCGAGTTCGACAGGTCGGTCGCGAAGAGGTACTCGATTGTCCGCCGCTCGCGCTCGGTGGCGATCGCCCCCGCGGTGACCACCGGCGTGATCAGCAGCACGCCGATCATCGTCGCCCAGGCGAACATGACGTAGAAGGTCGACGTGAGCCGCGCGACACCCGCGATCGACAGCTGCGAGCTGTCCCCGCCCGTGGTGTACCGCGCGATGCGGTTCGCTTCGCTGACAACCGTGTACCCGAGGGTCAGCAGGCCGAGCATCGCCAAGCCGACCAAGACAACCGCCCAGAAGTTCCGACGCTTCCGCCCGGCGGAGAGCATCTCGTGGCGGAAGACGGGACCGATGGGCATGGCGTGGCGGCGGCTGTGGTTCCAGGAACGCCGCAGGTTACCACACTTGGAGGGGTTTCGCGCAGAGCCGCGGAGACGGCGGAGGAGCCTCACGCAAAGGCGCTAAGGCGCAAAGAAAAAGCCGACGCTACGCGTCAGTTAGATCACTGAAGTCATCCGCCACCAACTGACAATCGCCCGTCTCGTGGTCCCACCAGTAGACCGCGTGTTGTAAGTGCTCAAATTTGTCTTCCACCCGAAGCATCACGAGTCGGTCGCCTGTTCCGTTAGACCCGATGGCGACCGCGGCGTCGGGCCAGTCGGGCCAGTCCGCGGCTTGCTTTGTCTCGCGGACCACATCGTTGCAGGTCCGCTTCAATCGTTCGCGATCAGACTGATCAAAGACCGGGTAAAGATCGAAGCAATCATCGCCCACATCCACCGCCCCGCCATTGTTCCGACACAAACGAACGACGTACGAAGCTGGGAAACGACACCCGAGCTTCTCCTCCGCGGCACGCACCCACTGCACATCGACTGCGAAAGCCATTGTTTTTCTTTGCGCCTTAGCGCCTTTGCGCCTTTGCGTGAGACTTCTCCGACGACTCGCGTCGATGGCGCCTTTTCTCGGCTGTCTCGGCGATAAACCTCAAGCGGTGGCCGCTTTATCCTCGTTGCGGACGCGGAGCTTCGGCTTCTCGATCACGATCGTCGAGCTCGGATCGACGCTCTTCGTGAGCCAGACGCTCGAGCCGATCACCGAGTCGTGGCCGACGATCGTGTCGCCGCCCAGGATCGTGGCGTTGGCGTAGACGACCACGCGGTCCTCGATCGTCGGGTGCCGCTTCGTGTCGCGGACCAGCTCGCCGCTGTCGTCCTTCGGGAAGGAGAGTGCGCCGAGCGTGACGCCCTGGTAGAGCTTCACATGCGAGCCGATGACGCACGTCTCGCCGATCACCACGCCCGTGCCGTGGTCGATGAAGAAGCACGGCCCGATCGTCGCGCCCGGGTGGATGTCGATGCCGGTGCGGCAGTGCGCCCACTCGGTCATCATCCGCGGGATGAACGGGATGTTCAGCTCGTACAGCAGGTGCGCCAGGCGCTGGACGGTGACCGCTTCGAGCCCGGGGTAGCAGAAGATGACCTCGTCCGGCCCCTTGCACGCCGGGTCGCCGTCGTAGGCGGCCTGCACGTCGGTGGCGAGGGTCTCGCGCAGCTCGGGCAGCCGGTCGAGGAAGAGCATCGTCTTCGCTTGGCCGAGCGCCTCGTAATCCTCGGCCGACTCGCAGTCGCCGACGACGCCGTCCCGCACGGCCTCGTGCCGCAGCGCGCGGCCGATCTGCTTGGTCAGCTTGTCGTGCAGCCGGTCGAGCAGGTCGCCGACGTAGTACGCCACGTTCGCCCGGTGCAGCCCCTCCCGCTGGCGGTAGCCGGGGTAGAGGATCTCCATCAGGTCCTGCACCGCCGAGACGACGTCGCAGTACTTGGGCAGCGGGCAGTGGTCGAGGTGGTGCAGCGTGCTGACGCGGTCGTACGTGGCGACGAGGCGTTCGGTCAGGCGGGGCAGGTCGGCGTCTTTGACGCGGGGGTCGGTGGCCATCGAGGGCTCCCGGGTGGGCCGTCCCGATCCGATTGATCAGACGGCGTGGCAAGCGTGGGCGGCGTGGCGGCCGCGTGCGCACAAGGTGGGCTGTCTCCCGCTACGGCTCTCTCAGAACCGGGCGGGCCGCATACAGAGGCAGCCGAGGGGGTCGAAGCGGTGCTTGCTCATAGCGCGAATCGTAGGCCGGAGGCGGTCGAGGATCAACTCGCTACAGCGGTTTTTCGGCTCCGGCGTGACCGGAGATTTAGCGGTTTCCCACGCGCCCGCCCGGTCGGTGCTAGCAGGGGGGCGTCTTGATGAGGCGAATTAAACACGAAGAAACGAAGGAACGACGGCCGCCAAGCACACCGACCGGGACGGCTACGTGTTCAGAATCAAGGACCTTGGTGACGGTATTGAGTCGCGTCGATAGCTCCTCACCCCTGAAGCCAGATTCTTTCGTGTTCAGCCTTCCAACGCGACTCCACGAGGGCGGCCGTCGTTCCTTCCTTCCGCCGTGTTAACGAACCCGACAAACGGCTAATTCAGCGACGGGTCGCTCGGCAGGTCGTCCGGGTCGGAGCCGGGCATCAGCACGTCCAGGGCGATCCGGTTGGTCACCTCCTGCCACGCCTCGTCGGGCTCGGCGAAGACGTCGCCGGCGTGGGCGGGCGCCGAGAGCCAGCCCCCCTGCTTCAGCTCACCCTCGAGCTGGCCGCCCCCCCAGCCGCTGTTGCCGCTGTACAGCCGGAAAGGGTGCTCTTCTTGACGGACCAGGTCGTCGACGTGCTCCTTCTGCATCGAGAGGAACAGCCCCGGCAGCACCGGCTTCTCGGAGAGCTCCTCGCAGGTGTGCAACGCGATCAGCGGCCCCGGCACCGGCCCGCCGAAGTTGATCGGCTGCTCGCAAACGCACGGCTCGAAGTCGACCGCGTCCCAGACCATCTCGACCGTCCGGTCGGACACCCGGTTCAACACAACGCCGAGCGCGCCGTCGTCGTTGTGCTCCAGCAAGAGCACCACGGTCTGGCGGAAGTTCGGGTCGCGCAGGCTCCGCGACGCGACGAGTAGTTGGCCGGATAGGAACAATTCAGATGACCGATGGCAGATGATAGGTCTCAGTATCGGTCATCCATCATCCGCCATCGATCATCCGCCATCTATCCCCCTAGCCTCTGCTTCGTGATCTCGAGCGCCTTGAGCAGGCCGCGGGCCTTGTTGAGCGTCTCCTGGTACTCGGCGGTCGGCGAGCTGTCGGCAACGATGCCCGCCCCGGCCTGGACGTACGCCTTGCCGCCGCTGAGGACGACCGTCCGCAGGGCGATGCAGGTGTCCATATCGCCGGCGAAGTCGAGGTAGCCGACGGCGCCGGCGTAGGGGCCGCGGCGGTGGGGCTCCAGCTCGTCGATGATCTCCATCGCGCGGACCTTCGGGGCGCCGCTCACCGTCCCCGCGGGCAGGCAGGCGGCCAACGCGTCGAAGGCGTCCTTGTCGTCGGTCAGTTGACCCGTCACGTTCGAGGTGATGTGCATCACGTGGCTGTACCGCTCGATGACCATCACGTCCGAGAGCTCCACGGAGCCGTACTGCGCGACGCGGCCGATGTCGTTGCGGCCCAGGTCGACCAGCATCACGTGCTCCGCCCGCTCCTTCGGGTCGGCGAGCAGCTCCTCGGCGAGGGCCTCGTCCTCCGCTTCGTCCTTGCCGCGTGGGCGCGTGCCGGCGAGGGGCCGGACAGTCGTGTGGCCGTCGGTGACGCGGACCATGATCTCGGGCGAGCTCCCCACCAGCGTGCAGCCGGGCATCTTCACGTGAAACATGAAGGGGCTCGGGTTCACCACGCGCAGCGTACGGTACAGCTCGAACGGCGCGGCTTCGTAGGCCGTCTCGAGGCGTTGGCTGAGGACCACCTGGAAGATGTCGCCGGCGCGGATGTACTCGACGCACTTCTTCACTGCCGATTCGAAGCCCGCTTGGGTGAAGTTCGATTCGAAGGGCAACGTGACGCCGCCCGACGTGTCGATGTCCGCGGGCGCCAACTCGTCCGCGGGGGTCGAGACGCGCCGGACCAGCTCATCGACGCGCCCGCACGCTTCGTTGTAAGCGGCCCGCACGTCGGCCCCCTCGCCGGTCTTCGCGAGGACGAGCACCGTCATGGTTTTATCGACGTTGTCGAAGACCAGCAGGTGATCAAAGAAACCGAACGCCAGGTCGGGCAGCTCGCGGTCATCGGTCGGCGCGTTGGGCAGCTTCTCGACGTACCGAACCGTGTCGTACCCCGCGTAGCCGATCGCGCCGCCGACAAATGGCGGGAGCCCCTCGGGCCGGGCGACTTGCACCTTGCCGACCTCGGCGCGGAGCGTTTCGAGCGGGTTCTCGACCTCCTGCTCGGACGACTCGGGCCCGCCCGCCTTAAACTCGGTCCGCGTGACTTGCGTGCCACGGGCTTCTAGCAGCAGGTAGGGGTCGGTGGCCAGGAAGCTGTAGCGTCCGACCTTCTCGCCGCCGATGACGCTCTCAAACAAGCATGAGACCGGGCTGTCGCCCGTGGCCTCCAGCCGGTGGTAAGCCGAGACGGGTGTCAGCGAATCGCTCACCAGCCGCCGCCACACGGGGGCGCGATCCGCCGTTTTCGCCAACCGGGCGAACTCCTCGAACGTAGGACGGTAAGGCGGCGTAGCGGACACGCGGGATCTCCGGTCGTCGTGCTTCGGTCGTCATGCCTGTGGGAGGCGTCTCCCGACGCCGATTGCGGAACGCGAGCCGGTTGGGCTAGCAGCGCGATATCGGCGTCTGGAGACGCCTCCTACAGAACCCCTCGATTGGGCTCCCCAGGGACAAGCGGGACGCCCCCGGGTTCGCGACCACTCTAACGGTGCCGACGGGCCCTCACAACGCTGCCCAAGCGACCCTATCCCGAATCAGTCGAACAACTTGCGCCTCGCCCCACGGCGGCCGATCGCCTTGCCCGCATTTCCTAGCAGCGATAGACTCGCGACACCCCCTGCTCGCCCACCGTTCCCACCCCCTCCTCCGACACGCCGCCCCGCCGATGCAGTGCCAGAAGTGCGACAAGCCGGCCACGTTCCACATCACCGACCTGGTCGATGGGGAGCCGAAGGAGGTCCACCTGTGCGAGGTCTGCGCCAAGGATTTCCTGTCGCCCCTCGCCGAGGAGGCCGACCAGGTCGTCCCCGAGATGGCCGGCTTGCTCGCCCAGCAGCTGGCGATCGGCCAGACCGCCGAGGAGCTGGCGGAGCTCGACCAACGGGTCTGCCCCGTCTGCGGGATCAGCTTCCTCGAGTTCCGCAAGCAGGGCCGCCTCGGCTGCCCACACGACTACGTCCACTTCGCCAAGGAACTGGAACCTTTGCTGGTGAACATCCACGGCGAGACGCAGCACGTCGGCAAAACCCCGGCCCGCGGCGGCGGCAACGCCGAACAGCAGACTCAGCTGATCCGCCTCCGCCGCGAGATGAAGGAGGCGGTCGCGAAGGAAGAGTACGAACGGGCCTCCGAGCTGCGCGACGAGATTAAGGAGATCGAAGGCGCGAGTTAGAAGGCGCTAGATAACGCGCCACTTCACCCAACGGCTATCCATTCCAACAACTCGCGCCTCGCGACTCCCAACTCAAGACTCTCATGCCTCTCGACCTCGAATCGATGGCCAACCACTGCGGGGAATGGCTCCGCGCTTCGGGCCCCGAGTCGGACATCGTCATCAGCAGCCGGGTGCGGCTCGCGCGCAACCTGACCGACTTCCCCTTCATCGCCCGCACCACCGAGGCGGACCGGGAGCAGATCGAGCAGATCCTGCACGCGCGGATCGACGCGCTGCGCGCCGCGGGCAAGCTCCCCTCGGCGAAGCCAGAGAACGAGCTGCACTACGTCGACGTGGGCGGCCTGGAGGAGGTCGATCGGCAGTTCCTGGTTGAGCGCCAGCTCATCAGCCGCGAGCACGCCGACGCCGACGGCGCCCGAGCGGTCGTCATCGACGGGGGCGAGCGGTTCAGCGTGATGATCAACGAGGAGGACCACCTCCGCATCCAAGTGATGCACTCGGGCCTCGACCTCGAAGCGGCCTGGAAAGAGATCAACGAGATCGACGACCTGCTCGAGGAGCAAGTCACCTACGCCTGGAACGACCGCCTCGGGTACCTGACCGCCTGCCCGACGAACGTCGGCACCGGCATCCGCGTGAGCGTCATGCTCCACCTGCCGGCGCTGGTCATCACCCGCCAGATCGACAAGGTCTTCCGCAGCCTGCAGAAGATCAACCTCGCCGTCCGCGGCCTGTACGGCGAGGGCTCGCAGGCGATGGGCGACTTCTATCAGATCTCGAACCAGGTCACCCTCGGCATGACCGAGGAGGAGCTGCTGGCGAAGGTCGCTGATGTCGTCCCCGTGCTGCTGGAGTACGAACGCCAGGCTCGCGACTTCCTGATCAAGGAGAGCCAGGAGACGCTACACGACCGCGTGAGCCGCGCCTTCGGCATCCTCCGCACCGCCCAGACGATCAGCAGCGAGGAGACCCTCCACCTGCTCTCCAGCGTCCGCATGGGCGTGAACCTCGGCCTCATCGGCGACGTCGAGATCCCGACGGTCAACAAGCTGTTCGTCCACACCCAGCCCGCCCACCTGCAGAAGCTGGCCGGCATGGAACTCGACCAGTCCGACCGCAACATCGAACGGGCGAGCTACCTGCGGCGGCACCTGAACGCGGGCAAGGCGGAGCCGGGCGACAACTGAGCGAAGCGTTACGCCCCCAAGCCGCAACGGTCAGGTAACCACCACGGTAGGAGGCGTCTCCCGACGCCGATTACGGTACGCCAGTGATAATCTGCTGACTGCGCGTAATCGGCGTCGGGAGACGCCTCCCACAGCCAGCTCAGTTCTCTGTGCAGACACCCCGGCAACTCATCCAACCGGTGACGAACCCCACGATCCTCACCGTCGGCTACTCAACCCACGAGTGGCCCGAGTTCCTCGCCCTGCTGCGCGGCGCGAGCGTCACGGCGATCGCCGATGTCCGCTCGCACCCGCAGGCGCGGCTGCCACAGTACCGGCGGGAGCATCTCGAGCCGGCGCTCAAGCGAGAAGGGATCGCCTACGTCTTCCTGGGCGACTACCTCGGCGCCCGGCGTGTTGAAAGCGAATGCTACCTCGACGACCGAGCGGATTACGGGCTGGTCGCCAAGCTGCCGGCGTTCCGTGAAGGGATCGAACGGCTCGAGAAGGGGGCGGCCGAGTACCGCATCGCCCTCCTGTGCGCCGAGAAGGAGCCGCTCGACTGCCACCGGGGCGTGCTCATCTGCCGGACGCTCCTCGAGGAGGGCTGGGAGGTCGGTCACCTGCTCGCCGACGGCGCCATCGAACCGCACGCCGAGACCGAGGACCGGATGATCGACTGGATGGGCGTCGACCCGCTGCTCGACGCGGCGACGCCGCGCGAGGAGCTACTCAAACGGGCGTATCATGAACGCGGGCTCGAAGTCTCCTACCATCGCCCTGCTTCTGATGAATGAAAATGACGTCGCCGCCGAGAAGCTGCCCCCGTTCGTATCACGCGATGGGGAGAGCTACCGTCTGGACCACCGGCAGGCGTGGGCCTATGCGATCGTCATCCCATTCGTGATGTGGGGCTGCGGCTTCTTACTCCTCGGGGCGGTGCTTCGTTTCGTGATGAGATACAACCTCAACTCTGAGTGGTGGACCAGCAGCCTTTTCAACTTCGGGATGATGACTTGCTTATCCCTAGGCCTATCGATCGCAGGAGTCTTGAAGCAAAAGCGAGCTATCAAGCGAGGGGTCGCTAGGCTGCCCTGGCACCAGCTATCGCTGCTCGAAATGCTTGTCATCACAACCGCGATCGCGGGTAGCGTCGCGATCGCCTCCGCTCAACAGAGAGCGATGTGGGATCGCTTCACGCCGATCGAGCAGCAAGCGATTACTTTGCGGAGGCAGACAAGCGAGTTGCTCGGCCCCGACGGGGGTGTTGGCGCGAAAGGCGATGCCCTTGTGGTATGGATCCAAGACGGCACGTTCGACGATCGCCGCTTGGCCGAGTTCACCGATCTGGCCGAAGAAGAAGAGCTCCTCGACAAGATCGAAGAACTACATTTTATGCCTTGGGCCAGCCGCCCCATCGGCACAACGACTTGGCGACAGATCACGAACGCCTCGACCGACACACTCGATCGCTGGACTTCTCTCAGACTGCTGGAAGCGAGGAGAACGTCTCTCCCCATGGCTTATCAGGCCGGATTTGAGAGCGATACGAATTGGTAGCCGCAACGGTTACCACACGCCCCCCTCGGCCAGCTGCCGGGTCGCCGCCTCCGCCCAGCCGCGGTTGGCGGCGGGGCTGGCGGGGCTGGGGTGCAGGACAGTGGTGACGCTCGTCTCGATGCCCGCAGCATCGACGACGCGGTTCAGGCATTTCTCGGCGTACTTGCCGACGCCCACCGCCCATTCGGGCCGGGTGATCCGCAGCAGCTCCGCCAGGTGCGCGTCGCACGCGGCGTCGAGCGGCTCGCGCTCGGCGGCGGGGAGCTTGTCCGGAGTGAAGTTCTTGCCGGTCTCGGTCATGAAGACCAGCGGGCAGTAGTTCGCCACGAAGTGCTCCGCGAAGAAGGCGTCGGCCGTGCCGAAGCGCTCGGCGAACAGCCCCCACAGCCGCCGGCCCGAGACCTCGCTCCGGCCGCACGCAAAGCCCTCGATGGGGCGTTTGGGGTGCTCGTCTGCGGGGTGTTTCACGGGCTCCTCGATCCCGATCCAGTCGCGCGCGGCCGCCACCTCGCCGAACGGCACGCCCGTCTGCGCCATGCCCCACGGCCCCGGGTTCATGCCCAGGAAGAGGACGCGAACGCCCTCAGGATTAAGCCGCTCCAGGTACGCCCGGTGCGGCTTCCAAGCGTAGGCGAGCGGATTGTAGACGTGCGTCACCGGCTCGGCGAACGCGAGGGCGTCGACCGCCTTCGCCAGCTTCTTTGCGGCTGCGCTAGCCTTGGTTGCGAGTGACAAAGCGACTTCCTGTAGGAGGCGTCTCCGACGCCGATTCAAGACTCGTAGCGGGGTCGGCTGACCAACCGTAATCGGCGTCGGAGACGCCTCCTACAGACCGATTACTCAACGACGATGCCATCCAGCCCCGCTTCGCACTCGGGGATCTGAGGGTCCATCTCCTCGAGCGTCGACTTGACGAGCGAGCTCACCACGAGGTTGCGGTACCACTTGCGGTCCGACGGGATGATGTGCCACGGCGCGTGCTTCGTGTTGCAGCGGTTGAGCGCCGTCTCGTAGGCGTCCTGGTAGTCGTCCCAGAGCTTCCGCTCGGAGAGGTCCGCCTTGCTGAACTTCCAACGCTTGTCCGGGTTGTCGAGCCGCGCTTGCAAACGCTCGCGTTGCTCCTCCTTGCTGACGTGGAGGAAGCACTTCACGATCTTCACGTTCGCTTCGGTCAGTAGCTCCTCGAAGTCGTTGATCCGCTGGTAGCGGGTCTCCCACTCCGACTTTGGCACCAAGTCGTGGACCCGCACGACCAACACGTCCTCGTAGTGGCTCCGGTTGAAGATCCCGATGTTCCCCCGTCGCGGCACGGCGCGGTGGACACGCCATAGGAAACCGTGGTCGAGTTCCTCGTTGCTCGGCTGCTTGAATGGCGTGATCTGGAAGCTCTGCGGGTTGATGCCGGTCATCACGGTGCGGATCGTGCCGTCCTTGCCCGCGGTGTCCATGCCCTGTAGCACCAGTAAGAGCGCCCGCTTGTTTTCCGCGTACAGCCGATAGGCGAGCTCGCGGGAGCTTTCGGTGTTCTTCGCGATCTGCTCGTAGGCGGACTCCTTGTCCCAGTCGCCGCGGACCTCACGCGGATCGACGTCCTTGAGCTTGATCTTCTTATCGTGATCGAAGGTGACGGGCTTGGGCATCGTGAAGAGATGGTAGAGGGCAGATGGTAGATGGCAGAAAACATAGCGGCCGCCTTGCCGATTCCTATCATCTATCATCTGACACCTATCATCTACCTCCCGTCACTCCAATTCGCCCCAGGCGCGGGCGTCGCCATCCGGGTCGATCTCGACGCGGATTACGTTCGGCCGGCAGCAAACGGGGCAGTCCTCGACGTACTCCTGCTCCGCGCCGGCGGTCAGGTCGATCGGCACGACGATCTCCTCGCCGCACTCGCCGCAGAGGTAGCTCGCTTCGTTCTCCATGAGAGGATTGTAGCGTTCGCGAGGCCTAAACCCGCACAAGCGGGTCTGTGAGGTCATGGATATGCGCGTGCCCGGCCGCGTAACGGGCAGAACGTCCTATCTATAGAGCAACCCCATGCCCAATGCTCGGACGGTTTAGGCGGACCGCACCGGTAATCGGGCCGAACGACTCGATGGAATCCCAGCCCCTGCCCCTGATGAACAACGACCCCCCCGCCGAACGCGGCAGCACCGCCGAGATCGCCTCGTTTGTCGCCGACCTGAGCGGCGCCATGACCGCCGCGATCAGTGAGATCAACGACATCAACGCGAACACCCAACTGCTGGCGCTCAACGCCCGTATCGAAGCGGCCCGCGCCGGCCAGAGCGGAGCGGCCTTCAGCATCGTCGCCGAAGAGATGCAGTCGCTCGGAGCCAAGACCAGCGTCGTGGCGAACGACATGGCGAGCAAGACGAGCCGCTCGATCGACGAACTGCTCGAGGTCATCGGGTCGAGCGTCCGCGGCACCCGGCTCTCCGACCTGGCGCTCACGAACATCGACTTGGTCGATCGGAACCTCTACGAACGGACGTGCGACGTCCGCTGGTGGGCGACCGACAGCAGCCTGGTCGAGGCGCTCGAATCCCCCACGCCCGAGAACCTCGAGTACGCCTCGCAGCGGATGGGCGTGATCCTCGGGGCTTACACGGTCTACTTCGATCTGGTCCTGTGCGACCGCGACGGCCAGATCGTCGCCAACGGGCGGCCCGACCTGTACGACTCGGTCGGGGAATCGGCGGCCCACTCGGATTGGTTCCGTCGGGCGCGCGACAGCCGCTCGGGCGATGACTACGGCTTCGAGACCGCCCATCGCTCGTCCCTCGTCAATGATCAGAGCGTGCTGGTCTACTCTTGCGGCGTCCGCCGTGGTGGCGAGTCGGACGGCGCGGTGCTCGGCGCCCTGGGCATCCTTTTCGATTGGGAGGGGCTAGCACAGACTATCGTCGAGAACGTGCCGGTCGCCCCGAGCGAGCGTGAGGCGACGCGCTGCGTCTTCTGCGACGACGAAGGCCGCGTCCTCGCGGACTCGTGGGGCAAGCAGCTCGAGGACCAGATCGCCCTGCCGGAACAGAGCAGGCTCTTCGCCGACCCGAAGGGCTTTGAGATGATCGAGCTGGACGGCGAACGCCACTGTGTCGCCCACGCCCAAGCGCCCGGGTTCGAGACTTACAGCACCGGCTGGCACTCCCTGCTGATCCAAGCGGTCAGCGATTGAGACACGAGGCCCGAAGGGGGGAGGGTTGGCTTCGGCTGCCCAACCACCACCCTCCCCCCTGGCCTCGTGGCCTCAATCCTCCGGCTTGCTGCCGTCTCCGCACATGCGGACGACGCGCGGGTGGAACGCGGCGAGCACGTCGACCAGGTCGGACTGGGCGCCCATCACGGCGTGGATGTCCTTGTAGACGCCGGGCACCTCATCGGCGCCGGCGGCCAGGACCTCGATGCCCTGCCCCGCCAGACGCTGCTGCTCCGCGTTGAAGCGGAACGTGTCGCGCGCCTGCCGGCGGCTCATGCGGCGTCCCGCGCCGTGCGAAGCCGAGCCGAGGCTCGACGCCACGCCGCGCCCGCGCACCACGAAGGCGGGCGAAGCCATCGAACCGGGGATCACGCCCAGCTCGCCCGCGGCGGCGGGCGTAGCGCCCTTGCGGTGGACGACCACCTCGCGCTCGCCCTTCCCGTCCGGGTCGTGCCGCTCCTTCCAGGCGAAGTTGTGGTGGTTCTCGACGCCGCTGATCACGTGGGCGCCCAGTTTCTTGGTCACCAGGCGGTGGATCACCGCGTGGTTCGCCGAAGCGTACTCGCCCATCAGATTCATCGCCGCCCAGTACGCCTGCCCCTCCTCGCTGTCGAGCGACAGCCAAGCCAAACGGCCCAGCTCGGAGCAGTCCTTCGGCAGCATCCGCTGGGCGATCTGGCTGTACGTGCTGCACACCGCCGCGCCGGCGCCCCGGCTGCCGCTGTGACTCAGCAGCGCGACGTAACTCCCCGCGTCGAGGCCCAGGTCGTCCGAGCGCTCGCCGAGCACGAGCTCGCCGAACTCGACGAAGTGGTTGCCCGAGCCGCTCGTGCCGAGCTGGTTCCACGCGGTGTCCTTCTTCTGACGCGTCACGCGCGTGACGTTCCAGTCGCGGTCCATCACGTCGTGCTGCTGGCGGGGCGAGTGCTGCACGCCGACGCCGAAACGCGTGCCGCCCAGGAGCGCCTCGCGGTAGGCGTTGCGGCGGCCGTCGATCGTGTCGACCGGCAGGTCGAGCACCGACAGCTTCATGCGGCACGCGATGTCGACGCCCACCGCGTACGGGATCACGGCGTTGTCGCAAGCGAGCACCCCGCCGATCGGCAGGCCGTAACCGACGTGCGCGTCGGGCATCAGCGCAGCGCCGACCGCCGACGGAACGCGGCACGCCTGGCGCATCTGCGCGTGCGCGGCCGGATCGATCCGGTCTTCTTCGGTTTGACACTCCCAGGCGTCGTAGGCGATTGGCTCGGCGAGCGGCTCGATCGTGCGTGACTGCGCCCGCTGGGTGAGCTTCATGGCGAACTCGCCCCAGACCGGATCGGCGTGGAACGCCTCCGCATCGACGAGCACGGCGGCGACGCCTTCCTTCGCGCGCTTGCCCTTCAACCCGAAGCCGGTCCCCTGCTCCGCCGCGGTCGACAGGCAACGGATCGCCGCCGGCACGCAGGTCGGCGGGACGCCCAGTTTTTCGAGTTGGCGGCGGTTCATCGCGTTCGCTCCATCAACGGTTCTGTCCGGCCCGTGCCGGTTCGTGGAGACACCGACCCACGCGGGCGGCCGCGGGTTCGCCCCCATCGGACTCCCCCGCCTAACCCCTCGAGGCGGCGCCTGAGGCGACAGCACCGCCCGAAACGATAGCGAACCCGCCATCCACGATTTGGGTCAATTCCTGCTAAGAACCGGCGAAACCGCGGGGAACCCCTTTATTTGCAGGGTTTCCGTCCATCGTCCCTTCCCGGCTGCACCTGATTTGCACCAGCTTCCCACCCGAGGGTCTTCGCCAGGGAGGTCGCGTCGTGGCGGATGTAGTGCTTGCGGGTCGTGATTGGGTTCGCGTGGCGGGCGACCTTCGCGAGTATCGCTTCGTTGGTCGTCTCGGAGAGTCTCGACAGGAACGTGGCCCGGATGTCGTGTGGTGACGCGGTGCGACCTGTCTCGGTGTGGACGACCACGCCAGCCTGCTTGCCGTACTTGCGGACCAGTGCCGCCAAGCTGCTGCACAACATCCGACTGCCTTTCCAACCGGGGACCGAGAACACCGGCCCGCTACGGGGGTAGCCCGGCTGGTAGACGAGCTGCCAGAACTCCGGCGGGCCGGGTAGGTAATCCACCTTCTTGTTCTTCTGTTTGCGGAAGGCGATCAGGGGCAGATCCCCCTCGACCACACAGATGTCGCCGGAGGGGCTCCACGTAAGGCGGTAGAGCTCACTGATGCGGAGACCGGAGTGCCACAGCCCCCACAGGAATCGGGCCACCTCGGCCCCCCTGGCGGGCCGTTGAAGGGCGAGGGACACCATCCGCTCAAACTCTTCTAGCGTGATGGACCGGTTCCGCATCTCGGGGGTGGATGGTGACCCCCCTCGTCGCCGGGGCATCCGCACCGCGTCGTGCATGCCGACTGACGCCCCCCAGTTGATGCCGGACAGAATCACCCTGGCGTACGTGTCCGCTGTACCCGGCGATAGGGTCTTGCGCAGCTCGCCACGGAACCTGCTGATGGTGGCCGCATCGATCTCCGCAACGTACCTCGGCCGGACCACCTCCTCGAACTTTGCCTTGGCGGACCGCCAGTTCTTCCGGTAGTTGAGCGACATATCCGCGAGGTACTCGTCCTCGTACCGCTGGCGATACTCCTTCCACGTCAGAGCGGGGGCTGCGGGGGCGTCGGGGCGATACCCCTTGGCTAGATCATCCTCTAGCCGCCACGCCCGCCGCAGCGCCTCCCGCTCATCGTGGGTTCCGCTGGTAACCTCACCGGACCGGTTACCTACTCGCCAGCGGAGCCCGAAGGGGCGGTCTTGGTACTTGTGGAGGCGGACTGTTGTTCTGCTATCCATACGACTCCTGGGGTAGTGAAGAGTAAAAATAGGGGCATACCATTCTCCTGGTGAGGCAAGCCTCGCTTGGCCAAAGCGGGCCCCTTCGACGGCCTCGAAGGTGGCTTCAACAGCGACGGCCTAATCGACGACGAGTACAACGCCTGGCGTGACGCCGAAGAGGCGCTTGGCATAACCCCTAGGTCGCTAGAGACGCGGACAGAGACTGTGATGTTGACGCGGACAACTACTCCGAATCGAGCAGGCAGCATGGCGAGTGGCTGGCCGATCTAGGCGATGACCGTTCGACTGTCGTCTCTGAGCTCACCACCACCACGCTGCTGATCCACACGGCGTGGTTAGGGCGGGGTGTAGCGTCGCTGTTAAGCTCTTGGCATGTGCCACCACTACCTAGCCGCCCAATCCCTCGCCGAAGACTTCGGGTTCGAGTTCAGCCTCAGCGGAGCGTCACGGGCCGCTGTGGACCGCCTCACCGCCGAGCTGACGAACGCCGGGGCGTGGCCGCTCAAGACCGTGCCGGCCTTGAGGATCGATGACAGCGGCGATTTGGTGGCCTTTGGGGCGGAGTGGGGCTTGCTGCCTCGCTGGTGGAAGCCGAGCGACAAGGTGCCGAAGCGCTCGACGTTCCAGCGTAAGACGATCAACGCCAGGTCGGAGACGGCCGCCACGAAGCCGGCGTTCCGGGACGCGTGGAAGCATCGTCGCTGCCTACTGCCGGTCAGCGAGTTCATGGAACGCGATCACTACTTCGGCATCGGCGAGCCGGTTGCGTTCGCCGGGCTGTGGGAGTCGTGGATAGGCGAGGACGGCGACGTGCTCACGACCACGCTGCTGACGACCAAGCCGAACGCGGAAGTCCAGCATGTTGGACACCACCGCATGCCGGTCTTGCTGACGACGCCTGAGGACCGCCGGGATTGGTTGGCGGGCAGTGCTGACGAGCGGTTGGTGGTGCCGTTGGCGGATGGGGCGTTGGCTGTGCGGGGGAAGTAGCTGTTGTGGCTCAGGACGACGCCTCATTTGCACTTAGCGACGCGGCAGGCCCACCTACAAGTCGCCCTCGAACCGGCCGGCAGAGCCACACTGAAGTCGCCGAGGTTGAGCTGACCGACGCGAGTTACCGGCGAGCCGATCTGCGGACGGATGGTCCATCCGCTGCACTTGGACTGCGTCGCAGCGTGCACGCTACCCGACTGCGATCGACTCGCCGTAGCGCGGGTCCAGCAGTGCGGCCTGGTATCGTGTGTGCGGACGGCTAGGGGAAGCGAGCAGCGGCCACTCCCGAGAGTTCGTGCGGTTCGATCGACCCCGTGGCAATCTAGTACGGCGGGCGATGTCGAAATAATCGATCGTTCGGCGTGCGAACTGGGGTTTGAGAACGTCGGCTGGAGATGATCTGGGGCCCAGGACACGCGATTTGGCTACCGGATTGGCACGAGTCGGAGAAAGAAACGACTAAACCGAATCTCGGCTGGCGTCACTCACGACACGGAACGGCCCTACCGAATGTCCCTGCGAGAACGCTTGCGGTGGTCTTCGGGCTCTAGTCGAGAAGAGGTACGCAATGCCGCGTCGCCACCGAGGGGGAACGCGCCGATCTGCCGCGTCGGTGTTGTTACGGTCCGAGTCACTTGAGCCTCGCTTGCTGCTCGCAGGCGACACGCTACAAGGCGACTTCAACGGGGATGGGCTGGTCAACGCCGCCGACTACTCCGTTTGGCGCGATACGCTCGGCGCCCAGGTCGTTCCCCTGTCGGGAGCCGACCACAGCGGTGACGGAAGGGTCGGATCGGAAGACTACGAGGCGTGGCGAGACAACTATGGGGCGCAGGCGAGCCACTCGCATGCGACGCACAGCCTCAGCCACCAAGCGGAAATCGATGCCGCGTTGTCGCTTGTGCCGGTCGGCGATGCGACGCATACGGTGGTTGCGTCGGGAAACTGGAGAGACGATAGCGTCTGGTTAGGCGGCGTGAAGCCGACCGCTGGTGCGCGTGTTGTGGTCCCGTCGGGACTCACACTGACGGTGGACTCGGTCATCGCCGAGGATATCTTCTCACTCCGTCTTGATGGCACGCTCACCTTCGCCACAGACATCGATACGCAGCTCCGCGTCGAGACGCTCGTCAGCACCGCGGCGAGCCGGCTTGTGATGGGGACCAAGTACAGCCCTATCGAGCCACAGGTCACCGCGAGCATCGTCATCACCGACAACGGAGCGATTGACCGCGCGTACGACCCGACGGCGCTGAGTCGTGGTCTGATTTTGATGGGCTCCACGGAGATTCATGGAGCGGTGAAAACGTCTTGGAGTGCTGTTCGTGCAGTCGATGCGCCGCGAGCCGGCGACACCACGCTCACGCTCGACGGGGCCCCAACCGGGTGGCGCGTCGGCGATCAGCTCGCCATCGCCGGGACAAAATACGAGGTAACCGACAACCCGTTCGACGAAGGCGAATCAGAGCTGGTGCTTCCCACGGGGGAGGAGACCGCGGTTATCTCCTTAATCAGCGGCAACACGGTAGTACTCACCGAGCCCCTCCAGTACGACCACACTCCCCCGGCAAGCGATCTAGCGATCCACGTCGCGAACACCACCCGCAACGCCTTCATCCGGTCTGAGGGCGAGGCGGTGGACCGCCGCGGCCACCTCATGCTCATGCACAACCGAGATGCGCACCTGGCGTACGCGGGCTTCTACCAGCTGGGCCGGACCGACAAATCAGTATTGCCCGACCCGGCTCAGCTCGACGACCAAGGACGCCTTATTCCCGGCACGGGGACGAACGTTCAGGGCCGCTACAGCGTGCATTTCCACAAGCACGGCGTCGCCGCCCGGCCGGCCGCGTCAACGGTCACTGGCAGCGCTCTGATCGGCACTCCCGGCTGGGGCTACGTGAACCACTCCAGCCACGTCGACTTCGTCGACAACGTCAGCTTCGATGTATTCGGAGCCGGCTTCTATACAGAGGCTGGCGACGAGATCGGCTCTTTTGTCGATAACCTTGCGATCAAGTCCCACGGAACCGGCCTGGCGCCCAACGCCTTCGAGGGAGAAGACTTCGGACACTCCGGAGATGGGTTCTGGTTCCAGGGCGCCAGCGGCCTGACGATCCGTGGCAACGTGGCCAGCGGAGCGACTGGATCAGGCATCATCATCTATGGGGTCGAATTCCCGGTAGATGACGAGCAGTCGGAAATCCCGTTCCTTGCGGAAAACCTACCTGACCCGTCGCTCGCCAACGGCGCTGAGCAACTGCCGGTAGGTGTGACATGGCTGACCGAGGTGCGTGACAATGTCGCGTACTCATCAGGCACCGGTTTTCAGGTCTGGTATCACCGCACGCCCCTCACGACTGACTTCGCCACAATGCCCGAACAGCTCATCCATTTCGGGTGGGATCTGCCGAGCAGCGTGATCGAGAACACGACGGTTTGGAACTCCGACACCGGCGTGAAGGCGCTCTACAACCTGGATGTACACTACAGGAATGTCCGTGTCGTTAACGACTCCAGCCTCGTAGGCAAGACCGGGTTCGACGCCAGCAACGTGTACAACCTGAGCAGTCATATTTACGAGAACCTCGACATCGAGGGATTTCAAGTGGGTGTCAACCCTTCGCCCAACGGCAGGGTCACGATCGATGGAGGCCGGTTTGCCAACCGAACCGACATCTACCTAGGAGTTCCGAGGCAGGACCATCGACGCCTCGACATAATCGGAGATGTCCGCTTCGACAGATTGGTGTCCGGCTCCCCCCTGTCCGTGGGCAGGCAGAACCTCGTTGCGTCGAACGACACACGGATATTCGAAGACTCGTCGCCCCACTTTTTCCTCTACTACGACCAGATCATCCTGAATTACGGCGAGTACACCGGCCAACAGCTCTATCGAGAGGAGCAACAAGCGAGTGTCGTACCGATACCCCAGCAACCGGAGGTGGTCTTTCCAGAGGGCGCAAACAATCTGATCCCAAGCGAGTACATCGGACTGACGAACGCTCAGTTGCAATCGATCTACGGAGCGTCGTTTGGCGGTGTGGTTCCCCCGGACGGCGCGAACGACGCCGCGGCGGATGGGATCGTCGGACTCGTCGGTTCCCAATCGGTAGGGCCAACCGCGCTCCTTCCACAGATCTTGTTGGGTTCGGACGCAATCATCGCCGAGACGCTCGCCGGGGTCCGCAACGCCACGCCCTTTGCCACCAACTCGATCCCCGATCTGATGGCAACGACACGTGGTGAGGAGCAAAGACTCTCGGCTCACGCCGATCTCCGTAGCGTGTTTGTCGATGTCGATCACTCGACAGCTGAGTTGGCCTTCACTGCCGAAAGCAGCGACCCATCGGTCGTCATGCCGCTCATCAATCCAGACGGCACAATTGACCTGTCGATTCCCTCGAACGCTTCCGGCGTTGCCGAGGTGCGGGTGGTCGCGATCGACCCGGATGAATCGGAAGCGACAACGCGTTTCACGGTCCGCGTCGAGTCAATGGCGGCGCCGCACGCTCAGGCGCCAGCGACTCGCGTCGCTTTTTCACAGTTCAAAGGTGCGGAGGCTAGAGCTGCGCACGCGCCTTCGCGCAGAGAAGAGATAGCGTCTGCCTCCCGCTCACGCGAAGCAGACCTACTCCTGCTCGCTGCGATGAGCGAGAATACGCTGACGAGACATGGACATCTGGGAACCGCGGACGTCAGTGACGGTCGAGCGCCGGACCTCGATGCAACCGATGTGGCGATAGAACTCTTAGACACCACTGAGGGCTCGTTCCTGAGATATGCTTTCTGAGGCGGCCGAGACCGTAGTTCGCTTGTTTGCCAGAACGTGTCGTTGGCATTGGCTACCAAAAAGGTAGAGAGCGACAAACCTCCCTGTGAAGTCGAGCCGGGCTTGGCTCGTGGTGCTGCGAGCCGCCCAAACGGCTGTCGGATGGATTGACTTTGGTCGTCTGCTGTTTCCATTAACTCGCGTCGGATGCCTCACCCGTTTGCAGATCGCGGTTCCGCGAACTCGCAGCGGTGCCTCAGCTCGGCCAAGACCTCTGCGCGTGCGGCACCTGGCGAACTGAGCGGTGCTGGTCCAACTTCGGCGAGTTACGAGCAGTAAGTCGGCTGCTCGACTGCCTTGTACGGGGCCTACAAGCGTCTACCCCGTACCATCAGGGCGCCGAGTAGCAGCAAGGCCGCCGCGCCCGGCTCGGGGACAATAGTGAAGGTTGCCTCATTATCAAGAAATGAGTGGGAGTAGTTGCCTGGGTTAAAGCCCAGAGATTCTGCGGTCGCGTTGTTCCATGTTGCCGTGGCGAATACGGATTCAGATGATTGATAGCCCGCTGGAACAGCGAAGAAGTCCCCGCGGGGGTTCTGGCCCGAGAAGCCGATGGTATCTCCTGTAATCGAGTCGGGGTCTAAAAACGTACTACCAAACGCTGGTAGCGGGTTAGAACCTTGCGCCCCGATGGTGTAAACCACAGCGTTTCCGCGAATGCCATCACCAATAGCAGCTCGATGGCTGGGATGATTAAATCCGCCGGAGATGCTGGAGTCGTTCGATAAAAAGTTGAAACCATTCAGATCGACGGAGCCAGAAATCGTCATGACGAAATCAGGACCCGACTGCTCACCGACAAAAGTAAGCGTGTCCGCCTGGGTGATTGAAGCGCCGGCAATTGAGATGGCGAACGCTAGTGTGATGCGAATTGTAGACATTTCTGATCCTGTTGTATGATTAGCACTACTCTTCTAGTTCAAGGAAGCGCGCGGATCTATCCGCGAATGACATATTGATTCCACGCTCGACGTGCCGCTCCATCTGGAAACGCCCCATGTCGAGATTCCAGACCGGAAACCCGGTACTCACCTCATTATAGTCTGCACGAGTGGACAGCGTAACCTACAGTGGGTAGAGCCCGCGAGAGAAATGGCGTTCAAATCCGTGAAGGAGGGGCGTGACCCGCTGAGGTTGCCTCATCCGTTTGCAGATCGCGGTTCCGCGAACTCGCAGCGGTGCCTCAGCTCGGCCAAGACCTCTGCGCGTGCGGCACCTGGCGAACTGAGCAGTGCTGGTCCAACCGACGGGATCGAGCGGCGTACGCTTGCAGACGGGAGGGCTAGGCTTTGAGGCGCTAGCAAGCGGCCCTGTGCCGGCGTTCAAGAACGGCCGTTTGCGACGGAAGAGTTCTTCGGCTGCGCCGCTGCAAACTGAGCAGCCCGGCCAAGCCTAACAGTATCAGGCTAGTCGGCTCGGGGATCGCGGTGACTGTGAAGATGCCATTCGCATCGTCGGCCCCGAGCAGTCGCAGCGTGGCGGACGTGGTGTTCGGGGCATTGAAGTCCTGAGCGTCGAAGATCGGCAGGTCAAATGTCAGCGAGAGGCCGAAGAACTCGGTGGGTTCGATCCTGGGATTGAAGCCCAAACCGTAGGACGCTAGGCGTCCGTTGGAGGAGATCATTTGCCCGCCGACAAAGTCGGCTGGGCGTGCCGTGCCCCCGTTCGCATCGCTGATGAAGCCCTCCGTGAAAAAGCTCTGCGCCGATCCACCCGGGTTTAAGCCCGTACCCAGCCGGATGCCGACACCGAACCCGTCCAAGTTCGAATGCACCAGCGATACGTCTCCGGCAAAACGGATATTCACGCTCAGGCGGCTTCCATCATAGGGGACTCCGACTAGTTCGGGGATCGGGATTTGAGCGAACGAGTAAACATCCCCCGGGTCCCCGACATCAACCGTCAGATCGTAATCGGTCTGCCCTACCGCCTTGGAGGTGAAGGCTGCCACGAGTGCCAGTACGGCTAACGCAAAGGCGTGGCTGGCGACGTTCTTGTTCTCGTTCCAACGACGGATCATGGAGCAGCTCCTCGGATGCATAGGGTCTCGTCAATGGCCCAACAAGATAAACGTAGCGCAGAGCGGAATTGGGCACGCTAGAGCCTGGATTGTAGTCGCCTAGCTGGAGACCGCAACCAAACAGAGGTTGCCTCAGCCGACGCGGATTACGGCCTTGCCTAACTCGCGTCGGTGCCCGTCACCTCGGCAGATCGACTCTGCGCGAAAGCGTGACCGACTCATCGTCCAGCGTGCGATTCCGAGTGCCTCAGAAGTCGCCGCGGTTGAGCTGACTTCTGCCGATACGAAGACTCGATGCCCCGTTACAAGTACGCTGGGGCAAACATCCAGACGACAACGAATCCGTAGGCCAGTATGCGACTACGCCAGGTAAGGCGGCGACAATACAGAGCGGCTAAGAGCGATACGAGCAAGCCGTAAGAGCCCGCGACCCATACTCCATCAGCGAGCGTGTCGATTCTTGCGTTAGCCTCGCCGAGCATCACTAGCGTCGCAACGAAGAGTGCCAAAACCAGCACACCCATGACGACCATGAACTCAAAGTAGGCCGGTGTCCACCACTTCGGTCGTTCATCACGGAGCTTGCTCGCAAAAGTCGTCCCGGCGAGGCATGGTGTCACGCACAGCACCACCGACATAAGCACGCCGACGAGCATGCCGCGGGGGATCTGGTATATGCCATCGTAGTAGATGCGGTAGGCCAGCGTATTCGCCAACTTATCGCGGGGCAGCGTTTCGACGCCTGGATATTCTCTCGTTAGTGCTTGCCGAGCCTCTTCGGCACGCTCAGGTTCGCCGAATGCCGCGTCGGCGAGCACCGTGATGGCGTCCCGCGCGTCGTTGTGCGAGTCGGCGACCGCCTCAAAGCCGAGATTGAACGCGAAGAAGCAGAACGCCATAAATAACGACGCGACCAGCCCGAAAGAGAACGCTTCGCTGCCGGGCTTCGCGCGGGTCGTGACAGCGACCAGCAAGCCGGTGAGCATGATGATTACTGGTATCAAGAGAACCGAAACGAGGCGTACCTCATCGGCGCTAAGCCCTTCGTTCATAAAAACAAACGATCGCCCTGCTGGCACCGGCGACGGCAAGGATTCGTAGATGCTTAGCGGTGGGTTCTCGCGGATGTCTCCTTGAGTGTGGATCTTGCTCATGCACCATGCGAAGGCGATGCCAGCAACGATTCCAGTCAGAGCTGCGCCGACGGCGGATCGGAGATTAGCTTGCAGCACCTGCGTGACGGCCAAACCGACGGATGGCGAGCGTACCGAGACAGGTTCGCCACGCCGCCATCGCTCGAGGTCGTCGGCAAGAGCGGCAGCCGACGCATAGCGTTGGCTCGGGTCGCATTCGAGACATTTGAGGCACACCCGTTCGAGGGTGCGATCGACGCGGCGATTGTGTTCTCGTGGAGCAACGACCTCGCCCTTTAGGGCGCTAAGCAGCGTCTTGACCGGGGTCTCGGCCTGGTGTGGCGGCCTGCCCGTAAGCCCTTCGTACAGGATGGCGCCAATCGAATAGATGTCAGCCGCGGTGGTGATTTCCTTCCCGCCGGCGGCTTGTTCGGGCGGCATGTAGGCTGGCGTGCCCACGGCTGTACCGGTGTTGGTCAGGTCGCTGTCCAAAGCGATCTGTTTCGCGAGCCCCAGGTCGGAGACGAGCGGATGCCCCTCGTTGTCGAGCAGGATGTTGGCAGGCTTGAGGTCGCGGTGCAGCACACCACGTTGGTGAGCGTGGTGGATCGACCCGGCGATCGCCGCAACGACTCCGGCGAGATCGTTAGGGCGGTCGCCTAGCTCCGCTAGTTTGCCGGCTAGCGAACCCCCTTCGATGAGCTTCATTGAGAAGAAGTGGTGGCCATCATGGCTTCCGACTTCGTAGATCGGCACAATGCCAGGGTGGTCGAGCTTCGCGGCTGCTTCGGCTTCCAGATAAAACCGCTTGACGTCGCTCTCCGAGGCGAACTGTCCACTGAGGATCATCTTCAGCGCGACCAGACGATTTAAGCTCTTCTGTCGGGCTTGGTAGACAACTCCCATCCCCCCACGAGCGATCTCGTCGAGGATTTCATAATCGCCAAACCCACCGGTCAGCCGGTACTCCCCTGAGAGCGGAACGTCCTGCTGGCTGCTCGACAGATCAACCGTGGGCTGACCGTCGCTGTTCGCTTTAGCTTGCGACCGACCTGTCTTGCCAGACCTGTCTGGGTTCGGCGATGAGGGAAGAAGCGCTGTTGGATCGGTGTCGCCCATTGGCTGATTGTAGCAGGCCAAACCAGTCGCCACTGTAGGAAGACAAGTTGCCCCAGACTGGCGACAGCTTGAAGAGCCTGCTGTCGGTTGCGACGCCCGTTCGACACAACGGTTGCCAACAAGCCGCCGCGGTTGCATCCCCGAGGCGGCTTTCGGCTAGGCCGAAGTCGCGTCGGTGCCCGTCACCTCGGCAGGTTAGCTCGTGCGCGAATCCGCCTGCCGGCTGTCGCTTCTACGCAGTCGATACGGTCGTCGCTAAGTGCAAAGGTGTGACCCGCCGGAGCAGCTTAGCCAACTCTCCCCGGACGACGCCTCCTTATGCACTTGAGCAATCAGAATACGGCGTTTCTTCCGGCCTCAATTGACCAAAGAGCAATGATCACATGGCAGGCTACGAGCAAAGCAAGAATTACTGATCTCTTCGACATACCACGGACGGCAAGGGTCGCGATAGCTAGTGACGCGCAGATGCTCACTGGCAATGGGCCCAAGAGAAACAGTACTATCGATACGAAGGTTAGGCTCTCAACGTCAACCGGCTCCGGGTACTGGAGATACGCCCCGTATTGCCCAAAGCAAAATGATGTCGCGGGCAAGCAAGCACACAAGGCCAGTGCGAAGTACTTCCAAGTACGGCTGGCTACTTCTGTGTGTTGTTGTGTGTGAGATCCCATGCAAATGCTTTGCTTGGTGCCGAGTGGGGTGAGCCATGTCTCGCTTGCATGTACCTTACAGCATCCCGTCGCCTCAACGCGACCTTGCTAAGTACAAATGAGTGACCCTCCGTGACTTGCTAGCTTAAAGAAGCGGCCGATCCGCTGAGAACGAGGACTCGATTCCATCGGCTGACTCGTCTACAGGCTCTACATCGATTGGTTCAGTATCTGAAATGGGTTGTCGCTTCCATACGGGAGAGTTTGCGAGCGAACTCTCCGAGCCGAGCAGCAGCAACGCGAATGCTCTGTCGAGATCCGCCACTTCAGAGGCGTTTCTGGGGATCGGTAATGAGCGACGTCTCATCAGATCGCTCTCAGGCATGTGAGGGATCGCCGTCGAGAAGGCAATCGTTGCTGCCTGAGGTTCGTTGGCGGCGTTCCCGATCGATTCGGACGGACTACTCACCAGAGGATTCGGCGGTATCGTCCCCTCTTCCTGCAAGGCGGACGCATCACGCCAAACGGTGTAGTCGGCTGCGTCGATGCGGCCATCGCCGTTTCCGTCGGCTCCGGAATTGGGCGCCACCGTCGCGCCGTAGGCGGATAGCCAAGCAGCGTGGTCTTCACGATCGACCAGGCCGTCGAGGTTGTAGTCGCCGGTTTGTCGGTCGAAAGCCAGCGCGAGCGCGACGGAACGATGCGAGCCGCTGAGCCGCAAGTAATGCGTCTGGCCCGCTGGAGCAATCCATGACGCTGCGTCCTCCGTAGCTATATTCGGATCGATAAGACGCATCCGGTCGTCGTAGAGCTCGACCTGGGCATCGCCGGCGCCGGCGTCGTAGCCGAGCCAGGCGGTGACCTCGGGCATCTCGGGCGAGAGCTCGAGCCATTGGTCGGTAACGCTTAGATCGACGCCCTCCCATACGTCGCCCGGCGTCGACGCGAGGTACATCGAGCGTCCGATATACCACGGCAGGAGGCCGCGTTCCGCGAACAGGTAGTCGACGGCCGAATCGTCGGCAGCCATCGCCAGCTCGAACTGATTATCGGCGACGGACTCTGCTCCGAGCGATCCGACCGTCTCTTGTCCACCGAAGTAGAGTGTCGGCTGGACCTTAACGACGGTGTAGGTCCCTGCGGCAAGGTCGGTAAAACGCCACTGGCCATCGCCGTCTGAGAAGGTTGTCGCGACCAGCCCGCCGTCGCGGTAAAGCTCGATCTGCACACCGAGCAGCCTGAGCTCGGTCTCCTCGATCTGGCCGTTGTTGTTGACGTCGACGTAGCTGACGCCGCGGATCTCACCGCCGTCCGTTGGGACGACGACGGTTGTGGCCGTCTCGGCGAAGGGCGTCTTGGCTTCGCGGAAGCCGATCGCGTCCGACGCGACGGTCGAGAACGCGTAGGTCTTGCCGACTTCGCCGGTGAACTGCGTGGTGGTGTCGGTCGTGTCGTCCAGCAGCAGCTCGAAGTCTCCGCCGTCAGTCGAGACGAAGACGTCGAACGATTCAACGCCGGAGCCGGCGCCGTCGTCGCCCGCCCAGCTGACGGCGAACGTGGTGTCGGTTCGTGTCGGCGCCAGGACAGCCGGTCCGCTGATGGGTGCCGACTCGTCGATGGTGTGCACCGTCGTGTTAGTGATCAGTGGCGCGTTCGTGTCGAAGACGATCTCGGCGCTGTTGGTCACCTGCGTGCCCGTGACGAGGCCCTCGGGCGTTGCGACGCGGTAGCTCACCGACCCCTCGCCGCGGCGTGTGGCGTCGTTCACCAGCAAGAAGCCGGCCAACGCGTCGAGCGTCGGCAGACCGGTATCCAGATCGATCGAGTCGAACGACCAGGTCACGGTGCGCGTCGCGAAGTCGAGCTCTGCCTCGACGCTCACCACCAGGTCGATACCGGCGATCGCAAGCGACTCGGTCACGCTGTAGGCGAAGCGGCCCGCGGGCACCTTGATCTGCACGTCGCCAACGAAGATGTCGCCCAGTTCGAAGGTCGAAAGGTCGAGGTCCTCGTCAAGCGTGTCGGTGATGGTCACCGTCTGGGCAGGCAGCGTCGCTTTATCGGGATCGTTCTCGAAGAAGACCGTGAACGCGAGGTCATCGCCCGAGCGGACGAAGCCCCCTGCAACGCCGCCGGGGCCGACCTTCTCGTTGGGGTCGAACGAGTTTCGCACGTCGCCCCGGAACTCAAAGACCGGCTCGAAGGCGAGCAGTTGGCCTTCGGTCTGGCCGACGAGGGAGTCGTCCTTGTCGGAGCCATCTTCCTTGTTCGGCTTCTTCGCCTTGAAGCTCAAGCCAGCGACAGGTTCGTCGGCGCGATCGCCCGCGTCGATGACTGGGATTGTGACCGCGGCGCGACTAGCCGCCCGCGCGCCTCGTTTGCGAGCCTGCTCATCGACTAAAGAAAGCCCCTCCGCCTTAAAGAAGGTGTCTTGAACATGAACGCTAAGTGAATCAACTTGGTTCCCTGTGCTATCGGTCGGCCAGGCGTAGTTGTTTCCCTTTGTAGCGTCGACGAAGCCCTGGATCGCTTCCTGCCCGCTGCGAGACGCCCCATTTAGGTAGTTCGCCACATACGCATCCGCTGCCTTTTGCGAAGCTTCTACGAGTCCGATACCGTTCGGGTTCTTCTTTAATTCTGCTTGCAGGAATCTGCCGAAGGACGGGTCGTCCGCAACCGGGCGGGTTCGTGCCGACCCGATTCGAACGTCTGCGTCAATTTGAGAGAGCACCTCGCCCGAGTAGCAGGTGTCGGCGATAAATGCCGTCCTGCCCCGCACGCCAGAGATAACCTCATTGATCTGTGCGGGGTCGACGCGAGATTCGTCGTTGCCTCCCAGGCGAAAGTAGACGTCACTAGGCCGATAAATTCCGCGTTCTGCGTCAACAACGGTTGTCTCGTTGTTGTCGAACCTGCAATGCCCGTGACTCGCCCAGTACACAAAAAGGGTGTCGTCTTCATCAACGTTTGCGGCGGCGTCCCGGATTGCGTTTAGCGCGTTCTCCGGGGTCGAGTCGCGACCATCCACAAGCACTGGCTTCGGACCGGCGTAGTTGGCCCCCGTCCTTACAAGTCGAGCAAAGCTCTGTGCATCGTCATTGGCGCCGGGGAGGCCGGCGTCAAAATCAGGTCCGATGACCACCGTATGCACCTCGGCGATCCCGTCGCCGCCTGACGTGGCGAAGGCGATTGGGACTCCACCAACGTCGATGGGACCAATCATTGCGGCCGTTTCGCTCTCGGGCGCGATTGTTGACAGCTGAACCCCGGGCTCCTCGCCATCTTCCGCGCCACGGAGGGTCGGCGGGTTCGTCGGCCGCGAGACGCTCTCGAAGTAGACCCGCCCGTCGTAGAAGAGCACTTCTTCGTAGCCCGCTGCGACGAGTTCCTGCACCTCGGCGACCGCGAAGTCGTGCAGGTTGGCGTACGTCTCGCCGTATTGAGCGCGGTTGCGGGCTACCAGCGCGTCCCACGCCGCTTCGTCCGCGCCGGCCGGACGTTGCAGGTTGCTGATCAGATCCCAGTTGATCGACTGGTTCGCAAAGAGCGGGTCGTCGATGCTCGACGCGTGCAGATCGAACTCGATCTCGGCGGGGTCGCTCGGCGAACGGTAGTAGAGGTCGATCCGGCCTGACGCGCCCGGCGGTAGCACCGTAAGCCCAGGCGTCGGGCCGTTCGCGAGCACCGTGATCGCCCCGTCTCCGTAGACGTCGCTGCTGTCGAAGCTCCTGTGAATCGTGCCGTCGCTCGCCGCCAGGGTGAGCCACGGCAGCGCCGCGGTACGCGAGCCCTCGTTGTGGTAGTGGATTGAAATCTCCGACAGGCGGTCGTTTCGCATCACCTCGGGGATATCAAGCCAGTACCGCAGTTCCGGCGGCCCGGCAGCAGGCGCCGGCGAGACGAGTGTCACGCCGCCCGGCAACCGGTCGGCCTCCACCCCGCCGTCGAGCACGACGAGGTCGTAGCTGCCGATGGGCAGGCTGCTCATGTCGAACGTTGCGAACGTTCGCTGAGCATTGTTCACGATCACCGACAAGCTGTCCGCCGCCGCTCCGCTGCCCGTGGCGACCAGTCGATAGCTAAGGTCGTCGCTGAGGTTCGTCCCGCGGACATCCAAGACCTGCCGGCTGCTGCGTGTGACGGTGGAGGTAGCAACCTCGGTCAGGCTCGGCGCAGCACGCTCGGCCGCGATCTGTACCGGTGTGCCGTCGGCGGGCAGGTCATTCGGGAAGACCGTGACGTACCAGACCGTGGCCGGCGCGCTGGGTATGTCGCTCTCGACAAGCGGGGCAACCGCCGACACATCCGCTGCGCCCAGCTGGCGGTGACGATGGGTGTAATCGAACCGCGTCGGCAAGAAACCGGCGCCCAAGTACAGCTCGGTTACGCCGGCGGTCAACAGGTCGGCCGTGACTTCGATGTCTCGATCTTGCGTGCCATCGAGCCGGAACCACAGCGGCTCGGCTTCGGTCGCGAACGTTGCGTCGATCGTCGGGCCGTCGATCGTGAGCACCGGCACGTCGAGCGTTACCGGCTGATCGCTGAGCGCGGCGTTCAGCTCGGGGTCTTCCGACTCTTCGACTAGATCTAGCCGCGCGTTGGTCTGCACTCGCCAAGAGTACTCGCCCAGCTCACGCGCCGGGACACGTACCGTGGCGGAGAAGGTGCGTGACTCACCGGGCGCCAGCGGGGCGCCGTCGCCGACCAGCACATCTTCGATCAGCAAGCTGTCTTCCACTACGACGTCGACCACCGTGGAGCCGTCCAGCGGATTAGCGGCCGGATCGCTGACTTGTTCGACCGTGACGCCGGTGAGCGAGATGGCGTCGCGCCAGGAGCCGCTTGCCGCGACGGAACCGGCGTTGGTCACGGTCCACTCGATAGTCGCTTCGTCGCCCGCGGTGACTGTCGTGGGGCCGGTGACGGCCGACACCACCAGATCGGGCGAGCCGACCGGCGCGTCGCCGACGGTGACCACGACGGCGCCGTCGGTATGGCGAGAGGTTAGGCCGTCGGGCGTTGTGATCGACCCGAACTCGGTGCCGCCTCGCGACGCGAAGCTCACGGTCGTGAATTGGTCGGCGGCGACCGGCGTAAATCCCGCGCCGGTCGAGACGATGAGCTCACCGGCAAGCGTTGCTTCGCCGACGATCTCGAGCCGGCCCGACGCCATATCGGTGGGCCGACCGGCAAGCTCGACGCGTGTCTTAGCTTCGGCCACCTGAGTGAACGCACCGCTGACCGTCAGGTTGCTCCCGGCGGCCAGGTCGATCTCGCCGAACACGCCCCGCTCGGGCGTTGAGAACCGCCACAGCCGTTTCTCTCTGTTGAGCACCCAGACGTCGCCCGTGGCGTTATCACGGGCGATGCCGGAGAAGTTGTTGACCGTATTGCGGGCGCGCGGACCGAGGTGTTCTAGGTCGTAATCAGCGACCCACTCGCCGGTGGGCGTCAGCTCGCGGATGATCGATTCGCGATCGACAACCACCAGCAGGTTGCCATTCGTCTCGTTGACTTCGACGCCGCCAACTACGAACGATGAGATCGGCGAGGGCGCCCCGGCCCCGCTAAGGCCGAAGGAGGTCACCAACGAGCCGTCCGATGGATCGACTTCGTATAGCCGATTGTCGGACGACATGATGAACAGCGTGTCGCGGATCGGGTGGTGTGCGAGGCCGGGTTGGCCACGCGGCAGGTCGTCAAAGGAAACGCTCGCCAGCTCGGCGCCGGTGGCGCGGTCGAGCGCGAGGACTTGCGGCGGGGCGTCGTCGCCGTAGGTCATTAGCAGCGTGCCGGCGGGCACGGTGACGCCACCGATCGAGACGGGCGCCGACACCACGTCGAGCGCCGTTAACGCCGAGATGCCCGAGCCGCTGGTCGGCTCGGTCGGACGCGGGATCGTTCGCACCGTGCGGCCGTCGGCGTCGATCTCACGGATGATCGACTCGTCGCGTGACAGCAGCAGAACGTTCCCCGTTGTTGGGTCGACGGCGATGCCTAGCTGGTCGTTCAAACCGGAGACCAGGGCGTTCTGCATCTCGGCGTTGACGCGATCGACGCCGTTGGTCAGGTCGCCGATGGTCGTGAAGTCGCGTCCGCCTTCCAGGCGGATCACCCCCGCGTTGGCGGCCAGCGTGTCGATGCCCGGCATCGCCGCGTTGGGGCCTTCCAGCACGATCGTGGCAAAGTTGTTGACGATGTTCCGGTCAGGATCGAGCAGCAGCGTTGCGTTGTCGGCGACGCGGTACGTCCCGTCGTGGAGAAAGTCTCCCTGGAACGGCTGACGCTCGATCTGCAGCGTGTTGATGTCCAGGCTCAACGTGCCCGAGCGAACGTCGGCCGTGCCCGTGTTGTTTAGGAAGGTGCTGGCGCGATCGGAGAAGATTTGGCTCGTGCCGTCGCCACCGCTTTTGCGAATCGTGCCCAGGTTATGAAAAATCGTTGTGAACACTGCCGACGTCCCGGGCGACAGGATGAACTCGCCGTTGTCTCGGAAGTCGTACGTGCCGCGGTTGATAAACTCTTGATGCCGCGTCAGCGTGACGGTTGACGCGCTCTCGTGAACGAAGGAGCCGTTATTCGTCACCGCACCGTTTATGGAAAGCGACGCGTCGGTGTCGATCTGCACGAAGCCATCGTTGATCAGGTCGCCTGCCGTACCGCTCACCCAGTGCAACAGGCCCTCGGCGAAGTCGAGCGAACCACGGTTTCGCGGGTCCGCGCTATCGAGCGATCCAGTCCACTCGACCCGGCCGGCCCCCACGCCGACGCTGTCGCCTCTGAAGTCGTGGTCCCCCGACAGTTGCAGAACGCCCCCTGACGCAACCTCGAAACGCGCTGCGTCATGGTCGCCGCTAACGAGAGTCAATCGACCGGCATCGACATCGATTACAGCGTTGGCCTCGCCGGTGTAATCGAGGGAGAGCGTCGCGTCAGCTAGCGACCGCAGCACGCCCCGGTTTTCGACGGCGCCGCTGCCGCTCAGATCACCCGCCAACGCCAGCGTGCCCGTGACATCGATCACTCCGCTGTAAGTCGATGTGCCACCAACCGACAACTGGCCCGCTCCACCGAGCACACGCAAGTTCTCGGCGCCCGCGATCGTCCCCACTTGTCGCGCGTCACGGACGGTGACGGTCACCAAGCCCGACACGTTCAGGGTGACGTCATCATCAACCGTTGGAACCTGCCCGGTCGACCAGTTGGTCGGATCGTCCCAGAAACCGTCACCGCCAACCCAGGAACTGGCGGCTAGCGCCAACCGCGGCTCGAGCACTTCGGCCGGATGAAGCTTTGGTCGGCGACGTGACGCACGCTTAAGACGACCTACGCCGCGGCTTTGCGGCTTCGCATAGCGGAAATACATCTCAACTAGTCACTAGAGCGTATCGGACAACTTGCCCCGTGACGCCAAGAGCCCCGCGAAGCAAACGAACACCCACTATAATTCCGGGCATTCGCGAGTCACGCTCATACAGCGAGCTGAAAATTCAGCTGTTTTTCGCCCCTCAGTAGGTACGTATCAGCCCAAGGTTGATGCCCTGCAGCCAAACCGTCGACCCGGGCGATTGAAACGCCGGGTCGGTGGCGCCCGCCGGAGGCGGACCGGGATCTAGCAGTCGCCCATCGACACGACGATCGATCAGCACGCCGGTCCGCAAGGCGTCGGTCAGGTAGAGAAGCGTGTAGCCGACGCGTACTTCCGTGCTCGCACCAATTCGTCTCCGTATATCGACACGCAATTCGGGCAGCAGCGCGAAGCGGTTGTCCCGGCGCTTGCCCGCATTGGTCGTTTGGGTCAGGAGCCCACCCACTTCGACAAACGGCGCGATTGTCGGGACGGTCGTCGTCGTCGATCCGGCAATCAGCGACTCCCGGCGATTGCCGCCTACAGCGACCTTGCCGGTCACCGTCACCCCCCACGGACCGCGGCTGTCTTCGAGCACTAACCCGAGGTCCAAACCGTGGAACTCGTTCGTAGCACCAAGCGAGTCCCGCACGTCGAAGGTCGTTCCCTGCGCGACCGCTCCCCCGGTCGATTGAACGACCGATTGCGTCGAAACATTCAACGACTCTTCGAACCGGAAGAAACGATACCCGATCAACCCCGCCACGCCACTTCCACACTCGCCTAGGAGATCGACGCGGCATGCTAGCGATGCCGAGTAAATATCGTAGTCAAGGTCGATCGCGACTGACCCATCGACAACATCTCCCAGAGTTGGATCGTCGAACGCAATCAGCTCGGCGTCCTCACCAAGACTGGCGGGATCGGTGTTGAGGAACGGACGCATAAGGCCTGGATTGCCGTCGGACGACGCCGCGTAGTCGTCATCGATGCCTACCCAGAAAAACTCGCTCGAAAGCGAGACGTATTCTCCGAGGCGTCGAGATAATCCCAAACGCATGCCAGAGCCGTTCGCCGACTCCGCCGCCGACCCACCGAACAGAGATGTCGTCGACGGCTCGCCAAGCACTCCGGCCTGTGGCCGGCTTGTCCCGGCGGGGCTACTAGTGAGCAGCGTGGGCGAGGGGCCACCGCCGACCCACCACTGCAGGTAGTCAGCGGACACGCCCCAAGTCGGATCGCAACACGACGCGGATGGACCGTCGGCCCAAGCGCCGCCCGCTGCAACAGCTATCACTGCGATCGAGAGACCTCGCATCTGCTTCCCTGCCCCTTCTCGCAACTATCCGTGCGACTCCTCGAGTCGTTGCAGTCCCTGCAAACAACTAGAGGAGGGTTCGTCCAAACAGGTGCAGCAAAGACGTTGTTATCGGCAGAAGTACTTCTACAACAGTGGCGAAGCCTGGCGGGGATGCGTCGAGTTTGCGGGGCGATAGCGCCTGACGGTATTGGACTTTGGTCGTTAAGGGCTGCGGGCAACCGTGGGCATCAAAGAAGCTCGCCGGATATTCATCTGCTGTTGTCTCGTCCGCTTGAATTGCGTCGGTTGGACCAGTTTCGGCGACTTAGCGACCCGCTCAATCCGCGTCGGTCAGCTCAACCTCGGCGACTTCGGGACGGCCCGGCGTACCCGTTCGAGGGCAACTTGCAGGCGACTCGCCCGAACGCTTTCGTGCGTAAGGTGGCGTCGTCGAATGGCACGTAGATCTACGCAAGTCGTTTAGCCATTTGACGTTTGAGCACGTTCCTTGGTTTGCACATGGGGACGTGTTTCTTGGGTCTTCGCTTTCGCTGGCGTGGTTCGAAGCGGTCGGGTCGGTCGCCGACACGGTGGGTGGCAATGGCGTCGAGCAGGTGGTCGTAGAGGGTTCGTCGGAAGACGGCTCCGCGATGCGATAGCAACTCGATCACCGGATGGAACGCTTCGAGCGTTTGAACGGCGCCCTTGAAGCTGATCGAGCGGGGCTCGATCGAATGCTTGTGGGCCGCTTGGGCCATCACGGTGCGGATCAGGTTGTAGGCGAGCAGGTGGGCCCAGATCTCCTTGCGCACCAGTTCGGGCGTCTTGCAACGCAGGATGTCCATCGGCAGGGTCTCTTTGAGCGACCGCAGGTCGAGTTCGCAGTTCCAACGAGCGCGATACAACTCGGCGAGGTCTTGCTTGGTGTACTCCTCGGAATCCAACAAGGTCGAGACGACAATCAGGCTCCGGCTGCGGAAGCCATCTTGCTCAACGAGGACGCGCGTCTCACGAACCGTGATCTGGCCGGGCAGCTTCTTCCAGTTGCCCCACTTCATCGAGCGGATAGCGGGCTTGGTCCACTCAACGAGGTGATCGCCTTTCGCCAAGCGTATCCCACGCCGGAAGTCGGCCTTCCGGCAGTGGTGCAACCGCGTGACCATATCGACGCCGCGTTGCTTCAAGAGATGGATCTCTTTCCACGCACACAGGTACCGATCGGCAAGCAGGATATCCCCCGCAAGCAGCCGTCCCCACATCTTGCGGAGCATGCCCAACTCGCTGTGCCCCTTGCCCGAGTTGCTGCAGATGTCCAAGTCGAGCACGGCTCCGCAAGAGAGCGAGAAGAACGCCGCGATCCGCGCGATCGGGAAGCCGATCCCCGGGGCCTGCTGCGGGGGCTGCGGATAAGCGTGCTGGTTCTCCGGCGTGTCGGGCATCGACACGGTCGAGCCGTCGTAGATCAGCACGCGACGCCGCTTCCACAACCACTCGGGCTTCACGCCCTTGTCCAACGCGGCGGCCGTTGCGCGGGCCGTGGTCGCGAAGAACTCCTCGGGCAATCGCTTCCTCGCTTGGCAGTAAGCGCTCGTCTGGGCGGAGCAAGGCTTCAAGCCCTGCGACACCCGGTGGGCGATCAGCCGGGCGACCGCCGCTCGGCACGAGTGGTCGGCGCTGAGCACCTGCCACAAGAAGACCCGCAGCGTCATCAGCGGCGTGTAGATCCGATCGAGCCAGTCGTGCTGGATCGTGTCGAGTGCTCGCGTGAGCGTCTCGTTCGTGAGCACTTCACCGAAGGGCAACCCCTCCGACTGCAAGAACTGCTGGCGCAGAAAGCTGATCTGGCTCCGAACGCGTCCGTTGTTAATACTTCGCACCGCGAGGGCCTCCTTGCCAACGATGGGGATGTGACAACTCCCATCTAGGCGAGCGAGGCCCTTCTTCGTAGGTCAATTCGCAACAACGACTTGCGGAGATCTACGTGCCATTCGTGGCGTCGTCCTGAGCACGCTAGCCCACCTCACGCCCCGGCCCGGCTCGCAACACCAGACCGGGGCCAAACGCCCATATTTTCAAAGAACACCCGGCCTCGGGCCGGATCGATGATCCCGAAGCTGCTTGCCACGCGGGGTGACTGGGCGTGTCGCAATCCAATCAAGGGCCGTCGGTTGATGCTTGGCCGCCGCGTCGCTGGACTCGCCAGTCAGCCCAGTAACAAAAATGCCAAAAAGTGGCTGTTCGGGGCGGCAAGACGAAGCCTTAATCGGCCAGGGAGAACCTGAGAAATCGCCAGGGGCCTGTTCGGCCTAGCCGCCGGTGTAGACGGTGTAGACCCTTCCGGTTGTTTTCCAATAGAGCTCCTTATGAGAACAACCAGTTAGGTCTACACCGTCTACACCCTCCTCAAGAAAGCGGGTCGATCTCCTCTACGACTGGCGACGCCAACCACAAGCCGACGTACCGAGTGGCGTCGCTACCACGCTTCTTCTCAAAGCCCGCCGCCGTCATCCGCTTGGCGAACTCGTTCTGGCTGACCGCGGCATCGCCCCGGGCCTTCAGGTAGTCGTTGAAGCTCTGCAGCAGCTCGGACGCCTTGCTCCGCCCCTCGGTTGCCCGTTCGCAGTGAGCATCGAGCCAGGCGTAGAGCGGGTCGGCTGTCCCCCGGTACGCCCTCGTGGCGGCCTGCACGGCCTCCGGCTCGTCGGTGAGCTCACGCCGCTGGAACGCTAGGCAGCCTTCTACAAGCCACCGCAGGATGGCAGGGGCTTCGGCCTTCAGCTTGGCCGGCAGTTCCGCATCGCGCTGCTCTGGCGGGATAAAGGCGTTGAACGGGATGAGCTTCAGTCGCCGCCAGATGCCTTCGTCCTGGCCACGAACGCCCGGCCGATGGTTGGTGACCATGACCGCCGTGTGGGACGGCTCGAACTCCCAGAAGTCCTGCCGCATCTTGCGGGCCTTGATCGTGTCGCCCCCGGTGATGCCCTTCACGAAGGCCTCGTCTAGCGAGTCGCCCCCCTCGCTCTCGTTCAGCACAACCAGCCGACGACCGTACAGGTCCGCTAGCCCGGTCGGGTGACCGTCGTGGCTCTTGCGGACGAACAGCTTCGGGGCGGCCGTCGTGGCGTAGTCCCCCAGGGCGTGCTGCAGGGCCCCAACGAACACCGATTTCCCGTTGGCCCCGTCTCCGTGGAGGATCGGGAAGACGTGAACCGTCTGCTCGCCGATGAGGGCGTAGCCGAACAGCCGCTGCACGTACGCGGTCATCTCGGTGTCGTCCTTGAAGATCTCGCCAAGGAACCTCGTCCAGGTCGGAGCGGACCACGCGTCGCCGCTGGCGTACCCCGTGCGGGTAGACATCGTCAGCAGGTCGCCCGGGTCGTGCGGTCGCAACGTGCCCGTCGCGAGGTCAATCGTGCCGTCCTCGGTGTTGAGGAGCATGGGGTCGTCGTCGAACGAACCGGGCGTAGAAGGGAACGGCTTCTCGGATCGGGCCAGCACCTCGACGGCCTCGATCCTGGCTTTGCTCTCGGACGTCTTGGCGTGCTTTGCCAGCTTCGCCCTCGCTTCGTCGTCCTCCTTCTCCGCCGCCTCTCCATAGATACCGCGGACGACCGACTTGATCCGCTGCATCGTCTCCCCGGTGACGTCCTTGGCCCACCGTCGGCCGTCCCAGTAGAGCCATCGCTTCCACTCGGCGACATACCTCAGCTCGCCGCCGAACTGGGAGGCCAACCGCTCGGCGTTGCCCATGTCGGTGAGGTTGTGGCTGCGATCAAGCGACTCCAAGGAGGCCTCGGTGAGTGCCTGCAAAGCAGCCGCCCGTTCTCCCAAGACCGCCTTGCAGCCCTCGTTGAGCTTCCTGCGCAAGTCGTACCCACTCCACGTCGGCTGGCACCTCGCCATGTTGTAGTGCTGGAGGACTTCTAACGAGTCCTCCTCGTTCAGCCCCATCCGCTTCACCTCGCAGGAGGCGTGGAAGAGAGCGTCGTGACCACGGTGGCCCTCGATTGACTCGGACAGTTGTTTAACCTGCTCGAAGTAGGGTGTAAGGTCATCGACACTTGGCATATCGGGCCACTCAGCGACGTCCGCCTTGGCGGTACCCGTCGTGCCGCAACCGCCCGCCAGGGTGTGAGCGTGGTGCAGGGCGTCGTCAGACTGGTTCACCTCGGCAGGAGCCCCTGGCAGCTTGTTGCCGGTCACGGTGAAGTACCTACCAGCCCCGTAGACCTCGATTGATCCGCCATCCGGATGCGATCCGTTCTTCCCGGAGAGCTGCAGGTCGGTCTTCAAGAAGATCTTCACACCATTGCCCGAGGGGCTCACCTCGGCGTATGAGTCGAGCTGCTCAACGAGCTGCTCAGCCCAGGGCAGCAGCTCACCGTCGACAATCACATTGTCCAGGTCGACGCCGGCCCAACCGTCCCCGAGAGCGAACCCGAGGCGTCCGCCGTCGGCTGTTGTGACGGCTTCGTAGGGTGACCAGGTGGACGGGTTGGTTGAGGAAGCGAGGCTTCCGTTTGATTGGTAGGGCACTTTGGTTGGCTTGCTGCCTCCGCGGTCCACGGGCTTCCATTGCATCCATCGGTTGGTCTCCTTCATGGCGTCGGGGATTCGGTTGAGTGTTTGCTGTCCTGCTACTTTCTCGCTCCGTTCTGTTGGGGGTGCCGGTCGAAACGCGGCCAACTTTACGAGCCACCCCAAAAGCCCCCGATCCGTGCCAAACGGCTTCGGGCCCGGCCGACCCCGGCCGACCCCGACCGCCCCTGACCGGGCCCGAAAGAAATCCCAAAAAGGCAAACAGGACACCTCTTCGAGCGGGAATCCAGCCGTTTCTACCCGCTTGTTTGCCGTCACTGCTATCGGCCAACAGAAAGGCCCCTGCACCTGATTTGCACCAGATGCAGGGGCCTTGTTAACAGTGGTGGTCCTAGAAAACCCGGCGTACGCCGGGTTACAGGGGGTGACCGCCGGGTATTCGGATTCCTGCTAAGAACCGGCGAAACCGCGGGATATTTCGCTGCTGCGAGGTTCCCGAGCGCCGACTACAATAGATGGAGTCGAGGTCGTGCTAACGCGGCGCGACGGACGAATCGGTCCTGCGGGGGTGTCTCTGGCATTCACGCCCCGCTCGGCCAAACTCTAAAACTGAAGGAGGTGGTACCTTGACCGACTGTTGTACCCTTAGCCAGCCCGGTGGTCTGGCCTAACGACGACCGGCGGGTCGCCGTGGCGACCACCACCTGCTTCGATCCACTTGGTTGCTTGATCAACTTCTCGGGTGGAATCAAAGCATGACTAACGACCCCCGGCCCCGTCGTCTGACGGGGCCGGGATTTTTTATGCGCGGCGCGTTGCTGGGCGGTCTCAGCTTGGCGAAGCCAAGACCTTCCACGCTTCGATTCGTCCGGACGTCGCAAGACCCGCTAGGGCTCCCTAGCGGCGGCGTCAGGCTTCGATTCTTATCGTGGGCATGTCCGATCCCGAAACCGATGACGAGCTGTTCGCCGCGCATCAGCTGCTGGTCGAATCCTCGCTGCCGCTGGTCTTCGCGACCTACGACGAGGCCGTTGAAGAAGAGGTCGCCTCGCCGATGATCGTGCTCATCGACTGCGAGGACGAGCTCGGCGGGCAGATCGCCCGCGGCTGGCTCGGCGACGAGGTCATCGACGACGCGATCGCCGCCGAGGACCCCGGCGAGGACCCGGACGCGGTGCAGACGACCGTCTTCGCCCGGGCGCTCGCCTGGGACGAGGCCTTACCCGATCTGGTCGAGGCTTTCCCTTACCTCGCCCCCGCCCTCGAAGCGGGGCCCCCCGAAGACGGGGTCTTCCTCGTGGGCGTCACCGGCGGCGGCGCCGCGGCGTTCACGGCGCCCTGGGACGCCCGCCCCTAGTTTCCTCTCCGGCGGGGGCGCAAATCCGCGAACTCTTCTCGCGAATCTCGTCCCGAGAGTTTGGGGTCGCACGGCCTCTGCCGTTACAGTGGGGAGCTGACGCCGGGCCACGATCGGTCCCTTTCGCCCGGTGACGGAACGGAGCACCCGATGCCCTCGCATCGCCGAAAAGAGTACGTCCTCATCTCCACGGCGTGGCTTTGCGCGCTGCTCTTGATGTCGCCGGCTGCGGCGCAGCAGTTCAGCGCGAGCCCGGGTGGGCCGAATGTGGTGGTCCAGCGTTCGGGGCGTCCGAAACCGGCCAACGCGAAGCCGTCGAATAACAAGGCCAACGACTCCAAGAAGCAGGAAGAGGCGAAGGGCGAGAAGCCGGACGATAAAGAGAAGAAGGAGGGCGGCTCAGAAGACGAGGAGAAGAAGCCCGACGACGGGCCGACCCAACGCCCCAACAAGCCCCCCACGCCACCCGACCCTCGCGAGCTCGAAGCGAAGCCCGACTCGGCCGGGCGGGTGACCTTCTCTTTCCACGGCCAGGCGTGGGGCGACGTGCTGCAATGGCTGGCGAACGTCAGCGAGCTGTCGCTCGATTGGCGCGAACTGCCCGGCGACTACCTGAACCTCACCACGCAGCGCGCCTACTCGCTCCCCGAGGCGCGCGACCTCATCAACCGCCACCTCCAGGCGCGCGGCTACACGCTGCTGCTCTCCGGCGAGGTGCTCAGCGTCTTCAAGCTCGACCAGCTCGACCCGAGCCTCGTGCCACGGGCGACCGAAGAGGAGCTGTACGACCGCCTGCCGCACGACGTGGTGAAGGTCTCGCTCGCCGTCCCCGAGGGATACGACGCGAAGCAGACGCTCGAGGACGTGAAGCAGGCGCTCAGCCCCCACGCGAAAGCGATGCCGCTGACCGCCACCAAGCGGCTGTTGCTGATCGACACGGTCGCCAACCTGCGGATGGTCAGCGCGCTGCTGAACGAAGAGCGTCTCGCCGTCGAAGGCCGCGCGGCGCCTCGTGAGTTCGTGCTGGAGCACGTGCAGGCTTCGGAGGTGATCGACATCGTCTACGTGGTGCTCGGCCTCGACCCGAACAGCCGGCCGAGCCAGATGGAGCTGCAGATGCAGCAACAGAAGATGCAGCTCATGAACCAGCTAGCGCAGCGTGGCAAGGACGTCATGAAGCTGCTGCAGAAGGACGGCCCGCCCGTCTACCTGGCGTACAACCGGCAGCGCAACAGCGTGCTCGCCAACGCCCCGCCCGAGCAGATGCGGATCATCGCCCGCACGATCGAGGCGCTGGATGTCCCGACCTCCGAAGGGGGCGCCGACGTGGCTTCGGCCGGGGAGCGGCGTCTGGAGCAGTACCGGCTGAAAACGATCTCCCCCACCGCGGTGATCTCGGCCCTCGAAGAGATCGGCGGTCTGAGCCCCCGGGCCGAGCTGCGAGGCGACAAAGACAGCAAGACGCTCTTCGCCCGCGCGTCGGCGCGCGACCACGAGAAGATCACGTCGCTGATCGATCAGCTCGACGGCGCTGAGACGGTCGTCGAGGTCTTCTGGCTACGCCGGCTCCCCGCCGAGGCGGTCGCCGGTTCGATCCAGTCGCTGATCATCAACAAGCCGAAGAAGAAAAAGAAGGACAACGATTACCCGTTCTTCTTCAGCTACCGACGCAACAACGACGACGACGACGAGCCCGAGACCCTGCTCCGCGTCGATGCGGACATCGAGAACAACCGCCTGATCGTCCGCGGCACGCCCCAGCAGCTCGAAGAGGTCCGCGACCTCCTCGTGAAACTGGGCGAACCGATCGGCGACCGCGCCGACGAACGCCGCGTGCGGGTGCTCGACACGCTCGACCCGGACAAGACCGAGCAACTGCTCCGTCAGCTCAAGGCCGCATGGCCCTCGGTCGGCGGCGAGACCGAGCTGATCCTGCCCGCCGAAGAGCAAGAGGATCCGGCCGAGTCGGAAGTAAACCCCACCGAAGCCCGCACCGCCCAGGGAACGGTGGGTGGCTCGCGTTTCCGCTTGCTCTCGGACCACGGCGAAGACGAGAAGTCAGCCCCATCGGCGACCAAGCCCCCCGTGGCGATCCGCGTCGACCCGCGCGGCCGCCTCGTGATCAGTTCGGACGACACGGCGGCGCTCGGGCGGCTCGAGGAGCTGATCGCCGAGCTCATCCCCGAGCCCGACCGGTACAAGGTCTTCCCGGTGAAGGTCCGCAACCCGGATGACCTCGTCGACAGCCTGCGGGTCTACTTCGAGGAGTTCCTCGCCGAAGACGACGAGCAGGTGCTCGACTGGTGGGGACGCGTCCGTGGCGTGAAGTCGGAGGAGGACGAGCCCGTGCGGCTCTCGCGCCGGCGGCCGCTGCGGTTCCTGGCCGATGACCGGAGCAGCACGATCCTGGTCGCCAACGCCACGTCCGCCCAGCTCACCGAGATCGGCAAGCTGATCGAGACCTGGGACCGCAAGCCCTCGACCGACCGGATCTACAACCGCCGCACCGTGACGATGAAGCTGCGCTACGCGCAGGCGTCGAACGTGGTGGCGGCGCTCAAGGAGGTCTACCGCGACCTGCTCAGCCGGGGCGACAAGGAGTTCGACACCGAGGAGAAGAAGGCGGCGGGGTCAATCTATTCGTACCTCACCAAGATCCACTACGGCGAAGGGGAGTCGACCGACCCCGCGTTCATCGGGTTCGACGGCCTGCTCTCACTCGGCGCCGACGACGAGGCGAACGTCATCATCGTGTCGGCCCGCGAGGAGGTCTTCGGCAGCGTGGTCGACGCGATCCGCCAGCTCGATGAGCAGTCGCGGCCGACCCAGTCGGTGCAGGTCCTGTCGCTAGCGAACTCGGGCGCCACCGAGGACATCCGCCGCGCCCTGCTGCGGGCAATAGGAGAGAGCCGAGACGGTTCCGACCGTGACCGTTCTCGCGATCGTGATCGAGGCGATGACCGACGGCGTTCGCGCGGGCGCTAGCGGCTGACCGCGGCGTTCAGCGATCGGGCCACCTCGGCGCGCTGGCTCAACGAAACGGGCCCTGTGGCGCCGGCTGCGCCGAGGCTCGCGTTGAGCCGTTCCAAGTCGGTCCGCAGACGGGCCAGCTCGCGCTGATCGGCGCCCTGCGTCTGGATGGCGATCACCTTGAGCTGCAGCTCGGTCACACGCTGAGCGAGCCGCCGTTCGAGGTCGGAGACCGTAGCGCCCACTTGCTCGATGCGGGCGGCGATCTTCTCGCCGTCTTCGCTGGTGAACCGCGAACGGGTCCGTTCGTTCACGGCCTCCATCAGGGCGTCCATCCGGTCGCGCACGTTGTCGTGCTGCGCCTGCAGGCCGTCGAACTTCTGGTTGAAGCCCGCCAGCTCGCCCGAGTGTTGGAACGTGGTCTGGGCGACCCAGAGGATGAGCGCGCCGAGCACGACGTTCACCAAGCCGCTGCCTAGCTTGTCGGCTTCCATGCCGTTGCTCCAGATCGCGAACGCCCCGCGAGGCGAGAGGACACGGGGCCGCGCCTAGCGGGCCCACTCTGGCGGCATCGACCGACGCAGGCCGCAAACTTTAGCTAACCCGACGGGCGGGGGCGTGGCGCCTTGCTAGCAGGAGCCCCGTTTGATCGATCAGTCCGGCAGCTCGAAGCTGACCGCCTCGGCTTTGTAGAGCGGCAGGTAGCGGTAGTAGACCTCGAGCGTCATCGTGGCCATGGCGGTCGTGTACAGGCGCCCGCCGCGTTGGGTGTGGCCCCCCTTCACGTACCAACTGCCCCGCTCGTGGCCGCGGGTCGATTGCTGCTCGACGAGCATCTCGCGGGTGGCCTCGTTCCACTTCCGCCACACCGCGCCGACGCCCCCGGTCTGATGGAAGATCGCCTGGGCGGCGTAGTAGTTGTGGTAGAAGTTGCCGGAGATCGGCCCGCGATCCGAGAGGCGTTTGACCCCCTTCGCGAGACGCGCATCGCTCTGGTCCCAGCCGAGGTACATGCGGCAGAGCAACCCGACCGCCGAGGTCGTCGGTCGGCCGCCGACCGGCTTGGCGACCTTCTCCTCGTCGTCCTCCCCTTCCTCGTAATTGATCACGTAGCCGTACTGCGACCCGCCCGCGGCGCTGAGGGCGTCGAGGAACTTGCTCGCCCGGTTCACCACGCGACGGGGCGTCTTGAGTTCGGCCAGCATCCCGCTCTTCAGGCCCATGATCTGCCAGCCGGTGACCGAGGTGTCACCCTCCTGCTGCGCCCGGTATCGCCAACCGCCCCCCTTCGGGTCCTGGGCGTAGGCGAGGTAGTCGAGCGCGGCCTGCGCCGGGGCTCGCAACGACGGGTCGCCCGTGATGCCGTACGCCTCGCACAGGCAAATGGTGCTGATGCCGTGGGCGTAGAGGTTGCCGCTATCGGCCCAGCTGAGGCCCGGGTTGTCTTTGTCTTTCTTGCCCTGCCGGATCAACGCGTCGAGGCCCGCGGCGACAACCTTGCGGTGCCGCCCCGATTGGTGCGTCTCGCCCGCGCCGAGGAACGGCAGCAACGCCAGGCCGGTCGCGCTGGCGGTCGTGTTCTCGATGAGCTTGCCATCCTTGTTCGACGCGGGATTCCCGCAGCGTCCGCGGCAAGCCCCGGCCGCGTGGTTCAAGCTCCAGCTGCCGTCCGGGTTCTGGTGCTGCGAGATCCACTTCAGGCCGCGGGCGACGGCCGCCTCGCTCGCGGGCGAGCCCCCCTTGGCAGCGACCAGGGCCGCCTTGCCGACGGCCGAGCGGCCGTCGGTTCCCGAACCGGAGACGACGGCCGCCGCCGAGTCGGTCGGGGTGGCGATCGCCGAGGTCGAGAGCAGCGACGACAGGTCGAGAGCCGGAGCCGGGGCGACGGCCAAAGCGTCGGGGGTCGGGGGCGCCATCGGGGCGTCCATCGCCGACTCGAGCGGCTGGTTCAGGTCGTCGGTGCTGAGATCGAACAGGGTCTCCTCGAGCGAGATCGCGTCGTCGATCTGCTCATTGGGCGGCGCGTCGCCCAGCAGATTGAAGCTGTCCCCAAGCGGGATCGGCGGCAGCGTCAGCAGGGCCAGCAAGACGAGCGCCACGGCGTGAACCCCGAAACTCGCCAGCCAGCCGTACGTATCCCGCGCGCTGCGCAGCGCCACCTCCTCTTGCTGAGGCGGCTCGGTCGGCAACGGCTCAGCGGCCTTCGACACAGAGGCGTTTTCGGACAAGGCGGACGCAGATGAGGGACAAGGTCGTTAGACGCGGGGCGAATAACCGGTTCGTCCAGAGCTACCCCGGTTTATGCAGACTACTAGCTCGCTCACGATTTGGCCACATCTCCGCCCCACCACGCCAACCGACCTCCCCCCGCGAACCGTATCGCGGCGGTATAATCCGTACGGTTGGGCCCACTGCGCCCGGCCTTCCGCAACCGGCGCCCCCAGGCGTCGAACGAATCTATGACCGGCTCACACCACCATCACGACGGCCGCCTCGCCTGGCTCGCAGCCGCCCTCCTGGGAACGCTCGCGGCGGCGCCCGAGGCGTACGCCCAAGAACCGGCGCCCCCGGCCCAGGCCGAAACGGCTCCGCGCCGGGCGGTCGCCCTCGTGCGGATCGCCCTGCCGCTCACCGGCACGGCCGACGCCATCGCCAAGGCGCGGCTGCAGCGGGCGGTCGATCGCCTCCTCGCGGAACCCGCCGAAAAGGACCGCCGGCCGCTGCTCGTGATCGAACTGCAGCCCGAACCGGACGGTGGCGAAAGCGAGTTCGAGCGGGCGCTCAGCCTCGCGCGGTTCCTCGTCGACGACGAGATGGCGCGAGTCAAGACGCTCGCCTACCTGCCCGACACGGTCGAGGGGCACGCCGTGCTCGTCGCGTTGGCTTGCGAGGAGATCGCGATGGCGCCCGAGGCGCAGCTCGGCCGTGCCGCCGCGGGCGAGGACGCCTCGCGCCCGATCGGGGCGGGCATCCGCGGTTCCTACCAACAGATCGCCGAGACACGCCGCACCGCGCCGCCCGCCATCGCGACGGCGATGGTCGATCGCTCGGCGGAGCTGATTCGGGTCGAGAGCGACCGGGGCGTGGAGTACGCGCTGCGAGACGAGGTCGAAACGCTGCGGAACGACCGCGCGATCATCTCGGAGGAGGTGATCGCCCCCGCCGGTACGCTCGCCGTGTTCACCGGCCGCGAGGCCCGCGAGGAGGGGCTCGCCAAGTACCTCGTTTCCGACCGCGACGCGCTCGCCCGCGCGCTCGCCGTCCCCGGCGCCGCGTTGCTGGAGGACGAGGCGCTCGCGGGCGACTGGCGGCCCGTGATGGTCGACCTGGGTGGCCCCCTCACCACCCGCGCCGCCAAGCGGATCGAGAACCTGCTCGGCGATCAGCTCGAACGCCACGAGGTGAACTGGATCGGCCTCCGGATCGACTCCTCCACAGGCGACCTGAACGCCGCGTTGCGGCTCGCGCAGACGCTCGCGGAGCTGGGTGACGGCGAGGCCCGCACCGTCGCCTACGTGCCGAAACGCGCCGAGGGCCCGGCGGCGTTAGTGGCGCTGGCCTGCGATCAGCTCGTCATGCAAACCGGCGCCGTGCTGCGTGGCGCCAAACCGGAAGGCGCTCAAGACGAAGCGGCCGAGATCGAAGACCCCGAACCGGACGACCCCGTACCGGACGATCAAGATGAGCCCATCGGCGAAGAGAATGCCGAAGCGCCGGAGGCCGCCGACGAGGAGCAAGCCCCTCTCGATGTGGTCGGCCGCCGTGTGGGCGAAGCGCTGGAACGCCTGGCCAACGACGGAGACGACCCGCTCGCGGCGGCCCGCGCCACGATCCGCGACAACCTCGCTCCCGCGTGCGGGCGGAGCTGGTCGGTCCTGATGGCCGCGATCGACCCGGCGATCGAGCTGTCAACCTACACCAACCGCAGCACCGGCGCGGAACGCCTCTACAGCCCCGAGGAGATCGAGGCCCTGCCGGACGGCCCCGACTGGCGTCGCGGCGCCGCGCTGAAGCCTGCCGACAAAGCGCTGTCGCTCACCGCCGAGCGGGCTTCGGAGTTTGGCGTGGCGTGGCGTCAGGTCGAGCAGTTCGACGACCTGCAAGCGCTCTACGGCTTCGACGACCCGCCCCCGACGGCCGAGCCGAATTGGGCGCTCGAGTTGGTCGAGGCGCTCGCCTCGCCCGGGCTGGCGGCCCTGCTGCTGGTGATCGGCGTCGTCGGCATGTACCTCGAACTCAACACGCCCGGCCTCGGCCTCGGCGGTTTCATCGCGACCGTCGCGCTCGGCCTGTTCTTCTGGAGCAAATTCCTCGACGGCACCGCCGACTGGCTGGAGGTGCTGCTCTTCGTGATGGGCTTGGTGTTCGTGCTGATCGAGCTGATCGTGCTGCCCGGCTTCGGTGTGTTCGGCCTGGGGGGCGCGCTGCTGATCGTCGCCTCGCTCGTGCTAGCCAGCCAGACGTTCATCCTGCCGCAGACCGAGTCGCAGCTCGCCGAGCTCCGCAACTCGCTGGCGACCGTCGCCGGCGCCGGCGTCATCGTGATGCTCGGGTTCCTGCTGCTGCGGCAGTACCTGCCCCAATCGCCCCTCTTCCGCCACGCCATGCTCGGCCCGCTCGACGAGGCGGACCGCATCGAGCTCGATCGCCGCGAACAGCTGGCCGATTACGGGCACCTGGTCGGCAAGCGGGGCGTCGCGACGACCGACCTGCTGCCCGCCGGTCGGGCCGAGATCGACGGCGAGCCGGTCGACGTCCTCAGCCAGGGCGAGCCGATCGAGCGCGGCGACGCGATCGAGGTGCTCGAAGCGCACGCGAACCGCGTCGTCGTCCGCCGCGTCAACGCCTAGACTCTCCCTACGATTCGCCAATTCACTCCAGGGACGCGCCTTGAACGCCCTCGACGGACTCTCGATCGCGATCCTGCTGGCGGTCATCGGCAGCCTGCTGGTGGTCGCGGAGGTCTTCTTCCCCTCGGGCGGGCTGCTCGGTTTCCTGTCGGCGGCCGCCTTCATCGGGGCCGTCTACAGCGCGTACACGTCGGGCGGGTTGCTCACCGGCCTGACCTTCGCCGCCGTGGAGGTCGTCCTCGCGCCGCTCCTGATCTTCATCACGTTCGCGTACCTGCCAAAGACCCCTATGGGGCGGGTGCTGATCGGGGCTGCGCCGACCGATAAAGAAGTCCGCCCCGATGACACACACGAGTCGCTGGTCGGGCGCGTCGGCGTGGCGCGGACGAAGATGCTGCCCGCCGGCTCGATCGAGATCGACGGCCGCATGCTCGACGCGGTCAGCCAAGGCCAGGCGATTGACCCGGGCGAGTACGTGAAGATCGTCGAATCGAGCGGCAACCACGTTGCCGTCCGCCGCGCCGCCCCCAACGAACGCCCCGACCAGGGTTCAACGCCGGCGGAGAACCCCCTCCATCGGCCCGCGGAGGAGCTGGGGCTGGAGTCGTTTGAGTTCGATAAAGACGCGTAGGCGATGCATCTCACAGGACATCAGCGAGGACGGCTTGCAACCCAGGACGCCACTTCGATTCTCGTTAGCAGGGGGTCGAGTCCGAGATTGTGGTGGGAGAGTACGTTGCTAGTCAGTTCGCGACATTGCCTACCGTGTTCTCGTTTTTGAGATCCGATCCGCCAGCGGTCCCATAGAGAAACCGCCATGGCCGAAATGGAAGTGCTGCACGGGAGCGACATCGCACTGGAGGGGCCGAAGAGACCGCCACCTTTCAGGCCGCGAATCGCTCACTACTTGCTCTTTTCCCTGGTCTGCGCCGCAGTCGCGGCCACCCGCGCTAATTGGGCAACTGGCAGTGGCGGTCCTAGTGAAACCACTCTGCTGACAACTACCTACGCGGGGCTCTGCTCCCTATTTGACAGCATCGCTTTTACCGGACTGCTCATCCTTCTTGGCCGGTGGTGGCAATACGATCAGACGCCACTACGGCACCCGGGCCATTGGCTGCTAACGCTTATGGCGTTCAGCGCAACGGTGTCGTGGCTGTTTGCCACCGTGATGGAAATGGGCCGATTCTACGGCGATTCGCCTTCGGCTGCCTTTCACACCTGGAACATGAACAAGCTCGTGATGTGCTCCACGGTTGGGGTGGTAGCGGGGCTCTTTGCTTGGGCAATTCGCGGCAATCGTTGGTGGAAAGCCATGTTCTTCCTCTTGAGCACGGTGCTAATCGCGTTGGTTCCGCAGCATGTCTTGGTGCTGCTTGGAATCTATCGTCCGTGGTTCGGGGCCGCCCACAACTACGCGTGCCTTGGTGTCAGCGTCTGCTCGCTACCACTATTGTTCTTAGCATGCTGGAGTGACTTCTATCGATCCGTTGATCGGGACTGGCTCCACTGGACCGGTGTCGTTATCACCGCGATCACAGCTGCGGTAGAGGGCTGCTACGCCGCATACTGGATACTCTGGGGGTAGTCCCCCCGGCAGCTTCATCGCCCGGCGCCCATCGCCGTATGAGATAGCAAATCGCTTGCCGTTTCGTAGTCCGATCCCTTCGCGAACCACGTGCAGACCGGCGCACCCGCCGAGATCACTTCTCCCAACCGTGGTCGATCCGCCAATCGCCCGGTGGCTTGCTCTTCGGCCATCCAGGCGTCGAGTTCCGGCGTGATCGTTAACGGCTCCTTGGCGTAGACGACTCGCTTGCCGTGGAGAGTCTGACCGAAGCTCCACGGCCCAGCAGTCGCTTCGTCTAAGCAACTCAACGCCGACCGCCCCGCCGCTCGCTCCAGCACCTCGACCGACGCGGTGTAACGCGGGTTGATCTCGATCAGGTGGAGCACGCCGGCGTGGTCGATCAGATCGACGCCGACGAGGCCACGCAATCCAAGGGCCTCGTGCAGCAGCCACCCGAGTCGCGTTAGCTGCTCGCTCGGTTTAGCGGTGGGCTGCACCGGGCCGATCGACCCGCGGTAGCCCCAGCCTTCACCAAGGAGCTGACGCGTCAGGCCGAGCAACCTCGGCCGTGTCTCGGTCAACGCGTAGATGGCCGCGAGCGACTCGCCCTCGACCAATCGTTGGGCGTAGGCGCCGGCGTGTTCGTTCTCCTCGAGCCGGCAAACGCCTGCCCCGTTACTGTGGCAGTAGGTCTTCGCCAGCCAGCCATCAGGCGACGCCGGCGTGTCGCCGGGCGGGAGCGTCTCCGGGAAGGCGACCCCCGCCTCGCGGCATACCTCCTGCAGCGCAAGCGGATCGCGGCAACGCCGCAGCGCCGCGCCGCTCACTCCCCACAGCGGGGCGATCGCCGCCATGCGGTCGACCAGCTCGGGATAGTTCTCTAGCGCCCCCGTATACATCCATGCGTCGATCTCCTGAGCTGCGAGCCAATCGACGAGGCCGTCGGGGTAGTCGTCGACCTTCGCGATAGGGCAGACACCATCGAGATCGGCGTCGGCGAACAGGTCGGCGCCGACGACCTCAAAGCCCGCCCGCAGAGCCGATTGCGCCGCCGCGCGAACGCTCGCCCCGACGATGGCCAATCGTGTCATGGCGGCTACCAATACCCGGTGTCCTGTAGCACGACGCCTGCTTCCTTGTCGAAGAAGTAAGTCGCTCCACCTCCGTCGGCTTCCGTCGGGCTATACAAGATTATTGCGTTCGACAGCGAATCACAGCCGAGCAGTGAGCAGATCCGTTGCATCTCTTCGCGAGTTGCCGTTCCACCTTCACGACCCATCTCACCCCGTGCAACCGCAGAGTACACGCCATACTCGTCCCACAATATATCGAGGTAAGCGTGGAATCCTGCTTCGGTGATCAAATAGCGCGCAACGTAGCCATTCCCGCCTTGCCGTTTATGCATCTGTATCTCTCTCGCGGCCGTAGGCAGATAGCGCTCAGCGCGAAGATCGTTGATGTCATCGAAAGTCGCGTACTCGAAGTAACCGAACCGAATCTGAGCCAGTGCATACCAGACACCGGTGCACGAGGGCACGAATGCCAACAAAGCGAGTAAGATCGAAATCCCGAACGCCCTCGATCGCCTCCACTTCAGCTTCGGCGCCCACCCCGTTATCAGGAGGACGATGAGCCCTAGCACGGCACAGGTAATCTGGAACGGCAGAACGAGAGGCCACAACATGCTACTCCCCCAAAGAGACTACTCGGGCCGCTCGTAGCTCGGCTTCCCCCGAAAAACCTCCGCCGGGTACTTCTCATGGTTGCGCAGCATCTTCGCCCGCACGGTCTGCGACAGGTCGAGGCCGAGCGCGCCGGCCATCGCGAAGCAGTAGCCGACCACGTCGGCCAGCTCCTCGCCCGCGACGGCGCGCTTCTCCGGGTCGTCGGCGACGGCGCGCGACGCCTCGGCGTCGATCCACTGGAAGTGCTCCATGAGCTCGGCCGCCTCGATGGCGATCGACATCGCCAGGTTCTTCGGCGAGTGGTAGCAGGACCAGTCGCGCTCGGCGACGAACTCCTCGACCAGGCCGCGCAGCTCGGCGACGGTCGTCTGATCGTCGCCGGGGCCTTGGGAGGGAGGGGCGGGTTCGGGGGTGGGCATCAAGCGGCTCGGGCGGGGGGCGGATCGGCGACGGCGTCGGCCATCGTGGGGACCGCCTCAACATACTGCCGCCGGTAAGCCTCGGCCAAGTGAACGATCGCTTCGAGCAGCAGCCGATCGGCGTTCGCGCGGACGACCCGCACCGCCTTCGGCCCGAGCCCCTCCAGGGCGGAGCTCACTTCGGACAGGTGCAACTCGAAGAGCCGCGGCCCGGTCGTCCCCTCCGCCGCGAGGCGGTCGGCGACCTGCGCGACCGCGGCGGTCGTGGCGCCCGATTCGGTGAGCCCCTTGCGCAGCAAGCCAATGTACTCCACCTCTGCGGGTCGCGCCGCGGTGAGGGGGATCGATTGAGACGCTGTGTTGGCCGGTTGTTCGGTCTCTTGCAGTGCGGTGAGCAGCCGGCGTTGCTCGCTCAGCAGACGCTGGGCCTCGGCGTGCTCGCTCGCGAGACGCTGCTGGTCAGCGACCAGCACGCGGCGGGCTTCGCGCAACCGCTGCCGGGCGTCGATCGCGCGACGGAGCCGACCGGCGAGCTGTTCGGCGGTGATGTCCGACAGGCAGGCGTACTCGTCGGCGCCAGCGTCCCAGGCGGCCGACTCGGCGTCGATCGCCCGCGCCGTGCCGAGCACGGCAACCGGGGTCTCGTCACCCGCGCCGCGCAAGGCGCGCGACAGCACCAACGCGTCGAGGTCGGAGGGGTCGTGCAGAGCGATCAGCGCGTCAAACGACTCGCTGCGCAGGAGCGTCAACGCGTCGGCGATCGAACCGACTAAGCGCGGCGACTCAGCGCCCAGCTCGGCGGCGATCGAGCGCGCGAGGGGCGCGGCCCGATCGGGATCGGCGGCGACCGCGACGAGGCGGAGTGGCGGTTGGTCGGCGAGCGTCGGCATACTGGCGGGGGGTAACGGATCGGGCGCCGCGCGGACGGTACGTCATCCGCGGGACCGCCGTCAATCCGAAGCACGCCGAAGTGCTGTCGCCGCAGGCGCCGCCCCGGGGCTCACTGCCAAGGCTGCCTTACTTCCAAGGTTGTACCGCGCTGCCCCAGGTGACGCCCTGCGTGCGGTGGTAGCGGACCGGCCGGGCGCGGGCCTTGGCGACGACTCGCGGATCGGCGATCACCGGTCGCGCCGTGCCGCCCGACGCCTCGGCGATCGACTTGAGGATCTGGCCGTGCTGCAGCGTCCGCGCGCCCATGCCGAGCGTGTGGATCGGGAAGCCCCACGCGTCGGGCGCCGTCATCCGCTCGATCGTCCGCGGGCTGCGGATGTCGCCGTCGGTCAGCAGGAAGACGACGTCCGGCTCCATCGCGGCGGCGTATTCCATCGCGTCGAGCAGCCGTCCGCCGAGGCACATCTCGACCGTGCGGAGCCACTTCGACAGCGCCCGCTTATTCTCCTGAGTCGCCTGCAAGGGCTGATCGACCGACTCCGGGAAGAACATCGGGTACGCTTGATCGCTGAAGAAGACGACGTAGAACTCTTGGCTCGTCGAGAGCCGGCGGACCGCGGCGCCCAGCTCGAGCAGCGTCGTCTGCAGGCGCCCGTGCTGCATGCTGCCCGAGTTGTCGACGACGAACACCACCCGGTTGGCGTGCGACTTGGCGCCGAAGAAACTGACCACCCCCGGCTTGCCCGCGGGCTTGCTGGCGGCGGGCTCGGTCGACTCCCCCTCCCCCTCGCTCTTCGTCCCGCCCGCGGGCACGGCGGCCATCAGGGCCTCGGCCGGCAGCGCTAGGGTGGCGCCCAGTTCAGCCATCGGCTCGAGGTCAACCGGCTCGACCAACGACGCCAGTTCGACCGCGGTCGATAGATCGAGCGGAGAATCGATCGGCTCTTCCGCATCGAGCGGGAACTCGGCGAGGGTCACCTCGGCGGAGAGCTCCTCGAACGAATCCTCCTCGGCCATCGCCGCGTTCAGCAAGAACGCCGGTTCGCCCATCGTGCCGAAGCTGAGCAGCCCGAAAAGCAGAATGAGCGCCGAGTGCACCGCCAAGCTGGTCGCCCAAGGGGGCCGATCCTGAAACCACTCGTTCCACGTCTTCGATCGCCGGCGTTTAATACGCCGCTTCAGGGGACGCGGCTGCGGCTTCTTGTTCGCTGCCGACTTTCGCTCGGTAGCGATCGGCTTGGCCGAGGGGGCGACCTGACCCTGAGCGATTTTTTTACTGCGTGGCGTGCTCGGCGAAACGGCCTTCCTCAGAACCGGGGTGGCTGCCTTCGATTCATGCGGCGCCGGCTTCGCCGGGATCACATCGGCCGGCGCCGTCACGACCTTGGCGGTTTCTTGCACCTCAGCAGCCGGCTCGCTCGGCAGCTCGCTCGCTTCTACCCCCGCTTGCGCGAGCAGCGAGACGGCGGCACGGTCCTCCGTAGCGGCGACGGCGCGAGCCAACTCCGCCCGCCGGCGGCGCCAGGCGGCTTGCGAGACACGCTCACGTCGGCGGGCCGCGGTGAGCTTTGGGTTGGGGGCTTCCGCAGGTCGATCGGCCATCGTCGGCGTCCACGGGTTAATCGAGAGAGACAGACTCTCTCTCCGTTCCGCGGCACACCGTAATCGGGCGTTCAAGACGCCTCTAGAAAACGCCCCGGAGCCGGGGACGCCGGGGGTGACAAAGGTTTGTCACCCCGCCTCAGCCAGCCGGGCGAGCGTCTGATCGATTCGCGCCAGACGCCGCTCGTGGCCCAGCAGTTCGAGGGTCTCGAACATGCCGAAACCGACCGCTTTGCCGGTCACCGCGACCCGCAGGGCGTGGATGATCTGGCCGATCTTGATCGCCTCACGCTCGCAGAACGCCTTGAGGGCGGCTTCCAGTTGCTCGGCGCTGGCCTCGGGGTGGGCGGCCAGCTCCTCGCGGAACTTGGCCAGCAGGCCGGCGGCGTCCTCCGGTTTCACCAGCCGCTTCTGCCACGCCTTCTCATCGTAGGTGAGCCCGTCGTCGGCGACGAAGAAGTCGTCGTAGTCGAGCACGTCGCCGTAGACCTTGAGCCGATCGCCAGCGCCCTCGACGATCGCCCCGACCGTCTCCGCCGCGTCGCACGGCGGCGGGTCGCTGAGCAGGCCGGCCTGCTTGAGCACCTCGACACTGCGGGCGACCTTCTGCTTGGCGGGGACCTGCTGCATCGCGCGGTCCTGGAACGCGAGCAGCTTCGCCGGGTCGAAGCTCGCCGGCGCCTTGTTCACGCGGTCGAGCGAGAAGTGCTCGATCATCTCCGCGACGGTGAACTCCTCGCGCGAGTCGTCGAGCGACCAGCCCAGCAGCAACAAGTAGTTCAGCACCGCTTCGGGTAGAAAGCCGACCTGCTCGTAGAAGTCGATGATCACCGGGTTGAACGTCTCAGCGGAAGTCTCCAACCCGAGACGGGCGGCGATCTGCTGGCCCTTGTCGTTCAGCTGGGCGAAGTCGCGGTTCTTCAGGTACTTATCGAGCTTGCGCTTGCTCAGTTTGTTCTTGCTGCCCGGCTCGGCGACGAACGGCAGGTGCGCGAACTCCGGCGCCTCGTAGCCGAGCGATTGCGCAATGAAGACCTGGCGGGGCGTGTTCGAGAGGTGCTCCTCGGCGCGGATCACGTGGCTGATCTTCATCAGCTCGTCGTCCACGACGGTCGCCAGGTGATAGATCGGCGAGCCGTCGGCGCGCTGGATCACGTGGTCCTGCTCGCGCGCCCAATCGAAGCGGACCTCGCCCCGCACCAGATCGTTGATGACGAGCGTCCCCTCGCGCGGCATCAGCAAACGGACGACCGCTTGGCGGCCCTCGGCCTCGAAGCGGGCGGCGTCCTCGTCGGTCTCGGCTCGCCACGAGCGGCTGTAGACAAACGGCTCGCCCGTTTTCTCCGCCGCCTCACGCTCGGCCTGCACCTCTTCGGGACGGGCGTAGTCGCGGTACGCGGCGCCCGACTCCAGGAGCTTCGTCACCGCATCGGCGTAGTGCTCGCCGCGTTGCGACTGGAAGTAGGGGCCGTAATCGCCCTTCGAAGCCTTCTCTTCGCCTGGGACCGGTCCCTCATCCCAATCGAGGCCGAGCCACTCGAAGCCGTGCAGGATTGGCGCGAGCGCCGCTTCGACGTTGCGTTGCTGGTCGGTGTCGTCCACCCGCAGGATGAACTGCCCGCCGTGCTTCCGGGCGAAGAGCCAATTGAACAGCGCGGTGCGGACCCCGCCGATGTGCAGGAATCCGGTCGGGCTGGGGGCGAAGCGGGTGCGGACGGACATCGGGTGCGATTGAACGAGGCGTAGGTCAGTTGAGGCCGTAAGCTTATCGGCTCACCGTGGTCGTGACCTAGCCACCCACGGGGCTCACACCGTGGGCTCGTCGTCGGGCCTATCTATCCTACGCCGGCAGCTAGGCCGCTCGGCGGGCCTTCTCGCGGCGCAATCGCTTCCGCTCCGCCTTGCTCAGCTTGCGGGTGCTGGGACCGTCGTCGTAGCCGTCGTCGTTGTAGCCCTCGGCCCCGCTGACCCAGCGGTCCGGCTCCTCGGACGCCTGCAGGGCCGCGTTGCGTTTGGCCCGCTTCGCCGCACGGGTCGGCACGATGTCGGGCTCCGCGAACTCGGCCTCAGGCTCCGGCGTGGCGGCGACCGTTTGCCTCTTGGGCTTGGTCGGCTTGGGGGCCGGCTCGGGCTCCGCCGACAACTTGAGCTCCTGGGCGTCGGCGTTCCGTTCAACGGCTTTCGGCGTCGCGACGGGGGCTTCGACCTCGCCGGCGGCCTCCCGGACGATCCGACGGGAGTACAGCAGCAGCGTGACGCTCGCCAGCGACACCGCCGCCAAGGCCGCCGCCGGCGCGAACAGGGGCGACGCGAGCGTGGGCACAAGGCCGGGCATCAGTCCCGCGGCGGCGAGCCACCCGACCGACCCGATCACGAAGCCCGTCACACCAATCGCCGCGGCGACCGGGCTCTCTTTGATCTCAAGCAACGACCGAATCGCGATCCCGCCGAGGATCAGTCCTCCGGGGACGAGCCACCAGAAGGCGTCGCCCGCCAGCGGCGAGAAACCGGTCACGGCGGCCAGCTGCACGGCCACGGCCGCGTGGGCGTGGGTCGCCGAATTGAGGCTCATCCCGAGCGCCGCGAGTGCGACAACAATCCACCAGCGGTAGGCGCCGCGGGTGTCGTCGGTCCGCTGCCGGCGTACGCCGAACAGCAGCAGCGCCTGGACGGAGACCGCCAGCCAGAGGGCGGCTTCCCACCAAGCGGCGAGCGAGCCGGGCTGAGCAAAAGAAAGCAACCGCGCGACGCCGGCGTTCGCCGTGGCGATCCCGGCGCTGAAGCGATCCGCCCAAACCAGGGCGGCCGTCACGGCCACCAGTCCGATCACCACCCCCGCCAGAGCCAGCGGCGAACGGGGCAGCACACCCGAGGCGACCGCGAAGCTGGCGCTGCCATCGCGGGGGGTGTATCGCACCCGCGAAGAAGGCGTCGTGGGTTCGGGGTTCGAGGCGACGCTCCCGGTGGCGCCGGCGCCCTCGTGCAGCATGCGGCGCCGGCGTCCGGCTCGGGCGGTACTCATAGGGCGATCCCTCGCGCTGATCTGCTAGCAGAAGATGCCGGACACGGTTCCGGCTAGGCGCGGGCTCCCAGCCCGGCCTGAAATTACTTCGGCTGCTGAGTGGCCTCGCATGCAGTCATCCGTGCCGAGCCGAGGTCCACACGCTGGGCCATGCCTTCCGATTGTGCGGGTTAGGCGGGCGCGTGGCGGCCGCACCCAGCCCGAGTCGGCTCAAGCCCCCCTGCCGAGCCGTGCCCTCCGGAGGCGTGACCTACGTTTTGATGACCAGTCACTTGCGCCACCTCTGTGTCCATGCCGACCCCCTCCCCCACCACCACGCCCGCCGATCCGCCGGCGGAGAGCGCTCCCACCGTCGAGGCCAGCGGTCCCGAACGGATCTCGGAGCTGCTGCGCGCCGTCGATGAAGCGGCGGCCACCACCGGACAGGGCAGCCCCGCCCAACTCGCCGAGGCGGGCGCGGCCCAGCAGAAGCTGGTCGGCTGGCGGCTGGGGATCGTGTCGTCGCTGTTCGTGGCGCTGCGTTGCAAGCACCCGGCCACCGCCGACCACAGCCTCCGCGTCGCGATCGGGTGCAGCGCCTGGGCCGGCGCGCTGAAGATGCCTGAGAAGCTCCGCACGCAGCTCGAGGTCGCCGCGCTGCTGCACGACATCGGCAAGATCGGCGTCCCGGACGCGATCCTGCTCAAACCGGGGCGGCTCACCGATCAAGAGCTTCAGCTGATCGACAGTAGCCGCGAGGCGTCGCGTCACATCCTGCGTTCGGCCGGCATGCCTGCCGAGGTGATCGACGGCGTCGCCGCCGCTTCGGCCTGGTTCAACGGGACACACCGGTCGGTCACGCTCACCGGCGACCAGACGCCGTTCTTGTCGCGGATGATCGCCATCGTCGATGCGTTCGACTCGATGACCACCGACCAAGTGTATCGCCCCGCCCGCTCGCGCGAGCGAGCGATCGCGACGCTCTTCGAGCAAGGCGGGACCCAGTTCGATCCCGAGCTGGTAGCCAGCTACCACGAGAGCTTCGCGCAAGATCAGCGGAAGCTCGACGAGGAGATCGCCCAAAGATGGCTCTCGACGCTCGGCGCCGACGAGCCCCCACTCCCCTGGACGCCCCCCGCGCCCGCCACGCCCCAAGCCGGCCCGGCCGAGACGACGGGGTCGCCGTTCTCCGCGCGGCTCATCGAGAACATGCACGACGCGGTCATCTTCGTCGATGCCCGGAACGTGGTGACGGACTGGAACACGGGCGCGGAGCGGATGACCGGCGTCGGGGCATCGGCCGCCATCGGTAAGAAGCTCACGCCCGAGTTGCTGGACATGGCCAAGCCGGAGGGCGACTTGTTGGAGGAATCGGACTGCCTCATCACGCGCTCCATCTCCGAAGGCCAACAAGCCATCGAGCGGCTGAGCATCCTCGGTCGCAACGGCCAGCGGGTGTCGGTCGAAACGCACATCATCCCAGTGGGAGCCCCTGAAAGCCCCAGCCAGATCATCGGCGCCTCGGTGCTGATGCGTGACGTGTCGGATCAAACGACACTCGAGGAACGGTGCCAAGCCCTGAGGGCGGAGATGACCAAAGACCCGATGACCCAGGTCGCCAACCGGCGCGAGTTCGACCGCATGCTCGCCGCGTTTGTCGAGGCCCACCTCGACACCGACCTGCGGTGCAGCCTGATCATGGCCGACATCGACCACTTCAAGCACATCAACGACAACTTCGGTCACCAGGCGGGCGACGAGGCCATCATGACCTTCGCCAGCCTCATGAAATCGCTCTGCCGGTCCGGCGACCTGGTCGCTCGGTACGGCGGCGAGGAGTTCGCCATCCTCTGCGCCGATTGCAACAACGCGACCGCGGCGCAACGCGCCGAGATCATCCGCAAGAAGCTCTCCGAGACGCCCCACTCGTACCTGGGCGGCAAGCACATCACGGCGAGCTTCGGCGTCACGGAACTGCAGCCGGGCGACACGCCCGAAACGCTTCTCCGCCGCTCCGACCGGGCCCTGCTGCGGGCCAAGGACCAGGGGCGCAACCAAGTCGTTCAGTTGGGTGACGGCATGCAAGAACCAGAAACGACCAAGGGCGGCTGGTGGGACTCCCTCAAGCGCCTCGTCTCGCCGATCACGAGGGGCGGCTCCCTGATCGAAGCCCGCCTGGTCACGAACGTGCCGATCGAGCTGGCGGTCGACAAGCTCCGTGGCTTCATCGCCGACCGCGACGCCCAGATCCTCAAGACGTCGGAGAACTACCTGCGTCTGATGACCGAGGTCCGCGGAGCCGGGGGCAACCGTCGAGCCTCGGATCAGCCGGTCGATTTCATCGTCGATCTGGAGCTGGCCCAGGAGCACATCGAGCGGAGCAACTCGTCGGGCCTCGCCTCGGGCAAGTACGTGCAGACCAACATCGACATCAAGATCCAGCCGCGTCGCGACCGCGACCGCCGGCAATCGCGGATCATCGACCGCGCCCGCCAGCTGCAGAGCAGCCTGCAGTCCTACCTGATGGCGAAAGAGATCGACGCCGAGCCCGCGCTCGCCTGACCGCCCCCATCAGAAAGAGAGAGTGAGAGACCCCGCCATGCCGACCGAGCCGAAAGAAATCCGCCTGGCGCGCCCCGCGGCGGGCCGCTCCGTGGCTCCGACCGTGGTCCGTGACGAAGCCTTCGCCGCCGTGACCGATCACGAATTGGCGCCCGTGGCCCCATCGACCGAGGAGGCCGCGCCGCTGTCGGCCGCCCTGCGTCGGCAACTCGCCACGCTCCGGAGTCAGCAGGAGGAACTCGCCGACCTGCTGGCCAAACTCGGCGGCTGACCGCCTGCGGAGCGGGCGAAATCTTGGGGCGGCTGGGTTGAAAAAGGCCCCGTCTTGCGGGAACTTCAGGAGCGTGGCGTGGTCCACGCACCTCTCTAACCCCCCAAGACGCAAGATGGCCTATACCCTCCCCGAACTGCCGTACGCCTCCGACGCGCTCGAGCCGCACATCGACTCGAAGACGATGGAGATCCACCACGGCAAGCACCACAACGCCTACGTCACCAAGCTCAACGGCGCACTCGACGGCGCCGGCGTCGCCGAGCAATCGATCGAGGACCTCTGCCGCAACCTCGACAGCGTCCCCGAGAACGTCCGCGGAGCCGTCCGCAACAACGGCGGCGGGCACGCCAACCACTCGCTCTTCTGGACCACGATGAGCGGCTCGGGCGGGGGCGCCCCGTCGGGCGACCTGGCCGCCGCCATCGACGGCGAGCTGGGCGGCTTCGACAAGTTCAAGGAGGCCTTCTCCAACGCCGCCGCGACGCGCTTCGGCAGCGGCTGGGCTTGGCTGAGCGTCTGCAAAGAAGGCAAGCTGCACGTCAGCAGCACGCCGAACCAAGACAACCCGTACATGGAAGGGATGACGCCGATCCTGGGCCTCGACGTCTGGGAGCACGCGTACTACCTCAACTACCAGAACCGCCGCCCCGACTACATCGCCGCGTTTTTCAACGTGGTCGATTGGGCCAAGGTCGATGAGCTGTACAAGGCGGCGAAGGGCTGAGCCCTCACCCCACAGCACGAATCCAACCGAGCGGGCGCCAGCATGCTGGCGCCCGCTTCTTTTATGGCCACGCCGGGCGGGCATCGGCGTTGACGCGCCGGCGGGGCGATCCCTAAGGTCCGCCGCGCTCACCGGTCCGCTGCGGCTTGTCATGCGTTTTCGCTCAACCGCCGCCACCCGGTTCGCCGAGATTGCCCAAATGGACGCGCCACGTGCGCGACCCTTACGACCCCGCTAAGCCGACGCGATCCGTTAGCCATGACTCAATCGACTCCCAGGTGGCTCTCCGCCACGAGCGTGTTGACCCTCGCCGCCCTGGCGGCCAGCACCGGCTGCTCTTCCTCGGGCGGTGGATCGCGCTGGGCCTGGAACCCGTTCTCGCGGTCCGGCGGGGACGAGGAGCTGGTCGCCGAGTCCGCTCCGAAGCTGCCCAGCGACGGCGTAACGCCCGAGATCGAGGGCCTGCCGGAGGCCGCGAAGAGCGTGCCGCCCCAAGCCGCGACGCTCGCCCAGGGCGAGACGCCGCCGGCCGTCAGCGGCATCGCCCCGACCATCGAAGCGGTCGCCAGTGCGGTGCCGACGATCGACAAGCCGACCCCGACACCAAAGACGAACCCCTCGAGCTGGAGCCCCTACCCGAGCACTCCCGCCGCGAACCCACAAATGGCTGCCGCGCCGCCTGCGACCCCGGCGCCGACCGCTGTCGCGTCCAACGCGGGCGGACCCTACGACCCCAACGGCTACAAGCCGCAGCCCCCGGCCGCCGCGAGCTCGCCCGCGGGTGACCGCTACGGATTGGGCAGCCGCTACGCGAACAGCACGCCCGCTGCGCCTGAATCGGCGGCCCCGTTCGGCGAGCTGCCGAGCACGCCGGCCGCGCCCGCGGCGTTGGGCAATCGCTACGCGAGCACGGCGCCCGCACCGACGACGCCCCCCACCACGATGACGCCATCGACGCCGGCTACGCCTCCCGCGGGCCGCTATGGTCAGCCGGTGAGCACGCCGATCGCTTCGACTCCGGTAACGCCCCCGGCAGCTCCCGCCGCGACTGAGGCGATCACGCCTCCGCCCGCCACATCGAGTCCGTACCCGAGCACCGGGATCGCTGGGACGACGCCGGTCGCTCCGACGACCCCCGTTAACTCAGTAGCTAGCGTCCCGCCCGCCGCTCCGGCCTATCCGGTCGCCGGCGCGACGCCGACGAGCCCCGCTTCGGTCGGCACGCTGCCGCCGGAGACTTCGGTCTACGCCTCGACGCCGATCACGCCGATCGAACCGGCCACCGCGACCGAACCGGCCGATGGCGCGCAGGGCGGGTCGGTGGTGCGGCTGACCACGCTGCCGGGCGAGTACCGTCCCGGCGGGACCAGCACGTACCCGACGACCGGCTCCGCGGCCCCGGCGCCGACCTCGCGGTATTGATTCACAGCGCTCAGTCCTGGCTTACCAGCCCATGACCATGTTCGACTCGATCGCCTTGCGGGCCTGGTCGAGATCGACGCCCTTCTCGTTCATGTAGAGCCGGATGGCGTGCAGCTTGTCGCCCTCGGCTCGGGCGAGGCAATCACGGGCGGTCGTGCAAGGGTCGCTCGCCGCGGCGGTGATCCCGAGGGCCGCTTTGGAGATGACCCAGCTGTCGCGGGGTCGCTTGGTGAGCCGGAGGATTTCCTCGCTGGGATAGCTCTCGGCGACCACCGAGCGAGCGGCGTCGGTGTCGTCGGCCCACAGGATCATGATGTGGCCCTTGGTCTCGACTTCGTACAGTGGCATCGCGTCTAGCTCTCCCAACCTCCGTGGCGGACCGGCCCCGGAGCGGGGCGGCCATCGAGAAAAGATCCTAGGAAACGTGCCAAGGCGTCGTCAACGCGCCGGGGAGTCGTTGACACCCAGGCCCCACAGGCCGTATTTTATGGGGCTCGCGGTTGCGGCCGGCCCCTCGCTGTTGAAAGTGAGCGGTCTGACGACGCGGACCGCCTAACCGACCACCCCCTATTAGGGGGCCCGCGCAGCACCCCTGCCGCCGGGCTTCCGCCGTCCCGCTGGGCAATCCGATGGCCGTCCCCAAGCGTAAGCACTCCAACTCCCGCACCGGCAAGCGTCGCTCGCACGACGGCATGAAGGCCCGTCAGCTGCAGGCCTGCCCCCGCTGCGGCACCATGAAGCCGTCGCACGTGGTGTGCGGCAACTGCGGCTTCTACATGGGCCGGACCGTCGTCGAGACCGAGTAGAGCTGGCTAACCGCGTAGAGCTGGCTAACCGCGTAGAGCCGGCCAAGCGGGTCGAGTCAGCCCGCCGGGCAGACCCCCCGCCCCCGCGCCGACACTTTTTCTGGCCGTCCGGCGCCCCCGCATCCCGGCGCGCGTCCCCACCAAGGCGTCCCATGGCCCAGCCCGCATTCCTGTTCCCCGGCCAAGGCGCGCAGACCGTCGGCATGGCGGCCGAGCTGGTCGCCGAAGTCCCTGCGGCCAAGGAGCTGTTCGATCGCGCGACCGAGCAACTCGGCTTCGACCTGCTGAAGCTCTGCGCCGAGGGCCCCGCCGAGCAGCTCGACGCGACCGTCAACAGCCAGCCAGCCCTCTACGTGGCGAGCCTCGCCGCGTTGGAGCGGCTCAAGCAGGACGACCCCGCGGTCGTTGATTCGTGCATCGCCGCCGCCGGCCTCAGCCTGGGGGAGTACACGGCGCTCTGTTTCGCGGGCGCCCTGAGCTTCGAGGACGGCCTACGGGTCGTCGCCGAGCGGGGCGCCGCCATGCAGGACGCCGCCGAAGCCTCTCCCAGCGGCATGGTCAGCGTGCTCGGCCTTGAGGTCCCGCAAGTCGAGGAGCTGTGCGAACAAGCCCGAGGCGAGGAGACGCTGCAAGTCGCCAACCTGCTCTGCCCCGGCAACACGGTGGTCTCCGGCTCGAACGCGGCGTGCGAGCGGATCGCCGAGGCGGCCGAGGCGGCGGGCGCCATGAAGGTCGTCCCGCTGGCGGTGGCCGGAGCGTTCCACACGCCGCTGATGCAGCCGGCGGTCGAGCGGTTGTCGGCCGTGCTCGGCGAGGTCGAGCTGAAATCACCCCGCGTGCCGGTCGTGTCGAACGTCGACGCCAAGGCGCACAGCGACCCGGCCGAGATCCGCGATCTGCTCGTTCAGCAGGTCGTGAGCCCCGTCCAATGGGAGGCGAGCGTCCGCCAGCTCATGCAGGGGGGCGTCGATCAGTTCTACGAGATCGGCCCCGGCCGCGTGCTGCGAGGCCTCCTGAAGCGGATCGAACGCAAGTTCCCGGCGGCCGGAGTTTCGGCCTAGCCCACGGAATGGCGAGCGAGCCTTCCCCCTCCCCCACCCAACTCGAACTCCCCCGAAGCATGTCCCGCATCACGGCTGATCTCTCAGGCAAGACGGCGATCGTCACCGGCGCTTCGCGCGGCATCGGCAAGGCGATCGCGTTGAAGCTGGCCGCCTCGGGCGTGAAGGTCGCCTGCGTGGCCCGCAGCGCCGACAAGCTGGCCGAGACCGTCGGTGAGATCGAAGCCGCGGGCGGCGCCGCCGAGGCGATCCCGTGCGACGTGGCCGACGCCGACGCGGCGACGAAGCTCGTCGAAGACGTCGCCGAGCGCTGGGGAGCGGTCGACATCCTCGTGAACAACGCCGGCATCACCCGCGACACGCTGTTGCCCCGCATGTCGGACGACGACTGGGACTCGGTCATCGCCACGAACCTGCGGAGCGTCTTCCTGTTCAGCCGGGCCGCGGCGGGCGTGATGATGCGGTCCAAGAAGGGGCGGATCATCAACATCAGCAGCACCTCGGGCCTCCGCGGCAACGCGGCCCAGTGCAACTACTCCGCGTCGAAGGCGGGCGTTATCGGCTTCACCCAGACGATCGCCCGTGAGCTGGCCAGCAAGCGGCGCCAGATCACCGTGAACGCGATCTGCCCCGGCTTCATCGCCACGGACATGACGGCCGCCCTCAAGGAGGCCGCCGGCGAGGACGCCGTCATGGAGCGGATCAAGGCAGCCGTCCCTCTCCAGCGGCAGGGTGAAGCGGACGAGGTCGCCGACGCCGTCCTGTTCCTGGCCAGCGACTCGGCCGCCTATATCACGGGGCAAACCCTCACCGTCGACGGGGGAATGACCTGCTAGGCCCGCGTCCGGCGGCCAGATGTTAGGTGGCAGATGGCGGATGATAGGAATTGCTGCGAGGCTCCCCCTCCTGCTATCGATCCCCTGCCAACAGCCCCCTCCCACCGCAGACACCTTGACCCGCTTTGCGGAGACCTTCTATTTTGTGACGCTTCGCAAGCGTGAAGACAGCTCTGGCAGCGTCCGGGGCTGAGGAACGCCTGCCGAACCCGCCGCAAGGCGGACCCCAAAAGACTACCGACCCCCCGCGAGGCGCCCTAACGAAGGGGTAAGCCCCACGCCGCCGGACCGCGTTGCGACGCCCCGTCGGCCCCTCGTGGCGATTTCAAAACAACAGGCGTTTAAGGAGGATGACCGTGGCCAGCGTGCTGGAACGTGTTACCGAGATTGTTTCCGAACAGCTCGGCGTGGATAAAGAGAAAATCACCCCGGAGACGTCGTTCGTCACGGACTTGGGCGCCGACTCGCTCGACACGGTCGAGCTGGTGATGGAGCTCGAGGAAGAGTTCGACATCAACATCCCGGACGACGCCGCCGAGAAGATCCAGACCGTCGGTCAAGCGGTTGAGTTCATCGAGAAGGGCGACGGCAGCGAGTGACCTCGCCACGCCGCTTCGGTTCGTTGAAACCGGCTCTCCTTCACCGGGGCGCCGCCAGCGACCATCATCAACCGACGCCGCCCGCGCGCTAGCCGCCCGCGGGCGGTTTCGTTAAACGGACCCGCCGCCGACCCGCGTCGCGGCGATCCCGGAGGAGCACAGCAGAAAGATGAGTCGTCGAGTCGTTGTCACCGGACTAGGGGCCGTTACGTCGCTGGCGAGCAAGGTCGATGCGCTTTGGAGCGGCGTGCTCGAGGGCCAGAGCGGCATCCACGAATTCCAGAACATCCGCATCGATGACATGAAAGTCCGCTTCGGCGGCGAGGTCACCGACTGGAGCACCGACGGCTACATCCCGCCGAAGGAAGCGAAGCGGGTCGAGCTGTTCACGCAGTTCGCGATGGTCGCGGCGATCGATGCGGTGAAGGACTCGGGCCTCGACTTCGAGAAGGAAGACGCCTTCCGCTGTGGCACGGTCATCGGCTCGGGCGTCGGCGGCATCAACGAGATCGAGCTGCAGACCTCGCGTCTGGTGCTGAAGGGGCCGGACAAGGTCTCACCTTTCACGATCCCCAAGCTGATGCTCAACGCGGCCAGCGGCCACGTTTCGATCCACTACGGCCTCCGCGGTCCGAACTTCGCCACCGCCACCGCCTGCGCCAGCGCCACCAACGCGATGGGCAGCGCCTTCAAGCTCATCCAACGCAACGCGGCCGACCTGGTCATCACCGGCGGCAGCGAGGCGGCCTGTTCGCGGATGGCGGTCGCCGGCTTCGCCAATATGAAGGCCCTCTCCGATCGGCACGACGACCCGACCGGCGCGAGCCGGCCGTTCGACGCCGACCGCGACGGCTTCGTCCTGGCCGAGGGCGCCGGCATCCTCGTCTTCGAGGAGTACGAGCACGCCAAGGCACGCGGCGCGCAGATCTACGGCGAGGTGCTCGGCTACGGAGCCAGCGGCGACGGCGGGCACATCACCCAGCCGAACCCCGAGGGGATCGGCGCCGGCCGCGCCATGAGCGAAGCCCTCGCCGACGCGAGCCTCGACGGCGACAAGATCGACTACATCAACGCCCACGGCACCAGCACCCCGCTGGGCGACAAGGCGGAGACCGGCGCCATCAAGCGCGTCTTCGGCGACCACGCCTACCAGCTCAGCGTCTCGAGCACCAAGAGCCAACTCGGCCACATGCTCGGCGCGAGCGGCGGCGTCGAGGCGATCCTCTCACTCAAGGCGCTGTCGACCGGCGTGATCCCGCCGACCATCAACCTCGAGACGCCCGACCCCGAGTGCGACCTCGACTACACCCCCAACACGCCGAAAGAGCGCGACGTGAATTACGCGCTGAGCAACAGCTTCGGCTTCGGCGGCCACAACGCGTCGCTGGTGATGGGACGCGTGGAGTAAGCGCCCGCTCAGCGTTTCACACGGATTAACCTCCGCGCTGCGCCAGCGTCATTTCCAACGCCCTACGGCAGCAAACGCTTGAAAGAGTCTCCCCTGAGGACTCGGCGAGAGGCACGCCTCCCACGTGGCGGCTGCTTGATCACCGCCAGCAACCGCTGGATTGGGTGAAAACTACTGGGTAGAGTCGGCCGTGCTCTTGATTAAAGTGCATTAGCCCCGTCACCCCACTCTACCCATTCCCACTCGCCAGCATGGGTCGTTACTCCAGCCGCATCGTTCTGCTCCTTGTGGCGGCCTCGGCGACCGTTCGAGGCCAAGCGTCGCAGCACACGTGGATTTCGCCGACGACGGGACCGTGGACCGAGCCGACCAACTGGTCTCCCGCCGAGGCGCCCGACACGATGGGCGAGACGGCCCTCTTCGATCAATTCGGCTCGTACAGCATCAATCTGCCCGACACGCCGATCACGGTGGGCGGGCTGACGGTCGTGAACGGCGATCTGAAATTCCGCACGATCGGCACGACGCCCGCCGTCGTGCAGATCGCGGGAGACGCCAGCCTGTCGGGCCAAGTTGAACTGCAGTTCGTGTCCGTGGGCACGACGTTTAACATCGCGGGCCACCTGGACATCGCCTCGGCGGCCGAACTGGCCGTCGATGCGGGTGGACTGAACGCGGGCACCTCGGTCATTGCCGGTGGTTCGGCGATGGGTCCGACACTCGTCGTGCTCGACGACGGCGCCAGCTCCGACCTGGGCGATCTCTCCGTCGCGCCGACCAACGGCGCAACCAACCGCGGCGGCCTCGCGGCGTTCGACGGCTCGTCCTTGGCCGTCCGGAATCTGAACATCGCCACCGGCGACCACGACTCGATCGGCACGATCGACCTCAGCAACTCGACGCTCACCCAGACCGCCGGCGGGGTGGTCACCGTCGGCCAAGCCGCGACTCCCGGCGCGACGGGGCGCGGATCGTTGGTGGTCTCCGAAGGGGGCGTGCTCGATCTGCGGCGGATCACGATCAACGGGACCGGCAAGCTCATCAACGCCGCCAGCGAGGTCCGAATCGCCGAGCGTCTGACGGTCGATGGCGGACTCTTCGACGAACGCGACGCGGCGACGCGCGTCCTCGGCGGGGGCGCCACGATCGAGGCGATCCACAGCGGCCAACTCGTCTTCTCGGGCCAGCCCCTGACGCTCGCGACCGGGCAGACCCTCCGCCTCGCCGACGGAGGCCAATCGACGGGCGCCCTGATCGACCTGACCGGGGGCCGTCTCGAGTTCACCGCGGGCGATTCTCGGGTCGATAACCGGGTCGCCCTCACGGATGGCGAGGTCGCTGTGGCGGCGGGCGCGGTCGCTCGGTTCGGCGAGGACTTCACCCACTCGGATGGCGACCTGCTCATCCCCGCGGGCGCCACCGTCCACTTCGAGGGGGACTACCAAGGCGAAGGCGCGACCGGCGGGGGCGATGTCTTCTTCCAAGGTACGCTCAACCCGGGCAGGAGCCCCGGCGTGGCGACGTTCGGCGGCGACATCGCTTGGGACGCCGGCGCCACGCTCGTCGCACAACTCGCCGGTCGAGGCGTCGGCGACTACGACCGGGTCACGGCCGCGGGCGAGGCGACGCTCGGCGGCGAGCTAGTGATCGATCTTATGAGCGGCCTCGAGTTCACCCTCGAGACGGGGGATCGCTTCACGCTGATCGAGGCGGACTCCCTCCGAGGCGGCTTCACCACGGTGGACCCCCCCGCCCTGCCGGGGGGACTCGCTTGGCGTCTGCTGCAGACAGCCGCAACGCTCGAACTGCTTGTGGTCTCCCCGAGCGGTCTCGGCGGCGACTTCAACCACGACGGCCGGGTCGATGCCGCCGACTACACCGTGTGGCGTGACACAGCCGGAGCCTCTGGTCCCTTGCACACGGCCGACGGAAACGGCGACCAAACGGTCGATGCCGCCGATCTCGACCTCTGGCGGGCCGCCTACGGAACGAGCCTGCCCCCTTCCCTGGCGGTCCCCGAGCCCTCCGCCTGGCTGCTAGCGTTGGTAGCCGCCGGCGTCGCGAAGCTTGCCCGGGCGGGTCGGCTGCCGTAGCCTGAAGGTCCAACGGGCGAGGATTCTCGGGCGGTCACGCCCCCTCGCCACGGACCCGACCAGGAACAGCAGCATGCTTCGCGCGACAGCGATCCTCCTCGCGGCCCTCACCGCGGCGGCCCCGGCGGCGGCGGTGAACGTGGTGATCGACTACACGTACGCCCCCTCGTTCTTCAGCGAATCGACGACCAACGGGCAGCAAGCCCGCGCCGCGGTCGAGGCGGCCGCCGACTACTTCACGGAGATCCTGGACGACGACTTCGTCTCCATGCAGAAGCCGGACGACTACATCAGCTCGGCGAACGGCGGAGCCGACGTCTCGTACTCCTGGAATTGGGAATCGTTCTTCACGAACCCGACGACCGGTCTCGAGACGTCTTTCAACAACCCGACCTACGCCGAGGACGAGTACCGGATCTACGTCGGCGCCCGTAGCCTTTCTGGTTCAACGCTCGGCCGCGGTGGCCCGGGTGGGTACCGCTCCTCAGGAGGAGGCTCCTACTATTTCCAGTGGCAACTCGACGAGATCAACCAGATCGGTGAAGAGTTCGAGATGCTGCTCGACAACCGCAGCCAAGGCGCGGGCGACTTCGGCCGTTGGGGAGGAGCCCTGACGTTCAATACGGGAACGAACTGGCACTACGATCACAACACGCTTCCCCCCTCCTCCAGCTACAACGACTTGTTCTCGGTCGCGCTGCATGAACTGGGCCACGCGATCGGTCTCGGGGCTTCGGATGAATGGAGCGCCCTGGTCTCCGGCTCGACCTTCCTCGGTTCCGCCTCGTACGCGGCGAACGGCAACGTATACCCGTCGGTGATCCCCGGGCACTGGGCTGGCAACACCATGAGCACGGTCTTTGGCGGCACAGCGTCCCAAGAGGCCGCCATGGACCCGAACATCACCACCGGCACACGCAAGCTCTGGACGACGCTCGACGCCGCCGGGCTAACCGACATCGGCTGGGAGGTCGTCGAGCCGGTTCTCGCGCTCGCGGGCGACTACAACCTGGACGGCGTCGTTGATGCGGCCGATTACACGGTGTGGCGAGACAACTTCGGCACGCCCCAGGCAATTGGGTCCTACGCCGAGTGGTCGTCCAACTACGGCGCCACTTCCGCGGCGACCGGCGTTTCGGTCCCCGAGCCGTCTGCGGTGGCGTTGCTAGCACTGGCGTGCCTTGCCGGCGCCACCCGCCGAAACTGAAATCGACCTCAGGACGAGGTCCCAGCTAGGCTCCCCGAACGAGCCGCTCTCCACCAACGGACTGACAGCATGCTGAAGCGATCCCTCCTGGCCGCGCTGACGCTGATGGCGCCCGCCGCCGCGTCCGCGACGCAGATCGTCATCGACTACACGTACGCGTCCGACTTCTTCAGCCAAGCCACCGACAACGGCCGCGCGGCGCGGGCAACGGTCGAGGCAGTAGCCGATCGGTACTCGGACCTGCTCGGAGACACGCTCTCGCCCATCCGCACGCCCGAGCCCTTCGTCGGCGAGCGGGCGTCGGTCACGTGGGCGTGGCACGCGGACTTCATCAACCCGTCGGGACCGGGTGAGATCCGCCTCGACGACCTGACGATCGCGGCCGACGAGTACCGCCTGTACGTCGGCGCCCAACCGCTGCCGGGCGACAGCGCGGGGCGGGGTGGATCCGGCGGCTGGGGCGCGACGACCACGCCCTCCAGCTTGCTCTTCAGCCTGGAAGAGTTTGAAGCCTTCGAGATGATCGACCTCGCCTTCTTCGACGCGGTCACGACCCGCGGCCAAGCGGTCGGTGAGTACTCGGGCTGGGGCGGCTCGCTGAGCTTCGATTCGGACAGGGCCTGGAGCCTCGACCACACGGCGCCCCCGCTCGCCGGCACGGCGGATCTCTACTCGGTCGCCCTGCACGAGATCGGCCACACGCTGGGATTCGGCAGCTCGGCCGTCTGGCAGACCTTCGTCAGTCCCGCTTACTTCCTCGGCGAGGCGTCCAAGGCCGCCAACGGGGGCGAGGCGCCCCCTCTCGACGCGATCGGCTTGCACTGGGCCGAGGGGACGACCAGCCGCGTTTGGGGCGGCTCGGCGTCGCAGGAGGCGGCCTACGCCCCGTCGCTCGACCTGGGCGAGCGCAAGCAGCTGACCGAGCTGGACGTCGCGGGACTGGAAGACCTCGGCTGGGCGATCGTCCCCGAGCCGGCGGGGCTCGGCGTGGTGCTTACGGCCGCCAGCGTCCTGTTCGCTCGCCGGCGCCGCTAGCACGCGGCGCGCGTCGGTCTTGCCCCCGCCCCGGGGCGCTCCCTACGATCCGCGGCCTCAAGCGCGGGCGCTGCGCACAGCCGGCAGGAAGCCGCCGCCGCCCCGCCGTGCAGGAGATACGCGGATGGTTCGCAGGATCGGATTCGGACTCGCGCTGTTGGCTTCGACCGCCACGGCGACGCTCGCCCAGGTCGCGCCACCCCAGCCTTCGGGAGGGGCGGCGCCCGCGCAGTGGGCGGCCGAGGCAGCCCCCGGCCAGGTGACCCCCGTCCGCTACGGCGAGCCGTCGCCGCTGCCCGGTTCGAATGCCTCGCGAGCCAGCCGCTACGAGTCGTCCGGCCAAGCGCTCAGCAACGCCGCGCCGCCGCCCGCAACGCCGACCCGCAGCGCGCCGGTCGCATCGACCACCCCGAACCCGAACACCAGCCGCGAGCCGACGCCGGTCGGCGCGCCGCGCGTCAGCAAAGCCAAAGTCACGAAGGGCTCCGGCAGCCTGCCGAACGGCGCCGGCCAGGTCTGGCGCGAATACGACATCCGACCTTACACGCTGCGGGTCAGCACCGAACCGAAACCGCAACAACGCATCGTTGATTGGATCCTCCGCGAGACCGGCTACGAGGCGTGGCACGGCGAGACGGTCGGCATGCTCAACGCGACGAAGGACAAGCTGATCGTCTACCACACGCCCGCCATGCAGGCGATCGTGTCGGGCATCTGCGACCGCTTCGTCAACGGCCGCGGCTCGGACCGCGCGTTCTCGATGCGGATCCTCACGGTCCGCAACCCGGACTGGCGGGTCCGCGCCCTGCGGCTGATGACCCCCATCCGCGTGCAGGCCGACGGCCTCCAGGGCTGGATCATGCCGAAGGAGAACTTCGCGCTGCTGCAAGCCGAGCTCGGCCGCCGCAGCGACGTCCGCGATTACAACGCCGCCAACCAGCTGGTCCCCAACGGCCAGGCGATCGTCTTCAGCACGATGCGTCCGCGCGGCTACGTGAAGGGGATCATCCCCACAGGGCAGGCGTGGCCGGGCTACCAGCCCGAGCCGGGGCAGCTCGAAGAGGGCGCCTCGCTCGAGTTCAACCCGCTCTTGTCGATGGATCTCGAGACGGCCGAGGCGGTCGTCAAGCTCCGCATGACCCAGGTCGAGAAGATGCGCCGCGTCTCGCTCGACCTCCCCGCGCCGGCCGTGCCGGGCGGGTCGTCCAACGGGCAGCGCCTGCAAGTCGAGGTGCCGCAGGTCACGATGGCGAACCTGCACGAACGGTTCCGCTGGCCCGCCGACCAGGTGCTCGTGCTGTCGATGGGCATGGTCGCCACCCCGGCGCCCGAACAGGGCAACTCGTTCGAGCAGATGCTCCCTGACATGATGAAGAGCCCGCCGCGCGCCGACGCGTTGCTCTTCGTCGAAGCCCGCGACGCCCGCACCCCGATGACCGCCGGCGCCCCGGGAGGCGTCTCGACCGCCTCGCGCCCGGCAACGACCTTCAGCGGGCGGTATTGAGAGCCGCTACGCGCCAAAGCGCTGAATCAGGTGCTCGCGCATCCGCTTCGGGTACTCGTACTGCTTGCGGTAGGTCTCCACCAGCTCCAGCTCATGTACCGCGGGCATCAGGGCGCGGGCCGGTTCGCCGATCCAGTCGATGACGTTGAGCGCCATCAGCAGGGCGTACGACCTCTGCTCGACCAGCTCACGCAAGCAGGCGAGGCCGCGTTCCTGCTCGCCCGTGCGGATGAGGAGCCAGGCCGCCATCGCGCGGACCTCGTGCGACGGGTCATCGATCGCCTTGAGCCCCGCCTCGCCGTGGTCGAGCAGGAAGCAGCCGACGAGGCCCCAGTAACGCTGCCCAAGCTGGGGGCTTTCGAGCATCCGCTGTAGCTCGGGCAGGTTCTCCGGGTTGGCCTCCAGCGCAAGATCAGCGGCGTCGAGCAACTCGGCCACGTCGTAGAGCTCCGGGTTGCGAACCGCTTCGTAGATAGTCACGCCGTTCGCTTTGGCGAGCCGGGCCATCTCGGTCTCGGGCAGGAGGCCGGCGTCGTGGATCTCGATCTGCCGTTGGCCGAGCTGCCGGCGCAGATCGGCGGCGATCCCTTGATGCTCCGGCCGGTCGATCAGGTTGTTCACACAGTCCGGATCGGCCTTTGTGTCGTACAGCTCCTCGGTCCATCCCTTTGGTTTGAAGAAACGCGAGTGGACCTCGTCGGTGCGGCCCGCGGCGAACTCACCTTCCCAAGCCCGCGTCGCCTTCATCCGCCACAGGTACTCCAGGCGTTGGAGCCAGGGGGTGTAGGGCATGTAGTTGCGAAGGTAAAGGAACCGCTTGTCGCAGACGGCGCGGGCGTTGTCGATCCGCTCGTCGGTCCGCCCGCGATACGCCAGGTGCACGGGGGGCTCCGGTTCGGTCTCCGGGCCCAAGAACGTGGCCCCCTGCAGGTACTCGGGCGTGTCGCAGCCGGCGAGGCTCAGCCACGTCTTCGGCATATCGACGAAGCGGACGAGCCGGTCGATTGTCGCGCCTCGCTCCTCCGCCGGCCACAGAGATCGGTAGCGTTCGGGGATGCGGACGATGAGCGGACAGTGGAGGCCGTTGTGGAACAGGAACCGTTTGCTGCGCGGCATCACGCCGCCGTGGTCGGAGCAATAGACGACGATCGTGTTCTCGGCCAGCCCCGCTTCTTCGAGCCGCTTCAGGGCGTCGCCGATCTGGCCGTCCATCTTGCGGATGGCGTCGTGGTAGTGGGCGTAGTTGTTCCGCAGGTCGGGGACGTCCGGGTGGTACGCCGCCAGGTTCACCTCCTGCGGGTCGTGATCCGTCTGATCGACCTCGCCGAACGCGCTGCTCTCGTGCGAGCTGCCGTAGTTGAGGATCTGAAAGAAGGGCTGCTGGGTCTTAAGCTTCTGCCAGTTGGGCCACTCCATGTCGTCCCAACAGTCGGCGTCGGGCCGGCCACCGAGGTTGAAGTCGGTCTTATTGTGATTGCCCGCGTGGTAGCCGGCGACCCGGAGGTAGTCGGGGTAGTACTTGATCTGGTCGTGGGGGATTGCATAGCGGCTCCGCATCGGGTGCGTGCCCATCGATAACGACAGCACGCCGGTGATCCAGGTGCTGCGCATCGGCGCGCAGACCGGGGCGTTGGCGTAGCAGTGCGTGTACCGGAAGCCCTCGCTCGCCAGACGGTCGAGGTTCGGAGTCTGCGCGTGCTCGTTGCCGTAGCACCCCAGCCAGTGCGCGCTGTTGTCCTCGGAAGTCAGCCACAGGATGTTCGGGCGCTCGTCCGCCCGGGCGTTTCCGAGGAGCGTGGCGAACGAAACCACCGCCAAGGCGACGGCGCAGGCGCGTGCGAACATGAGAGACCGTTCTCTGAAGGAAGGGAGGAGGCGAGCGGCCGGAGCGTCTACAGCTTGTAGTACGGCTCCCAACCATCGCGGGGCGTGTCGCTCAGCAGCTTGTTCGCCCGGTCGTTGTTTGTAAATCGCTTGGCGTCGCGGTCGAAATCGAGATCGCCGCCCAGCCGCTGGGCGATGCAGCCCAAGGTGAGCATCTGCGAGAGCGGTCCCGATACGGAGAAGGGCGAACGCGTCTGCTCGTCGCCGCGGCAGGCGAGCAAGAAGTTCGCGTAGTGGTCGGAGTGCTTGCCAAACTGGATTTGCAGGCCGGCGGCCTCCAGCTCGGCGTGTTTCTCCTCGGAGAGGATCCGCAGCGGCGAATGGTGGCTGTCGCCCTGGAACACCACGTCGCCGGCGTAGAGGAACTTGCCCGGCTTGTTCGGGTCGTACTCGCGATCACCAAACGCCTCGGGCAGTGGCGGGAGGTTATCGACCCCGTCGTACCAGTCGATGTCCATCGCCGGCATGCCGTTCCGCTCGGGGAATTGGAAATTGATGGTCGAGGCGAGCGGGTAGATCAGGTCGTTCGGCTGCACCAGCTTCTTCGCGGAGACCCTCTCGGGCAGGCCGAGTTCCAAGAAGCGATGGATCGTGTCGAGCACGTGCGCGCCCCAATCGCCGAAGCAGCCCGTCCCGTGCTGGTGCCAGCCGCGCCAGTTGCCCGGGTGGAATTTCTTGCTGAACGCGTGCCGGGGCGTGGCGCTGTGCCACAGGTCCCAATCGAGCGAAGCGGGCGCGGTCTCGCCGGTGGGCATCGCCTGGACGTCGCCCCAGGGGTGCCAGCGGCGCCACTTGTTCATGTAAGCATCGACGTGCGTCACGTCGCGGATGACGCCCGCCTCTTTCCACGCCTTGAACTGGAAGTGGTTCTCGCCCGAATGGCCCTGGTTGCCCATCTGGGTGGCGACGCCGTACTTCTGTTCAGCCGCCATCAGCAGCTCGATCTCTTGGAAGGTCCGTGCGAGCGGCTTCTCGGTGTAGACGTGCTTGCCCGCCGCCATCGCGGCCATCGTGATGGGGAAGTGCGAGTGGTCGGGGACCAACACGACGACCGCGTCGATGTCGCGGTCCATCTCGTCGAGCATCACGCGCCAGTCCTGGAAGACCCGCGCGTCGGGGAACTTCTCCCGGGTCGCCAGCAGGTGCTGGTTCTCGGGATCGACGTCGCAGAACGCGACGAAGTTGGCGATCCCGGCCCGTTCGAAGTTCTCGATGATCCGGGGCCCACGCCCGCCCACGCCGCACCAGGCGACGTTCACGCGATCGTTCGCGCCCGAAACGTTGGCGTACAGCGACCGAGGCAAGAAGCTGGCGGAGGCGGCGGCACCGCCGGCGAGCAGCGCAGCACGACGTGTCATCATCATCGACAGTGACTCCACTTTGAGGTTGAGAGGGGGGGACGGCGCCGTAGCGGGCCCCGGTGTGCAGGGCGTCACTCGGTCGCTCAGTTCGTCTCGACCTGCGGGACCATCAGCCGCTTGTCGTCGGCGCCCAGGGCGAACCGGCTCCGCTCGGCTTTGCCCATGAACCCGGCGGACCAGTCGATCTCGATCCGGTCGTCCCCCAGCACCACGTCTTGCAACTTCGACCTCAGGGTCCAGGCGACTGACTTGTAACGCTTGTCGAAAGCGACGTTGTTGGTCTCACCCGGATCGACGCGGAGGTCGTACAGCAGGGGCTCAACCTGCTTCATCGTCGCGTCGAGCGCCCACTTCATGTCCTTGATCGGAACCCGCTTGGGCTTCACCTTCATCGAGAAGAGGTAATCCTTCGTGCGGATGCAGGCGCGGGGGCCGGAGACCCACCACCCCTCGCTCAGCACGTAGTCACGCGGCCGCTTCTCGCCGGCGGCGACCTGGGCCAGGTCGTAACCGTCGAGCCGCTCAAGCTCCTCGCTCTCCACATCGAGGCCCGCCGCCGCGTAGAAGGTGGGCGCCATGTCGACGAACTCGGCGAAGTCGGTCACCACCTTGCCGGCGGGGAACTTCTCCTTGTCGGACGAGACCACGATGATCGGGTCGTGCGTGTCGATCCCCCAGGGGCCGAACTTCGAGATCATGCCGTGCTCGTTGAGACGCCAGCCGTGGTCGCCGCAGACATAGACGATCATCCAGGGGCGGCCCTGCTTCTCGCTGTACTGCTTGAACGCCTCCGCCGCGCCGCCGACCAGTTCGTCGCCGTACGCGCAGAAGGCGTAGTAGTCCTGCACCATCTGCTGGAGCTCTTCCGAGGAGTAATGGTCCGACTGTTTCTGCTTGTACATCCCCTGGATCTGGGGCGGGAACGCGGCGATCTCGCCCTCGGCGGGCTGGGGGATCTTGTAGGTGTACTGCTGGAACTCCTCGCGGTACGAGGCGGGCGGCAGCACGGGCGTGTGCGGGAAGTCGAAACCGAGGTTGATGAATTGCGGCTTCGAGGTGTCGGGTCCATTGAGTCTCTTGCCCCAGGGCGCCAGGTACTCCTGGTCCGGGTTGGCGAGGAACTGCTCGAGCGCCTTGAGGTAGTAGCCGTCGCGTGTTTCGCCCGCTTTGCGACCGCTCACGCCGCCGAGGATGATCCGGTGGTCGACGCCGTCGCCCGTGCGGTGCCGCAGCAGGTCGAGTCGCTCGGTCGCCTCGGCGGCGAGCCGACGGAACTCCTCGCCGGGCTCCTCGCCGGCCGGGACGTGCAAGTCGAGGCTCTCCTCTTCGCTAAACCAGAACGACTCGGTCCTCCCGCCGTACTTGCCGCCGGCCCAGATCTCTTCCTTGAGCCAGTCGGTGAGACCCGCACGGCGCATCACCTTGAAGGGGGCGATCTCCTGGTCGTACTGCAGCTGGCCCCAGCGGAACCGCTTGCCGTCCCAGGAGATCGTCCGCTCGCCCAGCTTGCCGGCGATCGACGTCTGGTAGCCGGCGGCGGCGAGCACCTTGGGGACCGTGGGCGGGGCGAACTCGGGGTTGTTCGCGTGGTGCTGCTCGAAGCCGTACACGCCGCTGTGGTGCGGGTAACGTCCCGAGTGCATGGCGGCGCGGCTCGGTGCGCACGCGGGACTCTGGCAGTAGGCGTTGATAAAGGTCGTCCCCTCGGCGGCGAGGCGGTCGACGTTCGGCGAGGAGACCGGGCCCAGGGCGCTGTCCGCCTGGCCGGTCATGATCTTATTGAAGGCGACGATCGAGTCGGCCCGCTGATCGTCCGTGATGATCCACAGCAGGTTCGGTTTCTCGGCGGCGCCGGCCCACACCCCGCACCCGGCCCAGACCAGCATCGCCAACATCGAACAGAATCGCATCGTTCCCACCCCCATCGCGAATCTCCAAAGAGTCTTGCCGCCGTCACGAGTTCCACAGCAGACCATCGTAAGCTGCGGGCGGGGCTAATTGTCTAATGTCGTCAATCGCGGGCTTTGGCCCGCTATTTGTGCTATTCCGCGGGGGTTTCGCTGTCGCCTCCGACGCCCCGGAACCCAGAAATCACGCTAGACAACGTCGTGACGAGGGGATCTCTGACAACAATTCTGCCCTCGCTGGCGGCCTCCCCAGGGGCGGGGCGGCTCGGCTAAACTGGCCGGACTATGAGCAGCCAATCGAAGCCGGCCGAGCGCCGCGTTGTCATCACCGGGGTCGGGCTCGTCTCGCCCCTCGGATCCAGCCCCGCCACGTACTCCGCCGCCCTCGCTGAGGGCCGCAGCGGCGTGACCGCCCGTGAGGGATCAACGGCCCGCCCCGCCGTGGGGGGCTTCGCGACCGAGTTCAGCGGGAAGATCGGCGATTTCGGCGAGCTGGAAGGCCCCCAGAAGAAGGCGATCCGCAAGGGGCTCAAGGTCATGTGCCGCGAGACCCAAATGGCGGTCGCCGCCGCCCAACACGCGCTGGCCGACGCCGGCGCCGCCGAGGCGTTCGACCCGGAGCGGGTCGGGGTGGTGCTGGGGAGCGACTACATGCTCACCCTGCCCGAGGACTACGTCGATGCGATCAAAAAGTGCCAAGCCGACGCCGACTTCGACTACGACCAGTGGGGCGGCGACGGGCTGGGCGAGATGCAGCCCCTCTGGATGCTGAAGTACCTGCCCAACATGCCGGCGAGCCACATCGCGATCTTCAACGACCTGCGGGGCCCGAACAACTCACTCACGATGCGCGAGGCGGGCGGGCTGATGGCCGTCGGCGAGGCGTTCCGCATCCTCGCCCGCGGCGACGCCGACCGGATGGTCGCCGGCGCCACGGGGACGCGGGTCCTGCCGATGCAGGCGATCCACGCGCTGCAGGAGACCGACCTGCCGGTCGCGGGTGCAGGGTTCTCCCATGAAGGGCCGACCGACGCCGACCCGGCCACGCTCAGCCGACCCTTCGACGCGGCCCGCACCGGCATGGTGTGCGGCGAGGGCGCGGGCATGGTCGTGCTGGAGGCGCTCGACGCCGCCCAAGCGCGGGGCGCGAAGATCTACGGCGAAGTCGTCGGCTTCGGATCGAGCGTCGTCGCGAAGCCGGGCCCGGACGGCGCGTCCCTCGTCGGCGACAACCGGACCGCCATCGCGAATGCGACGAAGGTTGCCCTCCGTGACGCAGGGATGCAACCAGCCGAGCTGGGCCACGTGAACGCCAACGGCGTCGGCGCCCCGGCGGCCGACCGCGACGAGGCGGCCGCCCTCCGCGACGCCCTCCGCGACGCGGCCGACGACACGCCCGTGGTCGCCCTGAAGAGCTACTTCGGCGAGCTCGGCGCGGGCGGCGGCGTGATCGAGCTGGCCGGCAGCCTGCTCGCCTTCGACCAAGAAGGCCCCCTCGCCGGCGCCCTGCCCCGCACGCTCAACCACGAGCAGACCGACCCCGAGTGCCCGATCCAAGTCGCCGCCCAAGCGGGCGTCCCCACGGGCGACGCGTTCCTCGCACTCAACACGACTCCGCAAGGGCAAGCCGCGGCGGTGTGCGTGAAGCGGTTCGGCTGAGCAAACGCGTCAGCCGTCCGCCCTACGCCGAAGGCGTTGCGCCTCACAGCCCAGGGTTGCACGGCGCAGCCGGGCTACCCTGGGAACACGACATCGCCCGTGCCCTACCCCGCAGGGGTTGCGTCCTCAGTCCCAAACATACCGCTCATCGAACTCAATCCGATGACGTTCGAGCAGCAGGCGGAACTCTTCCTTGAAGTCGCGCTCCCGATGATGCTCCGCTTGATTAGCGATGTAGGCCTTAACGCGCGTGATCTCTGATTGGCTCACGGAGAAGGCGCCATAGCCGGCCTGCCATTGAAACTCGCCCAACTTGGGATCGCGTGCCTTGATCCAGATTGAGGTCACCCGTTTCAGTTCCTTGACCCAATCCGAAACCGTGATGGTGCGACTCATCCGCACCAACACATGCACGTGGTCTTCAACTCCGCCGGCGATCAGCGGGGCGCAGTCGAGTGTCTTGGACGCGCCGCCCAGTTGGTTATGGACTTCGGCACGCAGGCCATCGTTTGCCAAGAACGGCTGGCGGTCCTTCGTGGAGAAGACCAGATGCACCGCGATGTTGGCGAGCGATTGGGGCAACGGCGGTACCCATAGCTATGAGAGGGACGCAACACCTTTGGTGTAGGCCATCCCTGGGTCCACCGATTCCCAGGGTAGTTCCGGCTATCGCCGTCACAACCCTGGGCTGTGGGACGCGACGCCTTCGGCGTAGATCTTGCGTGACAAGCCCTTGTCACACCCGGCTAGGCCCCCACTTGTCACACCCGCAATTCTTCCGCCGCGGCCCGCTTGTCAGCATAGCGCTCCCGGATCGGCTCAACGACCTCTGCCAGGAACTCGTCGACTTGCTGCGGGGCACGGCCGACGAGCTGGCTCGGGTTGGCCAGCTCGTTCAGGTCAACGCCGGCGAAGGCTTCGTCGGCTCTTAGGCGCTCCAGCAGGTCGTTGTCTCCGCCCTGCTGCTTCACGACGGCGCCGGCGGCTTGGCTGTGTTGGCGGATCTTCTCGTGCAGGTCCTGGCGGTCGCCCCCCTGTTTGACCGCCTCCATCAGGACGTTCTCGGTGATCATGAACGGCAGCTCGGCGGCGAGGTTCTTCGCGACGACCTCGGGGTACACGACTAGGCCGCGGGCGACGTTCTCGTAGATCACCAGGATCGCATCCACGCCCAGGAAGGCCTGCGGCAGCGACAGCCGGCGGTTCGCCGAATCGTCGAGCGTGCGCTCCATCCACTGCGTCGCGTGCGTGTCGGCGCCGTTGCTGGCGAGGCTCATCACGAACCGGGCGATGCCGCCGATCCGCTCGCTCCGCATCGGGTTCCGCTTGTACGGCATCGCCGACGAGCCGATCTGCTTCTGCTCGAACGGCTCCTCGATCTCCTTGCGCATCGCGAGGATCCGCAGGTCGGTCGTCGCCTTATGGGCGCTGGCCGCCACGCCCGACAGGCAGTCGAGCACCTGGGCATCGACCTTGCGCGGGTAGGTCTGGCCGGTGACGGCGTACGACGCGTCGAAGCCCATCTTCTCGGCGACGCGCTGCTCGAGTTGGCGGACCTGGTCATGGTCCCCCTCGAACAGCTCGAGGAAGCTCGCCTGCGTGCCGGTGGTGCCCTTCGTGCTGCGGGCCCGCAGCTGCTTGAGGCGGTGCTCGATCTCCACCAGGTCGAGCGTCAAGTCGTAGCACCAGAGCGTCGCCCGCTTGCCAACGGTCGTCGGCTGGGCCGGCTGCAAGTGGGTGAAGCCGAGGGCGGGCAGGTCGCGGTAGGTGTGGGCGAACTCGCCGAGCGCGTCGATCACCGCCGCGAGCCGGCTGGCGACCATCTCGAGCGACTCGCGGATGAGGATCGCGTCGGCGTTGTCGACGACGAAGTTGCTCGTGGCGCCGAGGTGGATGATCGGCTTGGCGTTGGGGCAAGCGTCGCCATAGGTGTGGACGTGGGCCATCACGTCGTGGCGGAGCTGCTTCTCGTAGCCGGCGGCCGCGTCGAAGTCGATGTCGTCGACTTTCGCGCGCAGCTCATCGAGCTGCCTCTCGGTGATCGATAGGCCGAGCTCGGCTTCGGCCTCGGCGAGCGCGACCCACAACCGCCGCCAGGTGGAGAACTTCTTCTGCGCCCCCCACAGCTCGGCCATCGCCCGGGATGCGTAGCGGGAAATGAGAGGGTTATCGTACGAGAGATTCGACATGCTGGGAGACGTTTAGAAGGGGGATGTGGGGATGAAGGGGGATAAGGGGATGGCGAGTTGGTGAGGCGCGATTCAAACGGCTGAATAGAAGAACAGAATGTAAGGATGGAAGTATGGAACCCGTTTACACGCTTCGCTCCCAAATAGCCCCGCTCAACCGAACGGTGTTCAGGATGTGTTGCCATCCCCCCATCTCCTCGGAGAGCGGTTGGTCAGCCCCCCAAGGCTTGAAGCCCTCCGGGCGCTAACGCTTGCTGCTCGCCATCCCCTCATCTCCTACATGTTGGTTAGGTCGTCTTCGGATCGGCTCCCCACCAGCGCGTCGAGCGCCTCGCCGACCGCCGCCGCGTGCTCGGGCGGGTGGTTCTTTTGCAGGTAGATGCGGCAGGCGCGGTGGGCGATCGGGAGTTGGGCGAAGAGCTTATCGTCGGTCAGCGGGTAGACCTTGCCGGTCGATGGCTTGTACTGGAAGTTCTGCCCGGCAGTGGCGGCCAGGGCGTCGGGGCGATAAATATGCCTCGGCAGGTCGATCTGCATCGGCACCGTCTTCGCCGACTCGGGCAGCCGGGCGCGGATCGCTTGTTCCAGGAGCGTCGCGTCGGAGAAGACGCTCGAGTCCTCCGACTCACCCGGCTTGTAGGTGACGCTGCGGTCCTCCACGGCGATCCAATCGACCTCGCGGCCGAGGATGCGTTCCCACCGCGGCGCGAGGGCCCGCTTCGCCGGGTCGCTCGAGTTCCGCCAGCGGCTGACATCGATCAGCAGCGACCACTCGGTGAAGCCGCAGTACTCGTCGAGCCGTTCGCGGGGGTCGTGCGGGAAGAGGAGCTCGCGGCTATCGACAAACACGTCCTTGAGCGTCTTGTCGATCGCCCGCACGGTCCGGTGGAAGTAGACCGCGCGGAACAGCTCGCTCTTGGTCTGCACGAACTTGACCAGCGCGGCGGTCCCCTTCTGGTGGATGGTGAGGCCCTTCTCGCTGAAGAAGCTGTAACGGAGCAGGCGTTCCAGGTCGTAGGCCCGCTCGCTGTAGCCGGTCATGTAGGCGTCGCGGAGGACGAAGTCCATGCTGTCGACCGTATAGAGGCCGCAGAAGAGGCTCCGCAGCAGCACCAGCCAGCGGGGCCACTCACTGGCGTCGTCACGCCCCTCTTCTTTGAATCGTGGCCGTTGGATCAGCATCGCGACGTGCGCCGGGTCGATCGCCTCGTCGTCGTTCATCCGGCCGGCGGGGCACTCGCGCACCAGCTTGAGCAGCTCGCCCAGCTCGTTCTCGATGATGTGGGCGCCGAGGATCTCGTGGGTGATCCCGTAGTGCGGCTTCAGAAAATGCTCGTCGAAGAAGTGGCCGAACGGGCCGTGGCCGACGTCGTGCAGCAGTGCGGCGGTGCGGCAGAGGCAATCGACCGCGTTCCGGCTGGGCAGTTCACCCCCGCAGACCGCGTGCAGGCTCTCGTAGAGCCCCTCCACGGCGCGGCTCGCCATGTGCATGGCGCCGACGACGTGCTGAAAACGTGTGTGCTCGGCCGACGGGTAGACCCACCAGGCGGTCTGGAGCTGGTGGATCTGCCGCAGCCGCTGCAGCCACGGGTTGTCCAGCAGCCGGCGTTCGCTGATCTCGCCCTCGGGCACAACCGAGACGAACGGCACGTAGCCGTGCACCGGGTCGTGGACGAGGCTCTCGCGGGTGAAGTCCTTCATCCCGGTGATTGTCGCGCCTCACGCCCGCCGCGGCAACGGGCGGTCAGCCGGGCTTGGCGGCGAACCACTCGCTAACAGAACGACGAGACAAGGAGACGGCGACCGCCCCGGGGGCCAGGACGAAAAGGAACGACCAGACCGCCAGAAAAGCCGACTTGGCAGCCGGGGTCTCTAAGAAGAGATCGCGATTGCCGGCGAAGTTCGCGGCGACCGCAGTGACGACCAACACCAGCAGGACGCTGAAGATGGCCGCACAGCTGTAGCCGATCCACCGGCACGCCTCCAACGCCCACGCTTCGCGGCGAGCGAGGTTGTGCGCCACGCCCGCCGCCAGGAAGCCGAACCCGCAGCAAGCGAGCCGTTCGTCCAAGTCACCGGGACGCAAAGCCGCAACCAGGAAGAACCCTAAGGCGGCCAGCCACGCGATCCCCACCGCCACGAAGACGGCGGCAGGGGGAGAAGGCGACTTCGGCTCGGATGCCGGGTCGTACGTCGGCGCCGCTCCCCTCTTCATGGCGTGATCTCGCAATCAGCCAAGCAGAACCAGCTCCGCACGCGAGGGTCATCCAACGCGAAGTAAAAGGCCCACGGCAACGCGGTCGCCGCGGCGGCGGAGGCGAGGATGCGGACCCACTCGCCGTGCGCGACCTGGACCCCGAACGAGTACCCCAGGGCGAGGCCGAAGGCCCACAGCATCAGCATGGCGGGCAGCACGACCAGGTTCACCGTGCCGGAGACCGCGGCGACGCTGCGGCACGCCCTCCAAGCGGACGTGACCCGCCTCGGGATCATCAGGGCGAGGTACGCCGAGCCGCCGGCCAAGCCGATGAGGAAGCCGGCGTCGATCGCGTGTTCGTTCGGCGCCAGGAAAGCCGCTCCGGCGCACATCAGGCTGTAGGCGAAGACGAGCCAAGCGATGCCGGCGATCGCTTTAAGCACGGGCGGCGTGTTGTGGTCGAGCGTGCCGGTGAGGATCAACGGAGGCGAAGTGGGCATGAGCGGCGGTCTCGCGGACAGAAAAGAAAGTCAGTCGTAACGATTGCGGCGATCGCAGCGCCCGCCGCCCCCGGCTTCTGGGAGCAATCGCGGATGACGCCGCGTCTTCGTTTGACCCGAGTCGGCGGCGGCCGAGAATTGCGTGAGCCGCTCCCGCCCACGCCCGCCGTACGCCGATGGCCTATCTGAAACGTAACTCGCGATCCGGCCCCGCGCCGGGGCTTTTTCTGGCGATTCTCGCGATCGGTTCCGCGTGCCACGCCGCCACGCTCCAGCTGAACGACGGCCGTATCATCTCGGGCAAGCTGGGCGAGACCGCGGGCGTGGCCGAGGACCCGATCGCACCGGGCCCCTCCGCGGGCGCCATCCGCACGACGCCGATCCTGGTGATCGAAGACGGACTCCGCCGCGCCTACGTCCACAAGACCGCCGTCCGCGAGGTGCTCGACGAGCGGGACGAGCCACGCATCCGCATCCCCGTGTGGCAGAACCCGGCGAAGCGGGGGGCGTCGCTCGGTTCGATCGGCGCGCCGTCTTCGATGACACCGTTCGACGAGTACGGCCGCCGGATCATCGAGCTGCCAAGCGACAAAGGGCCGATCGCCGTCATCCAAGGGGTCACCGAGGTGACCCCCGTGTACACGCGCGTTCAAGGCCTCAAGGCGGAGCCGCGGAGCTATCTGTGGGACATGCGGCTGGCGACCAGCAGCCTGCCGCGGCAAACGCTCACGAACATCCTCCACGGCGCCATCCCCCGGAACGACTTCGACGCGCGCATGCAGGTCGTCCGGCTCTACCTGCAGAGCGAACGCTACCGCGACGCGTCCGAAGAACTCAAAACCATCCAGGCCGATTTCGCCGGGTCGCCCGAGGCGTCGCTGCCCGACTTGGAAGACAACCTCCGCCGGCTGCGTGGTCTGGCGGCGCGATCGCTGCTAGACGAAATCGAACTCCGGCGCGACGCGGGCCAGCACGCGCTCGCCAGGACGTTCTTGGAGCGGTTCCCCGACGAGGGCGTCACGGGCGACACGCTGCAACGCGTCCGCGAGCTGCTCGACGAAGACGACGCCCAGCGTGCCCGGCACGAAACCCTGCTCGCCCGGCTCGACGGGGTGACCACGCAGCTCGGTGAGCCCGCGGCGAAGCGGGTCGCCGAGCGGATCGTCGCTGAGATCCGCGCGAGGCTTACCCCGGCGACCGCCGATCGGCTGACCGCTTTCACCCAGCTGGCGAGCGGCGACGCCCTCTCCTCGAATGAGCTGGCCGCCGTGGCGATCAGCGGGTGGCTGCTCGGTTCGAACAACGCCGACGAATCACTGCCCGCCGCCCTCTCGCTCGTCCGCACCCGCGACGCGATCCGCCGGTACCTCGCGACGGGCAACCCGCAAGAGCGTGCGGCCGCCTTGAACACGCTCCGCGACGCCGAGGGCGCCGAGGTGTCGCGCGTCGCGGAGCTGCTGGCCCGAATGGAGCCGCCGCTCCCCCTGGTCGATCCGCCCGACGCGTCGATGACCGACGGCGAAATCGAGGCCTCCCCCCCCCTGCCGGTCGGCTGCTACGAACTCACCACGGAAGTCGGCGAGCGGACGATCCGGTCGCTCGTCCAACTTCCCCCCGAGTACGACCCGCTGCGCAGCTACCCGACGATCCTCACGCTCGGCGACCTGGGCGTCTCGCCCGACCGGCAGCTCGATTACTGGGCCGGTTCGCCTCGCGCGGAGGTCGGTCGCCTCGGCCAGGCCCGCCGGCGGGGGTACGTGGTGATCGCCATCGATTGGGCGACGCCCGACCAGCTCCGTTACGGCTACCGGGCCGAAGAGCACGCGGCGGTGCTGAGCAGCCTCCGCAACGCGATGCGCCGCGTCGCCATCGACTCGGACCGCGTCTTCCTCACCGGCCACGGCGCCGGCGGCGACCTCGCCTGGGACCTCGCGCTGGCGCACCCCGAACACTGGGCCGGTTGTCTCCCCTTCCTCGCGGTCGCCGATCGCTATTGCGACCGCTACTGGCGCAACGCCGAGTTTGTGCCGTGGCGCGTCGTGCTGGGCGAGCTCGACGCGGGCAAGCTCGATCGCAACGCCCGCGAACTCGACCGCTACCTCCGGCCCCGCTACGACGCGACCGTTGTCGAGTACCGGGGCCGCGGCTACGACCCGCTGTCGGACGACATCCAGCGGACGTTCGACTGGATGGGCCGCAAACGCCGCGGCGCCCCGCCCGAAGAGTTCGAATGCAACACGATGCGGCCGTGGGACAACTACTTCTGGTGGATCGAGGCGGAAGGCCTACCCCAGAAGTCGATCACCCTGCCCGCCCAGTGGCCCCCCCGAAGGGGCTCGCGCCCCGCGAGCATCCGGGGACGCAAGTACACGGGCAACAAGCTGGCCATCTTTTGCGGCGCCGAGAAGGTGACCGTCTGGCTGTCGCCCGAGTTAGTCGACTTCGACCAGCCAATCGAGATCGAGCACAACGGCCGACGGCTCGTCCCCCGCGGCGAGCGTGTCACGCCCGACCTCGGGGTCCTGCTCGAAGACGCCCGCACCCGCGCCGATCGGAAGCGGCCCTACTGGGCGAAAGTCGAGTCGCGTTAGGCGGTAGGAACCTACATCGAACCGCATCCGGTTCGAAAACCGGGCGAAGGCGGGATCGGGAGGGCGACGCTCCTGCGGAGCCAACCCCAGGTACCCGCTTCCGGCTCGGCGGGAACCTCGCCCTCCCGATGAATCGATATCCTGGGGCTGGATCACGGTCCGTATTCACTGAAGCCATTGACCTCGCGGAAGCCTAGTGTCCGGCGTGCTGGCAGGCCGGGTGCGTGATTCGACGCAGCCCGCTCGGATTGTATACAATGCTAGCCGGAACCCCTTCTCCCAATCCCAAGCGTCATCGTGCTCACTCGACTCGGTTTTCTTGCAGCTCTGTTGCTCTGCGTCTCGGCGCGCGGTTCCGACCTCGTCCTTGTCGAGACCGAAGCGTTCGACGACCTGGGCGGTTGGGTCGTCGATCAGCAGTTCATGGATCAGATGGGCTCGCCCTACCTGCTGGCCCACGGCCTGGGCGTCCCGGTGCTCGATGGCGAGACGACCGTCACGATCCCCGCGGCGGGCGAGTACCGCGTGTGGGTCCGCACGCGCGACTGGGTCGCGCCTTGGAACGCGCCGGGCGCCCCGGGCAAGTTCCAGATCGCCATCGACGGCAAGACACTCAGCACGACGTTCGGGACCGAGGGCGCCGAGTGGCATTGGCAGGATGGCGAAGTCATCACGCTGGGCGAGTCCGCCCACGTCCGCCTGCACGACCTCACCGGCTTCGAAGGGCGCTGCGACGCGATCCTGCTGGCGAAGGACCCCGAGTTCACCCCGCCCGACGGCGGCGAGGAGCTCGCCACGCTCCGCGGCAAGCTCCTCGGCTGGGACCGCGCGCCGGAGGACGCCGGCGAGTACGACTTGGTCGTCGTCGGCGGCGGCATCGCCGGCAGCTGTGCGGCGGTCAGCGCGGCGCGACTCGGGCTCTCGGTGGCGCTCGTTCAAGACCGCCCCGTGCTGGGCGGCAACGGCAGCAGCGAGGTGCGGGTCTGGCCGCACGGCCACTCGGATTACGAGCCCTACCCGCACGTCGGCGATGTGGTCGATGAGATGTGGCCCGACCGACCGATCCGCGAGCATCCCAACCCGCAAGGCCCGGAGGCGTTCGACGACCGCCCGCCGCTCGAGATCGCCAAGGCGGAGCCGAACCTCACGCTGTTCCTCGAACACCGCGGCAACGCCGCGCAGGCGAACGATAACCACGTCGAGCACGTCATCGCGCAGCACACCCGATCGGGCCGCCGCGTGAGGATCCGCGGGCGTTGGTTCCTCGATTCGACGGGCGACGGCGTGGTCGGCGCGCTGGTCGGCGCCGACTACGAATACGCCCCCACCGGTCACATGGGCACCACCAACCTGTGGAGCGTCGGCGAGGTGGAGGAGAACGAGCACAAGCTCAAGTGCCTCTGCGAGGACGACGACCCCCTCTCGCTGAACTTCGCCACCGCCGCGACGCCGCAGCCCTTCCCGCGGTGCCCCTGGGCGGCCGACATGTCCGACGTGCAGTTCCCGGGGCGGCCGGGCACGAAGACCTTCAACGCGACGGGCCTCGACCAGCTGGGCAACTGGTTCTGGGAATCGGGCTTCGACCGCGACACGGTCGCCGAGGCGGAGCTGATCCGCGACCTCAATTTCCGCTCGATGTACGGCGCGTGGGACGTGCTGAAGAACGTCGACAAGCTGCACACGAACCACCGCCTCAAGTGGGCCGCCTACATCGCCGGCAAGCGCGAGTCACGCCGGTTGATGGGCGACGTCGTCCTCACGGCGGACGACTTCCGCGACATGACCGAGTTCGAGGACGCCGCCTACCCGTGCACGTGGCACATCGACATCCACTCGCCGCACCCCGAGTACTTCGCGAAGGACGACAAGAACGCCTTCTTCTCGACCTTCACGCGTGGCAAGGAGTACCAGTACGCCGGCCCCTACTGGGCGCCCTACCGGACGCTCTACAGCCGCAACCTCGACAACCTCTTCATGGCGGGGCGCGACATCAGCGTGTCGCAAGACGGCCTCGGCGCGGTGCGTGTGATGCGGACCTGCGGCATGATGGGTGAGATCGTGGCGATGGCCGCCTCGATCTGCAAGGAGCACGACTGCACCCCACGCGACGTTTACGCCGAGCACCTCGACGAGCTCAAAGGGTTGATGCTACGTGGGGCGGGCAAGGAGATAACGGACGAGGCCGCCGCGCCCTGACTCACACAAGCCGCTGGCAGTAGTCCGCGAGCGCCTGCTTGAGGTTCGCCAGCAGGCGGCTCTCGAAGCGGTACGGGTTCCACGCCATCAGCACGGTGCGCTGCGGCTTGGCGCCGTCGAGTGAGCGATAGATCCGTTCTTCGGAGGCGTCGCGGCGGCGGGCCATCTCCGGGATCATCGACACGCCGTGCCCCAGGGCGACGAGCTCTTGCACGGTGGCGAGCTGGCTCGTCCGCTCAATTGTTAACGGTTGGAACGATTTCTGGCGGCAGAGCGTGAGCACCTGCTCCGATAGGCAGTGCGCCTCGCCCAGCATGACGAACGGGTGCGGCTCGACCTCGCTGAGCGTGACCCGCTTGCGCTCTGCCAGCTGGTGGCCGACCGGCATCGCGAGCAGCAGTTCCTCCTTGAACAGCTCCTGCGACTCGACGTACTTCGCCGCCAGCGGCGCCGCCAAGAGCGCCAGGTCGAGTTCTCCCTGCTTCAGGCGTCCGAGCAGGTTCTCGGTGGTCTCCTCCTGGACGACCAACTCCGCCTCGGGGTAGTCATCGCGGAAGGCGCGGAGGAAGTCGGGCAGGAAGTACGGGGCGATCGTGGGGATGGCCCCCAGCCGGAGCCGGCCGCTGCGGCCGTCGTCGCTGATGCGGGACTTGGTATCCTCGAGGATGCCCAGGACCTGCTCGGCGCGGCTCTGCAGCAGCCCGCCGGCGTCGGTCAGCTCAACGGCCCGGGTCCGCCGCTCGAGGAGGGGCTGCCCAAACTCCTGCTCCAACCGCTGGATCGAGCGGCTGAGCGCCGGCTGCGAGATCGACAACTCCTCGGCCGCCCGCGTGATGTTGCCCAGCCTCGCGACGACGAGGAACTGTCTGAGTTGGTCCGTGTCCACGCGAGCCGGTTGGGGAAATCCATGAAACGCATCAGATCCATCAACATTATGCATTGGCCGCATCGACCATCCAGCCCCATAATCCGGGCGTACCCCGAGCCGGCGGAGCGCCGGCGCGCTGCTCTCCCTATTCTTGCTGGAACTCCCACCATGCTGACCCGCAAGCTGACACTCTCAGCGCTGTTGCTGGCCCAGACCGCTTTGGCAGCCCCGTACCCCAAGGAAAAGACCATGAGCGAAGACGCCCCCTCTGGTGAAACCGCCGCCGAGTGCCCGATGGGCTTCGGCTCGGGCAAGCCCGACATGGCCTACAAGAACCGGGACTGGTGGCCGGAGCAGATCGACCTGCAGATCCTCCACCAGAACTCGGAGCTCAGCAATCCGCTCGGCGACGGGTTCGACTACGCCGACGAGTTCGCCAAGCTCGACCTCGCGGCCGTGAAGAAGGACCTCACCGAGTTGATGACCGACTCGCAAGACTGGTGGCCCGCCGACTACGGGCACTACGGCCCCCTCTTCATCCGCATGGCGTGGCACAGCGCGGGCACCTACCGCGTGACCGACGGCCGCGGCGGCGCCGGCTACGGCACGCAGCGGTTCGCCCCGCTCAACAGCTGGCCCGATAACGCGAACCTCGACAAGGCCCGCCGGCTGCTCTGGCCGATCAAGCAGAAGTACGGCCAGAAGATCTCGTGGGCCGACCTGATGATCCTGGCGGGCAACGTGGCGCTCGAGTCGATGGGCTTCGAAACGCTCGGCTTCGCCGGCGGCCGCGCCGACGTTTGGGAGCCGCAGCAGGACATCAACTGGGGCCCGGAGAGCGAGTGGCTGGGTGACAAGCGCTACCACGGCGAACGCGAGCTCGAGAACCCGCTCGCCGCCGTGCAGATGGGTTTGATCTACGTGAATCCTGAGGGCCCCAACGGGGAGCCCGTGGTCCTGGACGCCGCCAAGGACATCCGCGAGACATTCGCGCGGATGGCGATGAACGATGAGGAGACCGTCGCGCTGATCGCCGGAGGGCACACGTTCGGCAAAGCCCACGGGGCGGCGTCGCCCGATGGGAACGTTGGTCCCGAGCCGGAGGGGGCCTCCGTCGAAGAGCAAGGCCTCGGTTGGAAGAACACTTACAAGAGCGGCAAAGGGGCCGACACCATCACTAGCGGCCTGGAGGGGGCTTGGTCCAACACACCGACCGAGTGGTCCAACGGCTACTTCGATAACCTGTTCGCGTACGACTGGGACCTGAAGAAAAGCCCCGCCGGCGCTTGGCAGTGGGTCCCGACGGACCCGGCCGCCGACGGCACCGTGCCCGACGCGCACGACGGGTCGAAGTCGCACGCCCCGATCATGTTCACCACGGACATGGCGTTGAGGATGGACCCGATCTACGGGCCGATCTCGAAACGCTTCCACGAGAACCCGGACCAGTTCGCCGAGGCCTTCGCGAAGGCGTGGTACAAGCTCACGCACCGCGACATGGGGCCCTACGCCCTCTGCCTCGGCCCCGAGGTCGCTCCGGCGCAACCCTGGCAAGACCCCGTCCCCGCGGTCGATCACGAGCTGATCGGCCCGGCGGAGATCACCGAGTTGAAGGGGCTGATCCTCGGCTCGGGTCTGTCGGTGTCTGAATTGGTCTCGACCGCGTGGGCGTCGGCTTCGACGTTCCGCGGGACGGACAAGCGGGGTGGGGCGAACGGCGCCCGCCTCCGCTTGGCGCCGCAGAAGGATTGGGAGGTCAACCAACCGGCCCAGCTCGCCAAGGTGCTCGGTGTGCTCGGCGCGATCCAGGAGGACTTCAACGCCGCGCAATCGGGCGGCAAGAAGGTCTCCCTCGCCGACCTCATCGTGCTGGGCGGCTGTGCGGCGGTTGAGAAGGCGGCCCGCGATGCCGGCAACGAACTGGAGATCCCCTTCACGCCGGGTCGGACCGACGCCTCGCAAGAGTCGACCGACGTGGATTCGTTCGCCGTCCTCGAGCCGAAGTCGGACGGCTTCCGCAACCACCTCGCTAAAGAGCACGCCAACCGTCCCGAGGACCTGCTGATCGACAAGGCGCACCTGCTGACGCTCACGGCGCCGGAGATGACCGTGCTGGTCGGCGGGCTGCGGGTGCTGGGCGCGAACACCGCCGAAGGAGCGGAGCTGGGCGTCTTCACTGAGAAGCCGGGCACGCTCACGAACGACTTCTTCGTGAACCTGCTCGACATGGGCGCCGAGTGGCGTGTCTCACCCCGCTGCGAGCACTTCTACGAAGGGCTCGACCGCGAGACGGGCAAGGTGAAGTGGACCGCCTCGCGCGTCGATCTGATCTTCGGCTCGCACTCGCAGCTGCGGGCGATCGCCGAGGTCTACGCGAGCGAGGACGGTAAGGCCAAGTTCCTGGAGGACTTCGCCGCTGCTTGGACCAAGGTGATGACCCTCGACCGTTTCGACCTGGAGTGAGCCGCTGAGAGGCGGACTCAAACCCTTACTCCCTTGCCGCCTTCGCGTTCGACTCTTCGATCGCGGGGGCGGTTTTTTCTTGCCCGCTAGTTCCTGGCGACCGGCCCGCCCACGCCACGGGTCGGCTCCTTGCTCAGCACGACGCCGCTGATGAGCCAGCCGTCCTGTTCGCTGCGGACGCTGCGTGCCGAGGGTCCGAAGTAGCGACGCGCCAGCTCGAACGAGGGGAGGCGGCTGCCGTCGATCTTCTGCTCGCGGAGGGCGTCAACCTCACGCTCCTCATCGCTCGTGAGCATCCGGTTAAGCAGCCGGCCGAAGAAGGTCTGCGCCTCGGGCATGCGGCCCTCGCGGATCAGCTCGTAGGTCGGGCGGAACGCCTCGTCGTTGCGTGAGAAGGTCCAAGCACATCGCTTACCCGGGGCGATCTCCGACAGCGCGGCGATCGCCGCCCGCAGGTCGTGGCTGGACGAGAGCGATTCGCCCGGCGAGACGCCGAAGAGGGCCTGGCGGAGGAAATCGGCGTCGGAGCCGATGACCAACCGCCCCTGGTGCAGGCAGACGGCCGCCTTGCGGAGGACGCGTTCTTCGCGGTCGGGTCGGGCGGCGGGCTCCTCGTCGAGCGGGGCCAGTGGGTCGATCTCGTCGAGCGTGAGGGCCTCGTCCTCGGGCCCGATCTCCCAGTATTCGACGCCCTGCAGGCTCTTCTTCTCGGCGCCCGGCTCGTTCTTGAGCCAGCGGTTGACCGGGTCGCGGAGCTTATCCTCGTCGGTCACGTCGATCGCGATCAGGTAGCGCTCGCACTCGGGATCGATCGGCAGCGTGTAATCGGTCATCACAACGACCCGCTTGCCCAGGAACGGGACCACCTCGTCCTGCACGCGGACCTTCGGGCCGTAGTAATCGCGTTCCCAGCTCTCCAGCGTGTTCGCGAAGGCGCCCTCGTAAGCGTAGAGCGCGTCGAACAGCGACCCCATGTGCGCGAAGACGTTCTGCAGGTCGAGGTGCCACGTCTTGTAGGTCGCCACCTGGCGGGGCGCCCACAGCTCGACGGGGGGCTGGTCAACCGACAGCGGCGCGTTGTTGTTCGGCAGCTCGAGCATCCGCATCGCGAGGCGGTACTTCTCCTCGGCCGGCTTGCCCTCGGTCCCCGGCTTCGGCGGGGCGTAGATGTAGGTGTGGTGGATAAAATCACGGTCGCCACGCGGCGCGACCGAGACCAACCCGCCGATGCCGGTGATCGCATCGAAGCCCTGCTCGGCCAGGATGGCGAGCGTGTCTTTCTTATCTGGCAGCTCCCCCTCGGCGAGCGGCTCGCGCGTGGCGGCCTCGTACTCAAAAGGCGAAAGGAACCAACCGAGGCTTGTCGTCTCACCACGCGCCGCTTTGCGGGCGCGGTCCTGGGTGTTCTGGAAGGCGTCCTTGTCGGCCAACGACGCCCCGTCCGCGCCCCCTTCGACCCGAGCCAGCATCCGCGTGGCGAGCTGCTCCCCCTCGATCGCGGCGAGGCGTCCCGCCACGTGGAAGACGGCCGCCGTGCGAGCGGGCAGCTTGTTCTTGGGATCGGCGGGCAAGTCGTACAGCGTGATCGCGCCCGCTTGCCGCTTTTCAGCGCCTCGCTCAAGCAGCCGGGCGTCGATCTTGGCGAGCAACGCACCGGCCTCGACTTCACGTCCCTCGGAATCAATCAGCGCAACCACGCGGCCGGGCTGGTTCGGGTTGCCGGTCTTCACCACGGCCAGGGCCGCTTCGCCCGAGGCGGCGGCGCGGAAATCCTCGACCGTCACCCCGAGCCGCTCCTCGATCCCGCCGAACCGGCGGTTGAACCGCTCCTCGATCTGCTCGACGAAGGGGCGCATCGTCGGGTCCTCGGTGAGGCGTCCGATCTGGGTAGCGCTCCACCGCTTGAGGAAGTCGGGCGTGTCGTCGACCGCGATGTAGCCGACCGTCTCGGCGGGCAGCAGCGACGCCATCCGCTGGGTGGCGGGGGTGGCGGCCGTGAGCGCGAAGACGAAAGTGGGCGCGAGGAGCCAAGCGGCTTGGCTCCTCAGAGCGCTTTTGAGAGCGAACAGCATCAGTGCGGCGACTCCAGGGACTTGGGAGGGGAGCGGAGCGTCTCCTCCGGTATCGGTCGCCCCAGCTAGCAACGTGCGTCGCGAACCGCCTCGGGACGGAACCCGACACCGATCGAGGCCGGCTTCCACCGGCCGTAGCACTCGGCCGGGCGACAGAAGCCTGCGGGGCTGGGCAAAGTTTACCGGCCCGACGCCCCGCGGGCGACAGGCCTCGGGGCCCCCAAGAGAGCTATCCCAACACGTGACGACGCCGGGAGACGTAATCCCACACGACGTAGCGGTCCAAATCGCGACCCGCGGTGAAAAAGACACGGCCCTTGGTCGATTCGGCCAAGCGGTACGCGAAACGCACGTCCTCTTCGCTTTGCGACCAGCTCGGCAGCAGGAACAGGTTGATCGTGATCCCCTCCCGGGCGCACAGCATCCCCTCGCGGAGCGTGGCGGACTCGGTCCGCGGGTCGGGCGGATAGAGCAGGTAGAGGGTCTCCCCCTCGAAGTGGGCGGTCGGCAGGCCGTCGGTGATCAGCACGATCTGCCGGTTCGGCGTGTCCTGGGCGCGCAGCTGCCGGCGGGCGATCGAGAGACCGTGCTGCAGGTTCGTGAAGTGAGGCGGCACCATCGATTCGGTGATGTCGTCGCGGCTCATGTCGGCCCGCAACTGCACCACCGGGTCGTTGATCGTGACCGGCTTGGGCATCAGGTTGATCACCTTGCCCGGCTCGACCGGCTTGCCGAACGAATAACACTCGACGAACGACAGGAAGTCCCCCGGGTACTCGCTCCGCAGCAAGCCCTGCAACGCAAGCGCCATCCGCTTCACGTTGATGTATTGCCCGTCGTAGCGCATCGAACCCGACATGTCCATGACGACCGACGTGGCCGCCTTCGGCGTGTTGCGGGTCTTGTGGACGACGATGTCGTCCGAGCGCAGGCGGAAACCGCGACTCTCCCTCCCCCTTCGGGGGAGGGCCGGGGTGGGGGGAACCCGAGTCCCCACTTCACCCCCACCCTGCCCCTCCCCCGAAGGGGGAGGGGAATCTTGGCTCGCTTCTCGCAGCAGCGCGTTCGTGAACGTTGATACGACATCCATGTTCGCGACCGAGTCGCCGAACTCGTAGGGGCGAGTGCGTTGCGTCTCGACCGCCCCTTCGCCGGTGAGGCCGTCGTCGTGGCGGCCGCTGCGGCCCGCTTCGAGGTCGGCGAACAGGCGCTCCAGCAGCTTGCTCTGGAAGACGCGGTACGCCTTGGGCGTGAGTTGGAAGGCTCCCCCCTCCTTCCCCTGCTCCAGGCCCTGACGCTCGGCCATCTCGCGCAGGTAGTCCTGCACCTGCTGCTGAAGCGAGGAGAGCTGATCGACATCGCCCGGCTCGGCGAACTCGCTGAGCATGTCCAGGTCGATCACGCCGATCTGGGCTGTTTCGGCGGCCTCCTCGAGCTGCTTGAGCAGCTCGTCGATCTTCTCCAGCTCCTCCTTCACCTCCAGCGCCTGCGGCACGGTCATCGACTCGCGACCGGTAAACGTGTACTTCGCGATCAGCTCCTCGACTTGGTACTTCTCGCCCATCCGTTCGAGCAGGCGGATCAGGTCGATCGCGAACGGCGACGTGTCGTCTCCCACCGCGTACCAAAGCCGCTCCAGGTCGCGAAGCTGTTCCGTGCGGACCGCCTCGCGGTACCGGTCGGCGTGCTCCTTGGGCGGCTTCACCTCGGCAGCGGCGCGATGAAAGGCCTTGTGCGCTCGCTTGCGGGCTTTGCGGGTTTCGAACCGCACGAGGATCTTCCGCTTGCGTTCCTCGAGCATCGCTCGCAGCGCGTCGATCGAAGGCCCCAGGCCGGCGATCTGGGACGGATCGAGCCGGATCGCGCGGGCCAGTTCCTCCTCGGTCAGCTCGCGCCGCTCGCCGAACCTCAGCGCGTGTTCGAACGCGGCGGAGACCAGATCGGCCCCCTCGCTCGGATCGCGTGGCGAGGGGAATTTGGCCGGGTCGTACTTCTGGTACGTGTGGATGACGCCGCCCAGCGTCGATCGATTGGCCATATTCGCACAGAGGGGGAGAGTGGGATCACTCTCCAACCGTAGACGTGATCGCCAGCCCCGACCAGTCGGCGAGACCCACGCCCCGGGCGGCGCGCCGGCTCGCATTGACCGCGGGCAGCCGCCAGGCGAGGTCGCCTCGGAAGAGCACCTCGTCGATCAAGCCGGTCGGCCGGTCGAGCGTCCCGAGCCAAACCATCGAAGCCGCTTCGTCGCTGCGTCCGCGGAGCAGCGTCGGCCCCTCGCTCGGCGTCAGCGAGACCCAGGCGGCGTGGGCGGGGCTCAGCAGGTAGCGTTCATCCTCGAAACGGCCGCGGGGCGGCTCGGCAGCGGCGAGTCGCAGATCGGCTTCGGCCGTCTTCTTCGGGGAATCCGCGAACGAAGCAGAAACAGCGGTAGCGCAGACCGCCATCGCGGTGGCGCCAATCAAGCGGGCCTTCATCGTGTGGTGCTACGTCGCCAAGGTGGGGGCGGGGCGACGCCTGTCTTCGGGGGGAGCCTGTGGGGTGGGACGCCGCGCCGCGGCGATAGGGTCTTTTTACCCAAGTGCGTCCCGTAAGCAATCGGAAAACCCCAGAATGCGGCGTGCCGCTTGGAAGGACTGCATACCGTATTCGGCTCCTACTCGTTCAGCTCTGCCAAGGTCGCTTCGTCGATCTCGAAGTTGGCGGCCGCTTGCTGGACGTCGTCGTGGTCGTCGAGCATCTCCATCATCTTGATCGCCTTCTTGGCGTCGTCGCCCGAGAGGACGATCGCGTCGTTCGGCACGTACTGGATCGACTGGCTGGCGGGGGTGATCCCCTCGGCCGCTTCGAGCGCGGCGCACAGGTCGTTGAAGGCCTCCATCGGGCAAGTCACCTGGAACGCATCGGCGACCTGGCGGACGTCGTCGGCGCCCGCTTCGAGCGTGAGGTCCATCAGGGCCTCCTCGTCGGTCTGATCGGCCGGGATGACCGCGACCCCCTTGCGGGTGAAGTTCCACGCCGCGCAGCCAGTGGTGCCGAGCGAGCCGCCCCCCTTCTCGAAGACCTTGCGGATCTCGGGGGCGGTCCGGTTGCGGTTGTCGGTGAGGATCTCGACCATCACCATCACGCCCCCCGGGCCGGAGCCCTCGTAGACGATCTCCTCGTAGTTGTCGCCGCCCAACTCGCCCGAGCCCTTCTTGATGGCCCGCTCGATGTTGTCCTTGGGCATCGAGATCGCTTTCGCGTCGTTGATCGCGTAGCGGAGTTTCAGGTTCGTGTCGGGGTCCGGCCCCCCCGACTTGGCCGCGACGATGATCGCCCGGCTCAGCTTGCTCCACACCTTGCCCCGCTTGGCGTCGATCGCCGCCTTCTTGTGAGCAATGTTAGCCCAGTGGGAGTGTCCGGCCATGCGAAGAGCTGAGGGGTAAGGTGTCAGGGAAGGAAGATGAAACCGCCAGCGAAACCGACGATTTTCGCCCGCGAGCGGGTCGCTCGCAAGGCGTGTCGAACCGGTTATCGTGGCTCCGCCTCGGCCTCAGCCTCCTCGGCCAGGCCGAGCGCCCGATCGACCGCGGCGAGGTGCTCGTGCAATGCGTCGAGGACTTCTTGAGGGGTCAACGCGTCGACCAACCCGAGGCCCTCGGCCAAGACGGCGCGGGCCTCCGCGTGGCGTTCGAGTTTGAAGAGGGCCCAGCCGCGGGTGTCGTAGTAGTTCGGCTCATCCGGATCGAGTCCAATCGCACGGCGGGCCATCCGCTCCGCCCGGGCGAGGCCGTCGCCTCGGATCGCGAACTCGTACGCGAGGTTGTTCAGGGCGCGGGCGTCACTCGGATCCTGATCGAGCAAGAGCTCATCCAGTTCGATCGCCCGGTCGAGATCGCCGGCGTCGTTGCGGGTCTGTCGGGCCCTGGCAATCGAATTCACGAGGTCGCGGTGCCACGCCGGTGAGACTTCGCCCCCCGCATAGGGCGTCGGCCAGCGTTCGAGGACCCGTTCGCCCGCGTCGATCGCGTGATCGACCTCGACGGCCCGCAGCGCGTAGTAGGCGTCGAGCGCCGGCTCGAACGCGTCCGGCGACTCTCGGGTGACGTGCTCAGCGAGTCGGTCGATCTCGGCGATCTCGGCCGCCCTGGCTTCGGGGTCTTCGGAGAGCGAACGCGAGATCGCGTAGGCCAGCTCGGACGAACGCCTCGCGGCGCGCAACCGCTGCTCGCTCGAAAGCTCGCCGCCGGCCTCGGCGTGGTTCTTCCGCAGCCAACGCATCAGACGCTGGGCCGTGGCGGCTTCACCCCCATCGAGCAGGGCGTAGTGGGTATCGAAGTACTCGACCTCGATCACACCGGCTTTGACTCCCTCTGCCCGCAGGTGGTCGAGGCGTTGCTTGAGGAAGCGTTCCACGGCCACGTGGTCCCCCGCCGCGAACGCCAACGCCAAGCCGGCAAGGCGGCGTCCGGGGGGGCTCGGTCTGTCGATCGGCTCGGCGAGCCAAGCCTCGACGGCCGCTTCCGCCCCGTCCGACGCCACGAACTGCTCAAGCGACGGGGCCAAGTCGATCGTCCCGTCGAGCCGCTCAATCACCAACGGCATCCGATCGAGCACGGCCTCCGCGGCCTCCTTCGAATCGCTAAGCGGCGCCCAGGCGGTGAACGCCTCGCCCAGCCGGCGGCTCTGATCGCGGCGCCGCCGCGAGACCTCGACCGACTCTTCTTCAGCGTGATCGGAACCGGTCGCCGCGAGCAAGCGTTCGACTTCGGTTCGCAACAGTTCCCAGGCCGGCCCACGTTGATCCGACAAAGCGAGTTGCTCGGCCAAGGCGATGGCGAGCGACGTGTCTCTCGGCCGCGCCGAGCGGATCTCCTCCAAGGCCTCAACAGCTCGCTCTGCCTGATTGATCTCGCGGTAAGCCTCCACCAGCACGGGATAGGGCGAGCGTTCGGGGAGCGTTCGGGGGATCTGCGGGCCCGCCATCTCCGCCGCACGTTCGGCGTGGTCGATGGCGGCCAGGGGCTCGCCCAGGGCCAACGCCGCCCGGGCTTGGAGAGCGTGGGAATCGTAGGATTCGCCCTCGTTATCGATCAGCAGTCCGATGGAGACCAACGCCCGATCGACCCGGCCCGCCTTGAGGTGGACGCCCGCCATCACCCCCCACGACACGCCCACGCGGTCGATCTCCTGCGGATGCGCCAACGCCAAACGCTGAACCCGGTCGAACGCCTCGGAAGCCGCCTTGAGATCGAGCGTCCGATACGCTTCACGCCCCGCGCCGTTCCACTCTTCCGCAAGCTGATGCGGTTTAAGCCGGCTGTCGCGTTCGCCCCAAGCAACGAGGCGGCGGGACAGGCGGACCGCGATCGGCCCGGTCTCGATGTCGCCGATCTGATTCGCCAAGGTCCGCAGCCGAATCAGCTGCGTCGGGTTGTCGAGGCCGTAACGGTCGTCGTCGGCGAGCAACTCGGCGGCGTGGCGGAGGGCGGCGCGGGGTTCGATCGGCTCGAGCCACGGGACCAAGCGGCGTCGGTCCTCGATCCGACCCGGGTCCCAACGCACGGCGCGTTGTAGCAATCGCGTCGCTTCGCGGTGACGGCCGTCCTCCTCGGCCGCCTGAGCCTGGGCGGCGAGGCGTTCGGCGCGTTGGCGGTCTTCGCCAGGAACCGGGGGCGCCGCCGATTGGGCGAGCGTCGCCGAGACCAGCAGCCACGCGCCGAGACCGACGCCGACCGTTCTGCCCGTGCGGGCGATCACTTCGGCTTCCGCTTGGCCGCCTTCTTGGCGGGCTTCTTCTTAGCGGGGGTCTTCTTCGCCGGCGCCTTCTTGGCCTTCGCCTTCTTGGCGGGCGTTGCTTTCTTGGTGGCCGCCTTCTTTGGGGTGGCCTTCTTCGCGGGGGCCGCTTTCTTCTTGGTCGCGGACTTCTTCGGGGCCGCCTTCTTCGCCGCGGCCGGCTTGGACGCGGCCTTCTTCGGGGCGGGCGCCTTCTTCTTCGCGGCGGCCGGCTTCTTCGCTTCCGCCGCCTTCTTGGTCGGCGCCGGCTTGGTTGCCTCGGTCTTCTTGGCTGCCTTCTTCTCCGGGGCTTTCTTCGGAGCCTTCTCTTGCGCCGCTTCCTTCACCGGCTTGGTGGCGGGCTTCTTCTCCTTCTTCGGCTCTTCCTTCTTCGCGGGACGCTTCGGCAGGCGGTCCTTGCAGGTCGGGTCGAGTTCGGTCAACAGCTTGCGGACCGCCGGCGAGTACGGGCTGCGGCTCACCTCGACACCCAACTCGTGCAGCAGGGCCTGGGCCTCCACGCCTTTGTTCTTCGGGATCGCTCGTTCGAGCCCGGGCACAACCTGCTTCTTGGCTTCCGCTTCGGTGATGATCTCCATCACTTGCAGCGCGAGCAGGACGCCCGAGTTGACCGCGATCGCGTGCCCGGACAACCCGCGCTGGGTGACGTACGCGACGACAAACGGGGTGGCGCCATCGAAGGCGGCGATCTGCTTGACCGCCTGCCCCAGGTTCTGCTTCTTGTAGGACTCCATGTCGAACCCGAAGATCGTCTCGAACGCGCTCTGCAGGGTCCTCTTCAGCCGGTCGGCCGACTCGGCCGGATCGTTGAGCGGCTTCAGGCGTTCGGCCAACTCGGCACGCGAGCTGACCCGGACCTCGTTCCAATCAAAGTAGTCCTTCTCGAGCTCCGCCAACGCCTTGGCCGCCGCCTCGTGCGTCGAGTTCTCAACCAACGAGGCGTACAGCAACGTCTCGAAGAGGGGCCGGTCCTCGGGCAGGCTCGGCTTGAAACGTTTTTTGAGGTCCGCGACGAGCTTCGTCAGACGGGAGGCGCGGTTCGAGGCGGCCATAGCGGCTTGCTTGTCTTGTATTCTGGGTCGGTCGTCGTTGGGTCGAGCGTGGCGGGAGGTCCGCCGCGCGGTCCCAGATTAATCCGTAGACTCTTCGGGGGAAGGCGCGGCGGCGTCCGCCTCGGCTTCGGCGTCGGGCGCCGTGTCGGGGAGCACGTCGGCGAGCATCTTGGCGATGGCGATCGACTTCTTCACGCCGTCGTCGAGCTTGAAAGTCAGGCGGGGCGTGTAGCGGGTGTCGATCCGGCCCGCGACCTTGCTCTGCAGGAAACCGGCGGAGCTCTCCAGCCCCTTGAGCGCCAGGTGCTGCTTCGCCTCGCTACCCATCACCGACACGTACACCTTCGCGTTGCGCAAATCGGCCGAGACCTCGACGCGCGTCACGGTCACGTGCTCGATCCGCGGGTCGCGCAGGTCGGCGAGGATCGCCATCCCGACGACTTCGCGGATCGCTTCGGCGGCTTTGAGGACTCGGCGGGAGGACATGTGGGGAGGGCTGAGGCTGGAGCGATGAGGCGTGAAGGTTGGCGGCAAGAGAGGCTAGAGGCGATCGCTTTCGCGGCTCGCGACTCACCGCCTCCCCCCGGTGCCTTAATCGTCGAAGCTCCGGGTGATCTCCTCGACCTTGTAGACCTCCAGCAGGTCGGCTTCCTTGATGTCGTTGAAGCCGGCCAGCTTGATGCCGCACTCGTAGCCCTCGCGGACCTCCTTCACGTCGTCCTTCTCGCGGCGGAGGGTGTCGATCGCGTAGTCGCCCACCACCGTGTTGTCGCGGATCACCCGGGCGCGGGCGTTGCGTTCGACGGTGCCTTGCAGCACGCGGCAACCGGCGATCACGCCGACGCGGCTGATCTTGAAGGTCATCTGCACGAGCACGCGGCCGAGTTCGACGTCGCGTTTCTCGGGGCGGAGCATGCCCTCCATCGCCAGCTTCAGCTCGTCGGCCACCTTGTAGATGATGCCGTACCGGCGGATCTCGACGCCCAGCTGGTCCGCCTTGGCGCGGGCCTTGTCGTCGGGCACCACGTTGAAGGCGATGATCACCGCGTCGGACGCGTCGGCCAGGACGACGTCGCCCTCGGTCACGCCGCCGACGCTCTTCTGCAAGATCCGCAGCCGGACCTCGGGGTGCTCGAGCTTCGAGAGTTCCTTCTCGAGGGCCTCGATCGAGCCGCGGACGTCCGCCCGCAGGATGAGGTTGAGGGTCTGCACCTCGCCGACGCCGTCGAGGCGGTCGAACAGGTTCTCGAGGGTCGCGGCCTGGAAGCCGGTCGAGCCGAGAAACTCGGCCCGCTCCTCGTGGGCGCGGGTGTCGGCGATCTCGCGGGCCGCGGCGATGTCGTCGATCACGTAGAGCCCCTCGCCCGCGGAGGGGGCGCGGTTGAGGCCGGTCAGGTTGACCGGCACGCTGGGGCCGGCCTCATTCAGGCGGCGGCTCGGCCTAAGCGGGTCGAACATCGCCTTGACTTTGCCGTAGGCGTCGCCGCAGACGACGGTGTCGCCGACCCGCAGGGTGCCCTTCTGGACGAGCACCTTGGTCATGACGCCCCGGTCCGCGTCCTGCTGGCTCTCCAGGCAGGAACCGATCGCCGCGCGATCCGGGTTGGCGGAGTACTCGTTGAGCTCGGCGACCGTGAGGATCGTCTCGAGCAGGTCGTCCATGCCGTCGCCGGTCGTGGCGCTGGTCTTCACGACCTCGACGTCGCCGCCCCACTCGCTGGGGAGCAGTTCGTTGGCCGCCAGGTCCTGGAAGGCCTTGTTCTCGTCGGCGCCGGGCAGGTCCATCTTGTTAAGCGCGACGATGATCGGCACGCCGGCCGCCTTCGCGTGGCTGATCGCCTCTTCGGTCTGCGGCATGACGCCGTCGTCCGCCGCGACGACCAACACCACGATGTCGGTCACCTCGGCGCCGCGGGCACGCATCTCGGTGAACGCCTCGTGGCCGGGCGTGTCGACGAACGAGACCGGCCGGCCATCGTTCTCGAGCTGGTAGGCGCGGATGTGCTGCGTGATGCCGCCGTCTTCGCGGCTGGCGACGTCGATCCCGATCAGACGATCGAGGAGCGACGTCTTACCGTGGTCGACGTGGCCTAGGAACGTCACCACCGGCGCCCGTGGCTTGAGCGAATCCTCGGGATCTTCGAGCTCGTCCAGCGCGGTGAGCAGCTTGTCTTCGAGCGATTCGGGCTGCAGGAACTCGATCTCGGTGCCCAGGTCCGCGGCGACCAGCTCGGTGAGCTCCGGGTCCATTTGGGCGTTGATGTTGGCCATCACGCCCTCCTCCATCAGGATGCGGAGGATCTGCACCGCGGGCACGCCCGCCGCTTCGGAGAGCTCTTTCACCGTGCAGGGCAGCTGGACCTGGATGGCGTCCTTACGCGGCGCGGCCGTGTTGATGCCGGACTTCTTGCGGCGGCCCATCATCCGGCGGGGCCGGAAACCGGCCCGACCGCCGGAGCGATTGCGGTTGATCTGGCGGTGCTCGCGGCCACCGAGCATCGGCACGCCCGATTTGCCGCGTCCCGTCTTGGCAGCGGCGTCCTCTTTCTCCTTGAGCTTGGCCGCTTCGAGCGATCGCTCGGCCCGGCGGAGCTGGTCGCCGAGCGGGCGGGCGCCCGCCTTGCCGCCGCCGAGAACGTCGGCGGGCAGCTTCATGTCGGGCTTCTGCGCCTTGGCTTCGGCCTTGGCCTTCGGCTTGGGGGCTTCTTTCTTGGGCTGATTCTGAGCCGGGATGGCGGCCAGCTTGACCACGGGACGAGGCTTGGCGCCGTCGCCGGGCTTTTTCTTGCCACCCTGACCGGCGCCCTGACCGCCGCCGATCACGGGCATCTTGCTGCCACGACCACGGCCCATCATCTGGGAAAGCGGCCCGGGCCGCGCCAGCTCTTCCTTGCGAGTCTCTTCCGGCTCGGCGGGCGCCGCCTCCTCAGCCGGAGCGGCCTCGGCAGCCGAAGCCGCCTCGTCAGTCGAAGCGGCCTCGTCAGTCGAAGCGGGAGCCTCGGCCTCCGCGAGGGTGGCCGCCTCGGCGGGAGCCTCGGGTGGGGCCGCCGGCTGCTCTTCGGATGCGGGGGCTTCGGTCGGGGCGTCGGCGCTGGCGGGGGCGTCGTCGTCGGTGATGACCTCGGGCGGGCTCACCAGTTCCGACTCGCGCCGCGTGGCGGAGCGGCCCGCCTTGGGGGCCTGGATGGTGCGCATCTTGCCACCCCGATTATCGCCGGAGGGGCGTTGCATCGGGGGGGGCGAGGGCTTGGACGGGGCGGCCGTCGCGGTGGCCGTCCCCCCGCTGCCTCCGCTCAGATACTCCTTAACCTTCGCGACTTCGTCGTCGTTAAGGCTGGCCAAAGCCGATCCCTTGTCGGGGACCCCGGCGCGTGTGCAGACATCGACCAGCTCCTTGCTGTCGACGTCAAGTTCCTTCGCCAGAGCGTAGATGCGGACCGCCAAAGTCTCGTTTACCTCGTTAAACCGTCGTTGCGCCGCTCGCGTCGCGCCCTGGCGTCGGCATTCCTGTCGCCAAGGCGGGCCCGACTGCGGCGGGATTCGAGCCAGCTTGAGCCTTCGACAAGGCGGAAACTAGCGGACGGTACGCGACGCCCCGCCGGCAAACTGATCGTCAGTTCAACGGCTCGGACGCTTCCGATTGAGGATCACGAGACCATTCCGCACGCCTCCGGTCGAAGGTTTGGTTCTGCCGGGCGCACCCGTCAGAACCGGTAAGTCGTTCGTAGACCCAATAGTATGCCATCCTGCTCCGCCGCATGGCGAGGGGGGGAGGGCAGAAAACCGGCAAAACCGGGCCGTCGGACGCGTCGTTCGCGTCCCACATAACCCCGGCGGGACCGGAGGGGCCTCAGGCGGGCGGGTTCGCCCCCTCCTCTTCTTCAGCAGGAGCGGCCGGTCCCTCGGGGTCGGCCGGGGCCTCCTCCTGGGCAGGGGTCGCTTCGCCTGCCGGAGCCTCCTCGCCGGCGGCCTCCTCGCCAGGGGTTTCGGCCCCCTCGGCGGGGGCCTCCTCAGGCGAAGCCTCAGCGGCGGGAGCGGCGGCCGCCTCGGCGGCGGCTTGCAGCTCGGCCAGCTTGTCCTGTTCGCGTTTCGCTCGGCGGGCGGCGGCGGCGGCGGCCTCGGCCTCTTCGGCGCGGTTCTCCGCCTGCTCGACGATGTGGTCGGCCTGCTCCTGGGTCAGCTCGCCCATGGTCATCAGGTCGTCCGGCTCGATGATCGAGAGGTCGTCGTAGCTCAGGAAGCCCTCCTCGACCAGCTTCTCGGCGACCGACATCTCGAGGCCGTCGATCGTGCTGAAGCCCTCGATCGCCCGGTCGATGTTCTCGGCCAGCTCCTCCTGGGTCATGATCTCGATGTCCCAGCCGGAGAGCTTGCTCGCCAACCGGACGTTCTGACCCCGCCGGCCGATGGCGAGGCTGAGGTTGTCCTCCTGCACCAGCGCGATCGCGCGGCCCAGCATCTTGCAGAGGATGACCTGATCGACTTCGGCGGGCTGCAGGGCGTTGGGGATCAGGATCTCGAGGTCGTCGTCCCAGCGGACGATGTCGATCCGCTCGCCGGAGAGCTCATCGACGATGTTCTTGATCCGGTTGCCCCGGACACCGACGCACGCGCCGACGCAGTCGACACGCGAGTCGCTGCTGATGACGGCCACCTTCGAGCGGTAGCCCGGCTCGCGCGACATGGCGCGGATCTCGATCACGCCGTCGGCGATCTCCGGGATCTCCTGCTCGAAGAGCCGCTGCACGAGGGCGGGCATCTTGCGGCTGAGGATCACCTTCACCCGGCTGCCCGCCTTGCGGGCCTCGTAGACGGTGCATCGCACACGCTCGTTGACGTGGTGCGACTCGCCCGGGATCTGCTCGCTGCGGGGCAGCAGGGCCTCGACGTTCGACAGGGCGACGGTCGCCGCGGCGCCCTCGTTGCGGTGGATCACGCCGGAGACCATCTGGCCGACCAGCTCGTTGTACTCGTCGTACAGCGCGTCCCGCTCCGCCTCGCGGATCTTCTGGATCATCACCTGCTTGGCGGTCTGGGCGCCGATGCGGCCGACGACCTCCTCGGAGTCGAGCTTCTCGCCGTCGCAGGTGGCGTCGACCTCGCCCGTCTGGCGGTCGATCTGACAGGTGATCTCGGCCTCTTCGCCGTAGTACTTCGCCAGGGCCGAAATGAGGGCCGCCTCGATCCCCTCGAAAACGATCTCTTGATCGATGTTCTTGTCGCGGTGGATCGCGTCCACGATCCGGAGGATTTCAGCGGCGTTCATGGCGATACTCTCCCCGGCTGGGCGCCGGGCGGCCTTCGGGTTGTCGGATTGTCCAGATTGTGATCGGCGGGCCGGGCGCCCCGTCTGCTGACAAGTAGCCCGTCTGCCGACAGAAAAAGCCGGCCCAGGGGCCGGCTTCTCCTACGCGCGGCGGGCGGACCCGCCAATCTCAGAAGAGTAGGACCCGCTGTCGCGAGTGTCAACCTGATCCAGCCTCACACGCCCGCCTGGAAATAGACCTCCTCCATCGGCTGGATCACGACGAAGCCGTCCCCCTCGAACCGCATCTGGAACGAGTCGCCACTGCCCCGGCCCAGGAAGGTCTTGAAGGAGACATCCGTCTTCAGAGACGGTTCCAGGTTGGCCGACCAAGCGACCGTGGCGTTCGGGTCCGTGAAGACCGGGTAGCCGGGGGCGACCCGCAGGGTCACCGGGTCGTAGTGCGTCGTGATCGCCAGCAGGCCGCTCCCCTGCAGGCGGACGTTGAACAGCCCGCCGGCGAGCATGCCGGTGACCTTCTTCATCATCTTGATCTGGTTGTCGATCTGGGTCTCGAAGGCGAGCACGTCGTTTCCGTTGACGCAGATCGCCTCGCCCTGGAGCTGCAAGACCGTGACCTTCTTCGCCGAATCCGCGACGTAGACCCGACCGACGCCCTCCGCCTTGGTGAGCCGGGCGCCCTCGCCGCTGACCGCCTTCTTGAGCAGGTTGCCCAGCCCCTGCTGGAGGATGCCCTCGCGGGTGAACTTCACGCTGCCCGTGTAGCCGACCATGGCGCCCATCTTGATCCACGCCTCGGTCGGCAGGCCCTCGCCCCCCAGGTTCAGCTCCAGCATGCGGGGCGTTTCGAGTTCGAAGAACCCCTCGCCCCGATCGGTCTGGCGGGTGGTCTGGAGGAACTCGTCGAGCGTGTAGCGTGACATGGCGAGGGGTTGGCTGACGAAGGAAGAGGGATTCACCGCGCCCCCAGAATAACAAAGCCCCGCTCGCCGCGAAGGGCGAACGGGGCTTCGATTTAATCTGGCTACTAGCTCGCGACTCAAACGAAACGGCGACGACCAGCGATTCCGACGAGGCCGATTAGGGCGAGCACGGCGGTTGTTGGCTCGGGAATAACAAGATCGATGCTCGCACTAAGGCCATCATTGAGTTGCCCCTGCTGAGCAACAAGGCCAAAGGCTTCAAGCGTGCCTGTGCCCTGGTATTGAAGCGTCAGGAAGTCAAACGCTCCAATCCCCAGGTTGCCGGATCCGTACGCAGCGAAGACAGCGCCATTCGGCAAATCGGTCCACAGGCCGTTCGTGTCGCCCCCCACCGGACTGCCAGGGATGAAGGGGTTATCGCCAGGGTTCGCGGTGTCGAAGTTGCCCGTATCGACGGTCACCCCCGTGAGTTGCAGACCCGGGCTGCTAGAAACCACGACCGCCAATTCCGCCCCCAGCGAGCCGTTCGCATCGGTGACGACTTGCAGCGTCACGCTGCTGTCCAGATTGTCCACAAACTGGATCATCGGCGCCGCGCACACCGGCACGGCGGAGAGGACCGCCAGCATGGCGGTGGAGAGCAGGTGGTGAATCTTCATGAGATCGACTCCTCGTTGATTGCCCCGGTTGGATTGGCCGTTACACAACGGCGGCCCGTTTATCACCCGGGTTGCGCAACCCGTCAATGAAAAACGACCAAAGAGTTGGGCCGATTCACACGCCCAGCGCCACGAAGCCATAGAGGTTTCGTTCTAGAAATTGAACGAATAGCACGCCGACTCAATCCACGCCTTCGTGGGCGACCTTCGGCCAGTACTTCTGAAAGTCGAAGTCGGGCGAGTTGTCCAGGTCGTGGCACTCCAGGCAGTTGTTCACGACCCGCGTCGAGTCGTTCATCAGCTGCCCCGCCATGTTGCCTTCGTTGTCCTGGATCTCCATATGCAGCGCCTTGCGCAAGGCGTTCTGCTCGGCCTCATCGACCTCGAGGTCGCCGTACTCCACCGCCGCGTGCCGCGCCGCCGGGCCGTGGCAGTTCTCACAGCCCTGGCCGAACATCTCGGGCGTCTCGCGGTACGACTTCCACCCGCTGGCGAAGGGGAAGTACTTCTGCGGCTCCCAGCCGACCGCGTGGCAGGCGATGCACTCCGGGTCGAAGTGGCGGGCCGGGCTGAGGGCGACGAGCGTCTCGCTCGTGTGGAAGTGGGGCGTCTGCTCGAAGACCTCCCACGCCGACGTATGGCACTCGCCACAGACGGCCGAGCCGGCGAAATCGCGCTGGGTGGGGTGCGGCGTCGGGGTGAGGGCGAGCCCCTCCCAGCCGAGTTGCTCCAGCTCCGATTGGTAGTCGGCCATGCGGGATTGCATCGAGGGCGAGTCGGCCCAGCGGTGGTCGAGCGGGACTTTCTGGTAACGAGCCTCCCACCCCTCGCCCGGCTCAGCGGCGACGCCCGCCTTGCGGTAGAGCCCCACCACGATGGCGTACATCCCCTTGTGGCCGACCTCGACCAGCATCGCCCCGCCGCCGCGCGTGGTGTCCTCGATCTTGCGGGGCTGTTGCGGTGGCTCATCGGCGCCCCGGGTGGCGATCACCCAGTCGAACACGTCGAAACGCCGGGCGAGCGCCTCCGCCTCCGCCTTGCTGCCGTAGACCATCAGCACGTTCTGATCGCATCGATCGGCGACGATCTGGGGCGTCAGCTCGGCGAGCGCCTCGGCGGCGGGCAGGCTGACGAGGTCGTCGTTGGGCGACATCTCGGCGAGGGCCGCGTCGCCCAGCACCTGGGTCACGCCGACGCGGACCGGGTTCGGCGAGGTCTCGCTCGCCAACTCAACAACCCGCCAGCGTTTGGTGAAGCCGCTGTCGAAGTCGAGCACGCCGACGTTGGCGGAGGTTAAGGGGTTGGTCGCCTCGTCGAGGTTGATCGCGAGGCCGAGCAGATCACTGCGCAAGTCCTTCACGCCCAGGCCGACGGCCTGGTAGCCGATCTCGATCAAAGCTTCGATCGTGTGTCGGTGCTTGATGTTGGCTTGGGGGCCGAAGTAACGGACTTGCTCGCCCGCGTCGAACAGCGCGAGGGGCCAGCCCCAGCTCTCCCGGAGCACGCGCACCAAGGAGTGACGCCGTTTGAGCCCCCCCTTCTGGTTCTCGAGGCCAGCGCAGCCGCACGGTTCGAGATAGCCGATCTGTTCGCCTGTGAACAAGAGGGCCGCGTCCGGCCGGGGCCAGTTCTCGAAAACGGGTCCGTTGGCGACCACCGGATCGGGCTTCTCGTGCGACTGGTGCTCGACCAGCCGCCGGTGCGCGAGCCGGAGGCGATCGAGGGCTTCCTCGTCGAGACCGTAACGCTCGGCGACGGCGGGCAACGCGGCCTCGTCCACCAGGTAGGAGAGCTGGGCGTCTCCCCCCGGCTGCTCAGCCGGGGGCGGGGCGCCGTTGACGACTCCCGAGGGGGCCTTCGCTGGCTCGTCGGCCCGGGTAGAAAGCCAGCACGTCCCGAGCAACAGCGTCAGGCCGAGGGTCACAACGACAATAGGGCGACGTGGCACTGCGGGTCGGCCGTATGGAGGAGCGTTCAGGGGGGGCGAGGGGCGGATCCCGCCCCGGAACTTAACCCGCTATCACAAACCGGACCTTCACGTCCAGCTCGGACGTGGTCGGGTGGTCGATCTCAAGCCGCAGGCGGGCGTCGCCATCGCCCACGCCGCCGTTCTCGGCGCCGGTCCCGCTGCGGACTTCCGGCGGTCTGCCCGGCGGGATGCGGAGGGTGAGCGGCTGGTGATAAACCCCATCGCGGACCCGTTTCGGCTCGCCCAGCTCGACCTCCAGCCATTCGGGGTCGATCGAACCGAGCTTCGCACTCGACGTGCTAGCATGCTCCCCCTTGAAGGAGATGCGGAAGTTGGCGCTCTTGCCCTCCTGCGACGCGACCTTGCCCAAGTTCAGGAGGCCACGCTCCTTCGACCAACCGGCGCCGTGGATCGAGATGTCCCCCTCCACCTGAGCGAGCAGCGGCACCTGAAGCGTCATGCCCTCCTCGGCGCCGGTGGCGCCCTCCTCGTCGAGGTTGGTCTCGACGAGGACCCACTCGGTCACGTAGCCGATCGGCAAGCCGGGGCCCGCTTCCACGGTGATCTTCACACCCGAGGTGGCCCGATCGAGCGGCACGTCCTCGCCCGCCACTTGCTCGACGGTGAACCCGTACCGATCGGCCAACGGCGTCGTGTCGGAGACGGAGACGGTCGCCTCGAGCGGCGGGGCGTCGGGCCGGGGGTCGTAGGTGGCCAGGTAGACACTCGCCGTGCCCGTTTCGTCCGCCTTCATCCTGCCGAGCAGGAACTCCTGGGGCATCAGGCCCGCCGTCTCGACAATCGCACCCTCCACCGACAGATCGATCGCCGGCTTGCGCGGGTCGTTCGTGAGCACGGTCGCCCTCTGGCGGAACTCGCCCGCCCCGCTCTTGGCGACCCACTCCAGCTTCACGGGGGTCGATTCACCTGGCCCCAAGGGGCCGGTGCTCACGTCACCGAGCGTGCACTTGCACGTGGTGCTGCCGACCTCCAACGTCAGCGGAGCCGACCCCTCGTTCGTAAATACGAACTCGTGCGACCTGGTCGAGCCTCGCTGCATCACGCCGAAGTCGTGAATCTCGTTATCGACCGCAACGGAGGGGCCAACAGGGGCGACCGACTCGCCTGCGGAACCGGCCGGGCCCGCGTCGGGCAACGCCAGGGCTTGGTCCCCGCGGGACGGGGGCAACAAGCCGGACGCGACCTCGCCACGCTCGAAGTAGGCCAAAGCGGAGCCCAGGGCGACTCCGGTGACGAGCGAAACAGCAATCAGCGGGAACAGCTTCATCGATCAGACCAGCTCTCGGGAGAGGACCAAGCGGTCCATTGTACCTAGTAAGCCCGCGCGAACACGGCCCGCCGCTCGCTCTTGCCGCCGGTGAAGAGGCACTCGCCCGGCCCGTCGTCCCCCAGGAGGGGCTCCAGCGGCACGCAGCGAGGCGTCACCTTCAGCGCCTTGCACTTGGCCTCCATCTCCGGGCCGTCGGTGAAGTGGGCGTAGGCGAGGCCGCCCGGCTGGCCGTCCGCGAAGAAAGCCTCGAAATCGGCCAGCGAGTCGATCACGGTCGACGCTTCGTCGCGGGCCGTCTTCGCCCGGTCGAACAGGTTCTGCTGGATCTCGGCGAGGATCTTCGAGACCGAGCCGACCAGCTCCGCCCGCGGCGTGCCGACGCCCTTGCCGTCAGTATCTCGTCGCCCAACGAACGCTCCGCCGCCCGCCACGTCGCGCGGGCCGACCTCGATCCGCAGCGGGGCGCCCCGTTTGACCCACTGCCATTTCTTCTCACCGCCGCGGAGGTCGCGGTCGTCGATCTTCACGCGGACCGGCGCGCCCTCATATTGCTGGGCTTGCAGCTCCGCTTTGAGCGACTCGCAGTAGGCGAGCACCTCGGCGCGCTCTTCGTCCTTCTTGTAGATCGGCAGGATGACCGCGTGCTGCGGCGCCAGCCGGGGCGGGGCGATCAGGCCGTCGTCGTCGGCGTGGCTCATGATGAGGCCGCCGATCAGCCGGGTGCTCACCCCCCAGCTCGTGGTCCAGGCGTGCTCCAGCTCGCCCGACTGGCTCTGGAACTTGATGTCCTGCGCCTTGGCGAAGTTCTGGCCGAGGAAGTGGCTCGTGCCCGCCTGCAGCGCCTTGCGGTCCTGCATCATCGCTTCGATAGAGTAGGTCGCCACGGCGCCGGGGAAGCGCTCGCCCGCCGTCTTCTCTCCCTTGATGACCGGCATCGCCATCACGTTCTCAGCGAACTCGGCGTAGACGTCGAGCATCTGGCGGGTCTCTTCCTCCGCCTCCTCGCGGGTGGCGTGGACGGTGTGGCCCTCCTGCCAGAGGAACTCGGCCGTGCGGAGGAACATCCGCGTCCGCAACTCCCAACGGACGACGTTCGCCCATTGATTGATCAGGATCGGCAGGTCGCGGTAGCTCTGCACCCAGCGGGCGAAGGTCGCGCCGATGATCGTCTCACTCGTGGGGCGGACGATAAGGGGCTCGTCGAGCTTCGCCGTGGGCGCCGGCCGCAGGCCCCCCTCGCCGTCCGGCTCGAGCCGGTGGTGCGTGACGACCGCGCATTCCTTGGCGAAGCCCTCGACGTGCTCGGCCTCTTTCTCGAGGAAGCTCATCGGGATGAAGAGCGGGAAGTAGGCGTTCTCGTGCCCGGTCGCCTTGAAGCGGTCGTCGAGCGACCGCTGGATGTTCTCCCACAGGGCGTAGCCCCACGGCTTGATGACCATGCAGCCGCGCACGTCGGAGTTCTCGGCCAGGTCGGCCGCTTTGACCACCTGCTGGTACCACTCGGGGTAGTTCTCAGCGCGGGTGGGGGAGATGGCGGTCTTTGCCATAAATGGGGAATGGGGATTGCGGAATGGGGAATCGCTTGGAAGCGACGCATTCTAGGCCTCTCGTGCCCTTTCCTGGAATGGCGCCGCCCCCGCGTGCGGGAAGGACCTATCTGCTAGGCTCAGCCCCTGCCATTCCCATTCCCCCTTCCCCATTCCCACTTCGAATGTCCCGTCGTTTCGTCTCGCAGCTGGCTCACAACGAGCAGTTCGACCAGGTCTTCCTCGCCAGCAATAAGCAGCTGCGACCCAACCGTCAGGGCAACCTGTTCCTGCAGCTCGACCTGTCCGACCGCTCGGGGTCGCTCCCCTGCCGGATGTGGAACGCGAGTGACAGCGACTACAAGGGCTTTGAGAACGGGGACTATGTCTACATCGAGGGGAACGCCCAGCTCTTCCAGGGCGCCATGCAGCTGATCGCCCAGAAGATCACCCGCGCCGACCCGGGCGAGGTCGACGAGGCGGACTTCATGACGCTGCAGTCGAGCGAGCTGACCGAGCTGCGGGAGAAGCTGGTCGGGCTGCTCAAGGGGGTGAAGTCGAAGCCGCTCGCGGCCCTCGTCGATGCCTACTTGTCGGACGACGTCTTCATGGACAAGTTCTGCCGCGCCCCGGCGGGGATCAAGAACCACCACGCCTACAAAGGGGGCCTGCTCGACCACGTGGTCAGCATGATGGAGCTGGTGTCGGTCGTCGCGCCGAAGTACCCGGACGTCGATCTCGAGAAGCTGTTGGTCGGCGTCTTCCTGCACGACTCGGGCAAGATCGACGAGCTCGAGTACGAGCGCGACCTCGCCTACACCGACGAGGGCCAGATGCTCGGCCACATCGTGCAGGCGGTCTGCGTGATCGATCGCAAAGCGCGCGAGGCGGAGCAGCGCAGCCAGATCGCCTTCCCGCCGGTGCTGCTGATGGAGCTGAAGCACCTGATCATCAGCCACCACGGCCGCTACGAGTTCGGCAGCCCCAAGCTGCCGATGACGCTCGAAGCGGTCGTGCTCGCGGCGCTCGACGACATGGACGCGAAGCTCGCCAACTTCACCGGCCTGATCAAAGAGTGCCCCAACGGCGACAGCCGCTGGACGCAGTACTTTCCGAACATCGACCGGAAGCTGTGGAAGGGGGTTTGAGTGAGGGCGGAAGTGAGCGTTCGGATTTGTGGTAAACTGGAAGGCTATGGAACCGAAAGTCGATCGCACAACACTCCGGGTAACCGACCTGGAAGACGAAGAACGGGGCCACGAGTACTGGTGGTCCAAGACCCCGGAGGAGCGTCTGCAGGGCCTACTTGCTCTGCGGCAGATGTTCTATGGAAAGCCTGACCCTACCCAACGACTTCAAAGAGTTCTTCGAACTGTTGAACTCGGAGAACGTTGAGTACCTGTTGGTCGGCGGTTTCGCGGTCGCCTTGCACGGCTATGTGCGAGCAACTTCAGACATCGATGCTTGGGTGCGCGCAACTCCTGAAAACTCGGCGAGAATCGCTGCTGCGTTGAAGAAGTTTGGATTCTCCGAGAAGACCGTTGATGACTCCATGTTCGCGCAGCCACGAAAGGTATTTCAGATCGGCGTCGAGCCGTATCGCATTGATGTGTTAACCCGTGTGTCAGGCTTAGATTTCGACAGCGCCTACGCTCGAAGGCTGCCCACCAATCTGGACGGCGTGAACGTGCCCCTCATTTCGCTTGACGACCTGAAAGCCAACAAACTCGCAAGCGGTCGGAACAAAGACCTCGCTGACCTCGATTACCTGCCTTAGCCAACGCCCGGCGAGCCCGATGCAAGACGAACTCCGCGCCGCGGTCCTCACCTACACCGCCAACCCCGCCTACCGCGCGGTCAAGCCGAAGGTCATCGCCGAGCGGCTCGGGCTGGAGGGGGACACGGCGGCGCTCTGCAAGAAGGTGATCAAGAAGCTCGTCCGCGAGGAGGAGCTCGAGTTCGGGCCGAACCACCTGGTCCTGCCGATCGACCCGGACCACCCCTCGCGTGAGAACTTAGCGCCAGCCGCAGAGTCTGGCGGCGGTGGGGAGAAGGCGGAACGCAAGCGGAGCCAGGACGGCAAGCACGTCGTCGGCACGCTGCGGCGGATCAAGTCGGGCGACGCCTTTGTGCGTCCGGAAGGGACGCCCCCTTCGGCGGAGCGCGACCTTGACATCTACGTGCCCGCCAAGCAGTCGCACGACGCGGCGAGCGGTGACGTGGTGCGCGTGGTCGTGAGCAGCCGCCCCGGCCCACGCGGCAAACCGACGGGGCGCGTGACCGACATCGTCGAGCGGGCGACGAACGTCTTCGTCGGCACCTACGACGAGGTCGCCGGCAACGCCGTGGTCGACATCGACGGCAAGGTCTTCGGCGAGCCGATCTACGTGGGCGACCCCGGCGCGAAAGGGGTGAACGTCGGCGACAAGGTCGTCGTCGAGATGGTCCGTTTCCCGTCGCAGGTGCGCGACGGCGAGGGCGTGATCACCAAGGTGCTGGGCGACCGCGGCGCGCCGGGTGTCGACACCATGGCGGTCAAGTACGAGTTCGGCCTGCCCGGCGATTTCCCCGAGGCGGTCCTCGAGAACGCCCGCGAGGAGGCGGCCAAGTTCGACGAGTCGATCCCCGACGGCCGCCGCGACCTGACGGCCGAGGTGGTCGTCACGATCGACCCGAAGACCGCCCGCGACTTCGACGACGCGATCTCGCTCAAGAAGTTGGAGAACGGCCACTGGGAGCTGGGCGTTCACATCGCCGACGTGTCGCACTTCGTTCAGCCCAAGACCGCGCTGGACAACGAGGCGTACGACCGCGCCACGAGCGTCTACCTGCCGGACGAGGTGATCCCGATGCTGCCGGAGGTCATCAGCAACAACCTGGCGAGCCTCCAGCCGGACAAGACGCGCTACGCGATGACCGCCCTGCTAGAGATGACCCCCGACGCGACGCCGGTCCACTGCGAGGTCTTCAAGAGCGCCATCAAGAGCCGCCGGCGATTCACCTACGAGGAGGTCGACGAGTACCTCCAAGCCAAAGGCTTGGTCGATCGCCAATCTCCCCTCCCTCCTAGGGAGGGGCCGGGGGAGGGTGAAACCGGTCATGACCAAGGCGGTGGCGTCAAAGGGAAGCGTGATCAGCACAGGAAGACGGCAGACAAAGGAGCGTCGAAACCCTCCCCTAGCCCCTCCCTGGAAGGGAGGGGGACATGGCTCTCCAATCTCGCGTCCGAGGTCGATCGCTTGCTCGCCGACATGTTCGAGCTGGCGATGACCCTGCGCAAGCGGCGGTTCGAGCGGGGCTCGCTTGAACTCTCGATGCCCGACGTCGAGATCGACCTCGACGAACAGGGACGCGTCAGCGGCGCGCACGTCGCGGAGAACACCGAGAGCCATCAGGTCATCGAGGAGTTCATGCTCGCCGCGAACGAGGGGGTCGCCCGCCGCCTCGCCGATCAGGGCTACCTCTTCCTCCGCCGCATCCACGGCTCGCCCGACCCACGAAAGTCGCGGGCGCTGACCGACTTTGCGCGTTCGCTGGGCTTGCCGGCAGAGAACCTGCAGGATCGGTTTGAGCTGCAAGAGCTGCTCGACCGCGTGAAGGGCGACCCGCGGCAGCACGCGGTCAACTTCGCGACACTCCGCAGCATGCAGAAGGCGGTCTACAGCCCCGAGGACGAGGGCCACTACGCGCTGGCGAGCGACTGCTACTGCCACTTCACTTCGCCGATCCGCCGCTACCCGGACCTCACAGTCCACCGGCTGATCGAGGCGCTCAACCGGCACGCCGCGGGCGAGGGGCCGAAGCCGGTCAACGAGGCGGCCCCGCTCATGCAGACGGGCGACCACTGCAGCGAGCGCGAGGGCCGCGCCGCGCAGGCGGAACGCGAGCTCAAGAAGGTGAAGCTGCTCAACTACCTGAGCGACAAGATCGGCACGGAGATGGAGGGCGTCATCACCGGCGTCGAGAAGTTTGGCATCTTCGTGATGGGCAAGGAGATGCCCGCCGAGGGCTTCATCCACATCACGGCGCTCGGCGATGACTACTATTCCTTCGAGCGGTCGGCCCACGCGATCGTCGGCCGGCGGGCCGGGGCCTCGTTCCGGTTGGGCGACCCGGTGCGGGTCGCCGTGGCGGCGGTCGACGTCGATTCGCGCGAGCTCGACTTCCGCTACCTCGGCAAGCCCAAGCCGGCCAGCGGCAAAGCGAGCAAGCGCGGCAAATCCGGCGGAGGGCGCAAAGGCCGCCCCCTCCCCGCCGAGAAGAAGAAACGCCCCTCCCAGGGCAAGAACCGCCGCGCCCGCGAGAAGGCCACGGCGGAGAACACCTCCGACGACGCCAAGAAGCCCCCCCGCAAGAAAAAGAAGACCTCCAAGAAGTCGGGGACCAACGCCTTCGGCAAGAAGAAGCCCGGAGCGAAGAAGCCTGGCGGCAAGCCGAAACGGAAAAAGGGGCTGTAGCGAACCCCTTCTCTCGGCGCGGCGGTCCGATAAGCTAGCACCTTGGCAGGCGGCCGCCCCCACGAGAACCGGAATCGGATGTCCAGCAGCGCCACGCTCAACCGAACGCCCCTGGCCGATTGGCACACCGCCAACGGGGCGCGGATGGTCGATTTCGCCGGCTGGAGCATGCCGGTTCACTATGACACAGGGACAGGGGGCTCGATCGTTGACGAGCACGTCGCGACGCGGACGGGCGTGGGCCTCTTCGACGTGTCGCACATGGGCCGCCTGACGGTCGAGGGCCCCGCTGCCGAGGCGTGGCTCGACGGCCTGCTCACCCGCCGCGTTGAGGGGACGCCCGTCGGCCGCGTCCGCTACTCGCTCGTCTGCAACGAGGCGGGCGGCGTGCTGGACGACATCCTGTTCACGCGCGTCGGCGAGGAGCGTTTCGACCTGGTCGTGAACGCCAGCAACCGAGCGAAGCTGCTCGACTGGTTCGCCACCCACGCGATGGCCGACGCCGAGCTGACCGACCGGACCTGTGCGACGGCGATGATCGCCGTCCAGGGGCCGAAGGCGGTCGCCCTCGTGGCGGGTCAAACCGGCGACGACGTCGCCGCCATCCGCTACTACCGCGCCAGCCAAGCGACCGTCGCCGGCGTGCCGTGCGACCTCAGCCGCACCGGCTACACGGGCGAGGACGGCTTCGAGCTGATCTGCCCCGCCGAGCGCGCCAGCGATCTCTGGGAAGCGCTAGTCGCCGAAGGCGCCGTGGGGTGCGGCCTCGCGTCGCGCGACACGCTGCGACTGGAAGCGGGCATGCCGCTTTATGGGCACGAGCTCGACGAGGCGACCAACCCGATCGAAGCGGGTCTCGCCTTCGCGGTCGATCTCAAGCGGCGTGACGGTTCATTGCGCGAGTTCATTGGCTCAGACGCCCTGACCGAAGCCTCTGGCAAACACCGCGTGGGACTCCGCGTCGACGGCAAGCGGGCTCCCCGCGAAGGCTACACGGTCCTGTCCAACGGAACGCCGATCGGCGTGGTGACGAGTGGCGCCCCCTCGCCGACGCTCGGGTATCCAATCGCGATGGCCTACGTGAACGACTCAGGCCCGGTTACTGCCGGCGCCCCGTTGCAGGTTGAGAACCGCGGACGCCTCACCGAAGCCACCGTCGTCGAGCTCCCCTTCTACAAGCGAAGCTAACCACCCCCACCGACCGAACCGGTCTCCAGCCTACAGCCTCCTCCCCGCTATGAGCCCCGAACAACTCCTGTACGCGAAGACCCACGAGTGGGTCGCCCTCGAAGAGACCGACGGCGGCAAGATCGCCACGATCGGCATCAGCAAGCACGCCGTCGAGGCGCTCACCGACCTGGTCTTCATCGAGCTGCCCAAGGTGGGCGCCAGCGTCACCGCCGAAGAGGCGTTCTGTGAAGTCGAGTCCGTGAAAGCGGTTAGTGATATTTATAGCCCCGTGGCGGGCGAGGTCGTCGAGATCAACGAGCCGCTCGCCGACCAACTCGAGGTGCTCAGCGACGACCCGTTCGGCGGCGGCTGGATCGCCAAGATCCGGGTCACCGACGAGGCGGGCCTCGCCGCCCTGATGGACCACCTCGCGTACGAGAAGATGTGCGCCGAAGAAGCCTAACGAATGCGGAATCCGCTGCACTCAAAGTTCAGCCAGTGGTTCATTCCGCATTCCCCATTTCGAATTCCCCATTCGCTATGCCCTTCACGTACAACACCGAAGAAGACGTCGCCGAGATGCTCGCCGCCATCGGCGCCGAGTCGATCGACGAGCTGCTGGACCAGGTGCCGGCCGACTTCCGCCTCGACCGCCCGCTCGACCTGCCCCCCGCCCTGGGCGAGATGGCGCTCGACCGGCACATGAACGAGCTCGCGAGCCAGAACACGGGCGCGGCATCTTCGGGGGTCTGCTTCCTGGGCGGCGGCGTGTACGACCACTTCATCCCGAGCGTCGTCGACGCGATCGCCAGCCGGGGCGAGTTCTACACGAGCTACACGCCCTACCAAGCCGAGGTCGCGCAGGGCAACCTGCAAGCGATGTTCGAGTACCAGACGCTCATCACGCGGCTGACCGGCTTGGACGTGTCGAACTGCTCGCTGTACGACGGCGCCAGCGCCGCCGCCGAGGCGGTCCTCATGGCGCTCGCCGCGGGCAAGGGCCGCAAGCGGGTCGTCCTGCCCGCGAGCCTGCACCCCGAGTTCCGCCAAACGATCGAGACCTACCTCAGCTGTCTCGACGCCGAGGCGGTGACCATCCCCGCGCCCGAAGGCGTGGTCGATCTCGACGAGCTCCGCTCGACCGTCGACGACCAGACGGCGTGCGTCCTGCTCCAGCAGCCGAACTTCTTCGGCTGCGTCGAGGACGCCGACACGGCGACCTCGATCGCCCACGAGGCGGGCGCGCTGATGATCGCCGTGTTCGACCCGATCAGCCTCGGCCTGATGAAACGCCCCGGCGACTGGGCGGAAGGTTCCGAGCAAGGCGGCGCCGACATCGCGGTCTGCGAGGGCCAGTCGCTCGGCTCCCCGATGCAGTACGGCGGGCCGTTCCTCGGCGTGCTCGCGTGCCGCGAGTTGCTCGTCCGGCGCATCCCGGGGCGGATCGTCGGCCAGACGACCGACCGCCGCGGCAAGAAGTGCTTCGTGCTCACGCTGCAAACCCGCGAGCAGCACATCCGCCGCGACAAGGCGACGAGCAACGTCTGCAGCAACCAGGGCCTCTTCGCCCTGCGATCGACGGTTTACTTGTCGCTGCTCGGCCCCGAGGGCTTGAAGGAGACCGCCAACCACTGCCTGCAAAAGAGCCGCTACCTGGCGGACCGGCTCTGCGAGTCCGAGCGCTTCGAGCTCGCGTTCGCCGCGCCGACCTTCAAGGAGTTCGTCGTCCGCGACCGTCAGGGCGGCGTCGACGATTTGGTCCGTGACGGCCTAGCGAACGGCTTCCTCATCGGCGTCCCGCTCGGGCCGTTCTACCCGGGCCTCGACGACTGCCTGCTGGTGGCGGTCACCGAGAAGCGGACGCGTGAAGAGCTCGATCGCTTCGTTGAAATCCTCTGGCAAGCGACCCGCCAAGGCGCCAACGCGATGGGCGCTCCGCACTTCAACCCGGTTGCTGTCGGGTCCCCATGAGCCAGACCGAACCCAAGGCGACACTCACCGGCTCGTCGGCCATCTTGCTGGTCCAGGACGTGGTCGCCGCCGCGGAGCACTACCGCGACGCGATGGGGTTCGACTACCCGCGGTTCTGGGGCGACCCGCCCAGCTTTGTGATCCTGCACCGAGACAACCATCACCTGATGCTCCGACAGGCGGACGAGCCGAGCCACGTCGTGCCGCATTGGAAGGTGGCGGAGAAGCTGTGGAGCGCGTACTTCTGGGTCGACGACGCCGACGCGTTGCACAAGGAGTTCGTTGAGCGGGGCGCCAAGATCGATTACGGCCCCTGCGATCAGCCCTACGGCTGCCGCGAGTTCGGCACGCAGGACCTGGATGGCCACGACATCGGTTTCGGCCAAGTGGTCGACGAGTAAATAAAGAGCATTCACCATGAGCATGATCCTGACGCTCAAGCAGGCCCCCGAGGCGACGCTCGACCTGCTGGTCGCGCGCCCCGAGCTGGCGGTCACGTTCTGGATCGACCCGAACTACCAGACCCCCAAGCAGCCCGGCTGGGTCCGTTGGCTCGCCCGGATGCTCGGCGGGTACACCCCGCCGGCGCCGATCCCCGAGGCCCCGCCCGAGCTGGCCCGCAACGGCGAGGAACTCTCCCTTGAGAAGGCGTGGCACGGTCTGCACTGGCTGCTGACCAAACCGCTGCAGAAAGCCGAGGGCGACGACTGGGAGGTCCCGCCCCCCGAAGGAGCCCTGCTCAACGCCGGCCGGTTGATCGAGGGGAGCGATCACGGTTACGGCGACGAGCGAGCGATGTCGCCGGAGGACGTAGCGGCGTTCAACCGGCTCCTGCAATCCACCCCGTGGGATGAGCTCAACGCGCGCTTCCACGGTGAAGCGATGGATTCCGCGGGCGTCTACCCGACGACCTGGACCGAGCCCCACGCCGCCGACGACACGCGCCGCGCCTACGAGCGACTCCGAACCTTCATCCAACAGACGGCCGAGCTGTCGCTCGGTCTCGTCGTTCAGCTCAGCTAGCCCCGCCAACTCAGCTAACCCCGCGGCCAGACGCGACGGAAACCACGAAGATGCGAAACCACCACGACACCCAGCTCCTGTTCGATCTCTCCAAGCCGGGCCGGCGCGCCCTGCGGCTGCCGGCGATCGACGTGCCCGAGCGCTCGGTCGAAGAGCTGCTCCCGCCGAGCGTGCTCGCGGAGCGGGCCCCCGCCCTGCCCGAGCTGGCGGAGCCGCAAGTCGTGCGGCACTTCACGAACCTGTCGACGCAGAACATGTCGGTCGACACGCACTTCTACCCGCTCGGCTCGTGCACGATGAAGCACAACCCGAAGCGCAACGAGCGGGCCGCCGCCTTGCCCGGCATCGCGGACCTGCACCCGTATCAGCCGGAAGAATCGATCCAAGGAATGCTGCGGCTGCTCCACGAGATGCAGGAGTACCTGTGCGAGATCTCGGGGCTCCCCGCGTGCAGCCTCCAACCCGCGGCCGGAGCGCACGGCGAGCTGACCGCCCTGTGGTGCGCCGCGGCGTACTTCCAGGACCGGGGCGAGACGCACCGCACCAAGGTGCTGGTCCCCGACAGCGCGCACGGCACCAACCCGGCCAGCGCCGTGATGGCGGGTTTCGAGACCGTCACCGTCAAGACGCTCGAGTCGGGCGTCGTTGATCTCGACGACTTCCGCGCGAAGCTCGACGACCAGATCGCCGTCTTCATGATCACCAACCCGAACACGGTCGGCGTCTTCGAGCCGGAGATCGGCGCCCTCGCCGACGAGGTCCACGCGCGGGGTGGTTTGGTCTACCTGGACGGCGCCAACATGAACGCCATCCTGGGCATCGCCCGACCCGGCGACTTCGGCGCCGACATGCAGCACTACAACCCGCACAAGACCTTCAGCGGCCCCCACGGCGGCGGCGGCCCCGGCGCGGGGCCGATCTGTGTCGCCGAGAAGCTCCGGCCGTACTTGCCAACGCCGACCGTCGTCCGCGAGGACGACCGGTACCGGCTCGACTTCGACGCGCCCAAGTCGATCGGCCGCGTCCGCTCGTTCTTCGGCAACGTTGGCGTGCTCGTCCGGGCGTACTGCTACCTCCGCACGCACGGCCCGGACGGACTGCGCCGCGTGAGCGAGCAGGCGGTGCTCAACGCGAATTACCTGCTCAGTCGCGTGAAGCACTTCCTCCCCGTGCCGCAGGGCGACCGCTGCATGCACGAGTTCGTCGCGTCCGCGAAGCGGCTCAAGAGCGAGAAGGGGGTCACCGCCATGGACCTCGCCAAGCGGCTGCTCGACTTCGGCGTCCACGCGCCGACCGTGTACTTCCCGCAGACAGTCCCCGAAGCCCTAATGTGCGAGCCGACCGAGACCGAGAGCAAGGAGACGCTCGATCTGTTCGCCGAGACCCTCTTCCGCATCACCGAGGAGTCGCCCGAGCTGCTGCACGAGGCGCCGCACACGACCACGATCAGCCGCCCCGACGAAGTCGCCGCCGCCCGCCGCCCGACGCTGTGCCACTGCGGATGATCCATCTCGCGCAGAGACGCGGAGACGCAGAGAGATGAATTACGATCCCGAGCTATGGAAGACGCTGAAGCTGGGTGATCGCGTGAAGGTCATGTCCTGGCCCACCGAGTTCGATGCACCCAACTACACGCTTCACGAGGAGACACGCGAAGCCTACGAGTGGCTGTTGGCAAGGCGTTACGTACTAACGATTGATCGGGTCGAGTATCACGATGGACAGTCTTACCCTTGGGCGGACTTTGTCGTCACGACGTACGGCGTCGACGCTTATCACACCATGATGCTCAATCACAGCGGACTCGAACTGGTCGAGTAGCTCCTCACTTTTTTCTCTGCTGTCTCTGCGTCTCAGCGCGAGACAATCCAACATGCCGATCGACTGCCGCCTGATCGTCGACGACCCCGCCGCGGGCGCCTGGAACATGGCGATCGACGAGGCGCTGCTCGAGAGCGCCGTCGCGGGCGGGCCGGCGACGCTCCGGGTGTACCGCTGGGAGCCAACACTCTCGCTGGGGTACTTCCAGCCGTACGCCGACCGGGCGAAGCACCCGGCCAGCGCCGCCCTGCCCTGCGTGCGGCGCTCGAGCGGCGGCGGGGCGCTCGTCCATGATCAGGAGCTGACCTACTCGCTGACGCTCTCCGCCGCGGACTTTGGGAAACTCGATCTCCCCTACCCGCTCTACTGCGCCGCGCACCGGGCGGTGATCGCGGCGCTCGTCGAGCTCGGCGGCGACAGCGAGCGGCTCACCCTGTGCGACCCCACCAAGGGCGCCCCCCCCGCAGAGGAACCCTTCCTCTGCTTCTTGCGGCGAGCCGACGGCGATCTGCTGGTCGGCCCCCCCCACCCGGGAGCGGTGCACGGGCGGCCCGTGAACGGCCGATACAAAGTGGCGGGCAGCGCCCAACGCAAGAGCCGAGGGGCGCTGCTGCAGCACGGCGGCGTCCTGCTGGAGCGGTCTCCGTTGGCCCCCGAACTGCCGGGCCTGGGCGACCTCGGGCTGCTGGCCGAATCGGCGTCGAGCTTCGAGGAGGTGCTGATTCGTAAGTTCGCCGACGGCTTGAACTTGCGTCTATCCGCAACCGAGTTGGAAACAAACGAGCGAGAACGGGCGAATCGACTCTTAGAGCAGAAGCACGCCGACGGGGCGTGGATCCGAAAACGCTGAAGTGAGGCGAAGTTTCCGCGCGCACCGCTTGCCCAAAGAACCCGCCTCTCTGCTATGATTGAATTGGGTCATTTCCTCCGATACCTATCCATATTGCGGGAAGTTTGGGAGAATTACCGACCCTGCCGCGCGAGCGGCGCCACCACCCCCTGCGTAGAGACAACTGGGCAGACGCCTCGGCGTCGGCCCGCAAATTAGGCCCGGCGTCCGGAACCGTCGGGCCCGATAGAGAAGAGGTGTCCTTAACGAGACGCGGTCGCTCCCTATGCGGCCCGTCTCAACCGGATCGCCGCTGACCCGCGAGGAAACCGCCGGCCGCGAGGCCCGCCTCATCCCGTTTCGCCCCTCGCGAAGGTCAACGAGCAAGAAGACAGGAACACGACATGAAGTTGGTTGTGCTAGCTGGGGCTAAGAAAGGCGCTGCGGTACCGATCAAGAAGTCGAGCTTCATCATCGGACGCAGCAAGGAGTGCGCTCTGCGTGCCGGGAGCGAAGCGATCAGCCGCAAACACTGCGAGCTGAAGCAGGTCGATTCGGGCGTCACGGTCCAGGACCTGGGCAGCCGCAACGGCACCTACCTCAACGATGAGCGCATCGAAGGGGTGCAACCCCTCTCGAACGGCGACACGCTGCGGATCGGCCCGCTCGAGTTCCGCTTCGAGTCCGAAGCCGAGATCCGCAAGGTCAAAGCGCCCAAGATCAAGAACGTCGCCGAAGCGGTCGCCCGTGTGAACTCCAAAGGGAACGCCTCAAGCGATCTGCAAGAGGACGACATCAGCGGCTGGCTCCTGGGCAGTGAAGGTGGCGACGGCGGGGACCCGCCCGCCATCGGCGAGACCCTCAGCATGCGGACCGATGAAACCCGCATCTCGCGTGAGAAGGAAGAGCTGGCCAAGCTCACGGCCGACGCCGAGGCTCAATCGGCCGAAGAAGAGGTCGCCTCCGAGGAGGAGACGGAAAAAGAGGGCAAGAAGAAAAAGAAGAAGGAGCCCGGCAAGCTCCCGTTCCGCCCCGACAAGCCGCAGTCGAAGGACAGCCGTGAGGCGGCCGAGCAGATCCTCCGCGACATGGCCCGGCGCCGCTGAACGACCGAACCCACACTCCGGGCCGATCGCCCGGGTAGCGATGAAAGCGAACGAAGACCAGCCGCAGAAAGTCTCCGGGGTCGTCGGCCTGGGCCTCGACGCCGAAGACGGCCACAAGCGCCTCACCCGCGGCAAGGACTTCGTCCTGGCGGGCGGGTCCGACGAGACCCACGCCCGTATGCAAGAGACCATGATCAAGGTGACCGAGCGTCTGGAGGACCGCGGCAAGCGGATCCGCGACGCCTCGCCGGAGGAGTTGAGCGACCTTATCGGCGAGGCGGCCGGCTGACGCCGACCGCCCCGGTCGATTCCTCCCCTTCTCGCATGCGGCTCGCCCTACAGGGCGGGCCTTTTCTCTTTGGCGCCGATCACTCGGAACGCAACAGCTCCGAATCGGCCAACGCCTCCTCGGCTTCCGCCTCGGCGGCGTCTTCGATCGACGCGTCGGCGGGCGTCTCGGTCTCGCCGCGTTGGTCGCGGAGCGCCGCGGTCTCGGCGGGCGAGAGCTGGACGTAGCCCAGGTCGCGGATCACCTCGAGCACCTCGCTGCAGGTCGGGAACATCCGCCCGCTGGTCCGCTTGTAGGCGTCCAGGGCGTTCATGAACTCGACCTCGGCGTCGTTGTAGTCACGCTCACAGGTCGTCGGGTCGATCTGCCGGCGGCGGTTCACCTTCTCGCGGCGTTCGAGCTTCGGAGCGGCCGCCGGCTTCTCGGCCGGCTTGGCCTCGGCGGCGGCCTCCTCGCGACGCTCTTTGGCGCGGCGGCGGTCGAGCTTCACCTCCTCCTCGGACGCCTTGACCTTCTTCTTGGTGGCGCGCTTCGCCTTACTGGCGGCGGGCTTGGCGGCCTTGGCGGGCGACTTCGACTTGGCGCTCTTCGCGGCCTTCTTCGTGGGGCGAGCGGACTTGCTGGTGGCCTTCGGGGCGGCCTTCTTCTTGGTCGTGGGCACGGGCGGGGGCTCCTCGTCGAACCGCAGCTTTGGGGAGGGCGACGGTCGGGTTGGGTAAACGGGGAAAGGGCGACAGGTGCTAGCATCGGACGCCCGCCCCGGTAAAAGAGACCGATCAGCGAAGATTTCCGCTCTGCGCAATGACTCCCGATCGGGCGGTTCTGACGGCCCGTCGCCTCGTAACGACCAGCCGGCCAGGGTCGTGTTGCGGCGGCGGCGGCGCGTTGGTACGGTCCGCCACGCTTCCCGTCGCAACCCGCACGACCCGCCGCGTCGTCCCCCCCGCAAGGCTCGGCATGCCGCAAAAAACCACTCCGCTCCGCCCCGTCCTCGCGGCGTCGGCACTCGCCCTCTTGGCGGCCGGCTGCAACACGGTGCAGAACCAGACGCTCAACTCCGAGGGGGTCGCCCTCTACAAGCAGGGCGCCTACCAGCAGGCGGCCGGCAAGTTCCAGGAGGCGATCGCCAAACGCCCCGACCTGGGCGACGGCTACTACAACCTGGCCGCCGCCATGCACCAGTCGGGCGTCCGCTTCAACCGCCCCGACGACCTGAAGCAGGCCGAGACCCTCTACAACCAGGCCCTGGAGCGCTCGCCCGACCACGCCGAGTGCTACCGCGGCCTCGCCGTGCTGCTGAAGGAGACCGGCCGGCCCGACGCGTCGTACCGGCTGCTGAACAACTGGGCGGTCGCCAGCCCGACCAACCCGAACCCGCACGTCGAAATGGCCCGGCTGCTCGAAGAGGGCCAGCGGTCCGAGGAGGCCGAATCCCAACTCGTGCAGGCCCTCACCATCGAACCGAACGACGCCCGCGCCCTCGCCGCCCTCGGCCGCCTCCGCGACCAGTCGGGCGACTACCAGCAGGCGCTGCAGAACTACCAGCGCTCGCTCGACGTCAACCAGTACCAGCCGCAGGTCGCTGCGCGCGTCGCCACGCTCCAAGGCGCCACCGGCGCCCCGCCCCTCGCAACCGGCACAACCACCGGCACGCGCCTCGCGACGCAGCCGAACAGCCCCCCGGTGCGGTACTGAGCCAGCTCGCCCGGCTTGCCTCTTCCGCGCCCGGTTCGATTACTTGGAAGCGAACCACCTAAATCGGGCCTGAGGCCCGCGATCTAGCGCCCCCCGGCCCAAACAATCCGGCCGTCGCGGGTGGCCAAGAATCGTGCTTGACACGAGGTCGTGGGGACCAAAGATCGTGCTTGACCGGGGGGGGGGGCGCAGGGGACCAATCGAGAGCGCCACTGGCGTGCCGCCAGTGTGAAGTACCTACCGAGTCCCCATCTTGCACTGGCGATACGCCAGTGGCACCCGGCGTCCGATCTGGTAACCGAGCTTGGCCATCCTCAAATCGCATCCGCCTTCACGTACAACGCCTTCGGCGCGGAATCGTAATACTTGAAGAGCGCGGGGCAGATCCAGCACTCTTCGGGGACGTCGTCTTCCTCGGACATCCAAGCAGGCGGTTCGTCGAGTTGGTAGTAGTTACCCTGGCGATCTCCGCGGAGCCATCCGAGCTTCGCTTCGTAGCCAGGAAAAGGGTTGGCAGACACCGTCAATCGAAACCCCTCGGCGGGCTCATCGATGTCCTCAACCAGCACATCGATCATCTCTGGCACTCCCGCGACGAAAGGTTCCCGGACAAGACCGACCCGGTCATCATCGAAGACCCAGGCGCCGTTGTACTGATACGGGGCGAGCACCAGCAGGGAGTTCTGGGGAGCCCGATAACTCGGGGCCATGAGCCCCAGGCTCCAGGCGGCGACAAGCCCCACCAGCAGGACCACCGCAATCGTCACTCCCAAGCGGACAGCATTCGGTCGAGCGCTCGCCATCACGAACTCCAATTCAAGGAATGATCGATACCCAGAGTATACGCCTACCGCTCTCATCGTGCCGGGCGACAACTTCGGAGGTCGATGTCCACTGCAGTAAGCGATGGTTCTCTCGGCTATCCTGTTCCACATGCAGAAATCGCCAAAAAACCGCCGCCGCGCCCCTGAGCTGCTCGCCCCCGCGGGGGATCGGGAGTGCGTCGTCGCGGCGATTGAAAATGGGGCGGACGCCGTCTACTTCGGGCTCGAGCGCGGCTTCAACGCTCGGGCGCGGGCGACGAACCACTCGCTCGGCGACCTGCCCGGGCTGATGGCCCTGCTCCACCGCCGCGGCGTAAAGGGGTACGTCACGCTCAACACGCTCGTCTTCTCCGAGGAGCTGCCCGCCATTGAAGAGGCGGTCGTCGAGCTGACCACCGCGGGCGTCGACGCCGTGCTGGTGCAGGACCTCGGCCTCGCGCGGCTGATCCGCGAGCTGAGCCCCGACCTGCCGGTTCACGCCTCGACGCAGATGACGCTCACCAGCGCCGAGACGGTCCGCGCGGCGGAGCGGCTCGGCGTGGAACGCGTCGTGCTCGCGCGCGAGCTGTCGATCGACGAGGTCCGCCGCATCCGCGAAGGGACTTCGGTCGAGATCGAAACGTTCGTGCACGGCGCGCTGTGCGTCGCCTACTCGGGGCAGTGCCTCACGAGCGAGTCGCTCGGCGGGCGGAGCGCGAACCGGGGGCAGTGCGCCCAGGCGTGCCGGCTGCCTTACGAGCTGATCGTCGACGGCGAGGACCGCGAGCTGGGCGAGGTGAAGTACCTGCTCAGCCCGCAGGACCTGGCGGCGTACGATTACGTCAACGAGTTGATCGACGCGGGCGTCGGCTGCCTGAAGATCGAGGGCCGGCTCAAGACGCCCGAGTACGTCGCCGCGGTGACGCGGCACTACCGCCAGGCGATCGACGCGGCGATGGCGGGCGCGCCGATCCGTTTCAGCCAGCAGGAGGTCCACGACCTGGAGATGACCTTCTCGCGCGGTTTCTCGCCCGGCTGGTTCGAGGGGTGCGAGCACAAACGGCTCGTCCCCGGCACGCACTCGGCGAAGCGGGGCGTGCGGGTCGGCGAAGTTGAAGCGGTTCAAGGCGGGCGCGTCGTCGCGAGGCTCGACGCCGAGCTGAAGCCGGGCGACGGCGTGGCGTTCGAAGGCGATCGGCTCGAAGGCGAAGAACAGGGGGGCCGCGTCTACGCCGTCCATGAAAAGAAGGATCGCTACGAGCTCGAGTTCGGCCGCGACGCCCTCGACCCCGCCCTGCTCTACCCCGGCCAGGCGATCTGGAAGACCGACGACCCGAAGCTCACCGCCCGCGTCCGCAAGACCTTTGATGGCCCCGACCCGCAGCGGCGCCGGTCGATCGATCTCCAGGTCACCGCGAAGGCAGGCGAAACGCTGACGGTTGAGGCGCAGACCGACGACGGCGTCCGCGTCCACGTTCAATCGGACGAACCGCTCGAAGCGGCCCGCCGCCACCCGGCGACGGAGGATCAGTTGCGCGAGCAACTCGGCCGGCTCGGCGGGTCGGCGTATGAGCTCCGCGGGCTGACGGCCGAGCTGGCGGGCGAGCCGATGACACCGCTCAGTGTGCTCGGCAAGCTCCGCAAGGAGTTGATCGCTCGGTTGGACGAGGCGCTGGAGCAAGCGCCCGATCGGCGGCTCAATCGCGACGCGATGGAATCCCTGCGTCCGGCGCGAGTGGAAGTCGTTCCGTCCGAAGAACCGACACTGAACGTGCTCTGCCGAAGCCTCAATCAAATCGGTGAGTGCCTCGAACGGGGCGAGCGGCGGCTGATGGCGGACTTCGCCGACATTCGCGAGTACAAGGAGGCGGCCCGGCTGGCGCGCGACGCCGACGCCGAGCTCTTCCTCGCCACGCCCCGCATCCAGAAGCCGGGCGAGATCGGCGTGTTCCACGCCATGCGCAAGGCGGGGGCGACCGGTTTCCTGGTGCGCAACTTGGCTGGCATCGACTACTGCCAAGAGCATGCAATCCGCTACACGGCCGACTTCTCACTCAACGCGGCGAACCCGCTGACGGTCGCGCACCTGAAGGAGCTCGGCTGCGAGCGCGTGACCGCGTCGTACGACCTGAACCGCGAGCAACTACTGAACCTCGTCGCGGAGACCCCGCCCGCGTGGCTCGAGGTGGTGATCCATCAGCACATGCCGATGTTCCACATGGAGCACTGCGTCTTCTGTGCGCTGATCTCGCCCGGCACGAACAAGACGAACTGCGGCCGCCCTTGCGATCGCCACGAGGTGCAGCTCCGCGACCGGACGGGCGTGGAGCACCCGCTGACGGCCGATGTCGGCTGCCGCAACACGCTGTTCAACGCAACGCCCCAATCGGCCGCCGAGGCGGTCCCCGCGCTGCTCGCCGCCGGCGTGCGGGCGTTCCGTGTCGAGCTGCTCGACACGACCGGCAAGCCGCTCCGCAAGACGATCCGGCTGTACCGCGACCTGCTCGCGGGACGCGTCACGCCGCAGGACGTGTGGCGTGATTTGAAGGCGTCGAACCGGGTCGGCGTGACGCGTGGCACGCTTGAAGAGCGGCGCGACCCGTTGGCGATTCTTTAAGCCGCCGGCTTCCCGCCGCCGATCCAACTGCGGAAGCGGAACGCACAGACGCCACTGACCGCCGCGCACAGGTGCGTCACCGCCGGCACGCCGCCGAGCGTCACCACCGAAAAGATCAAGTACCACGCCCCGGTCGTGCCGTTGCCGGCGTGGTTGCTGAAGTCGAGGAGCACCAGCGTGAGCAGCCCGAACAGGGGGACGGCCAAGAACCCCAAAGCGAGGATCAGGTTGTGCCTGGCGATCCGCTCGCTCGTGTAACCCGCCAGCATCGCCACGAAGAAGACGAGGTAATGCGTCCCCAGCAGAAACCAGTTCATCGCGGCGGCTTTCCTAAGAATCGTGGCGAGGCTCATCGCAAGTCTAGGTCACGATCAGCCTGGCAGCCGTCAATCCGATCCGCCAACCAGGCGTGATTCGAGGTGCTCGCAGGCCGCCTCCAACGCCGCCTCGCGATCGACTCGCCCCGCCCAACGGGCGCACGCCCGCGAGACCTCGGGATCGCTCAGCAATCGATCGAGTTTCTCCGCCACGCGGCGGGCGGTGAAGCGCTTCGGCGGCAGCTCCTCGGCGACGCCCAAACGCCGCAGCCGCCACGCGTTGTCGTACTGGTCGAACGCCATCGGCTGGATCAGCTGAGGAACCCCCGCCGCGAGGCCGCGGGCCGAGCTGCCGATGCCACCGTGGTGAACGAACGCGGCGGTGCGCTCCAGCAACCGCGCAAGCGGCGTGAAGCCGGGGGCGAGGATCGTGTCGGGCAGGTCGTTGGGCAGGTGCTCGGAGTACTTCGTGAGCAACACACCCCGCCGGTTCAGCCGCTGGCACGCACCGACCGCGGCGGCGAAGAAGCGCTCGCCGAAACGCATCGCCGACCCCGGCGTGAAGACGATCGGCGGCTCACCCGCGTCGAGGAAGCGGAGCAGTTCCGGCGACAACGCCGGGTCGCTCAGCGCGTCGCCGAACGGGAAACCGGTGGTGGCCGATCCTGGGGGCCAGTCCGCGGGCGTTCGACCGTCGGGCGAGACGAACCAATCAGGGAACAGACCGAGCGGCGGGGCGACGCCGTAGTACCAATCCCAGTAGCCCCCCCGCAGCGGAGCGAGACCCTGTTGCGAACGGAAGGCTTCCAGTTCATCGACCGCGAGCCGCCGCAGGATCAGGTGCTCGGCGGCCGTGAACTGCAGGCGGTGAAGCCAGCGCGGCGCGCCGGGCCACGCCACGCCAGAGGGCAGGCGCGGCGGCGATTGGTTGCTCCAGATCGCCATCGGGGCGAAGACGGCCGCCGCGACCGGCGCGTCGTGGGTCTCGGCGAAGACCCGGCTCGCCAGGTCGAGGCCGTGGGCGGCGATGACGGTCTCTCCCGGACAATGGAGTTGGCCCAGTTTCTCGTACAGCTCTTCGAGCACCGCCATGGCGCCCCGCTTGAAGATCAATCGGAGCCCCTCTTTCGGCGACCAAAGCTCCCGGCAAGCGGTGAACTCGTCATACTCCTCGGCCGAGGAGACCGGGACCAACTGGAGCCCCGCCCCGTTCACGACCGACTCGAAGTGCGGGTTGGCGATCAGCCGCACCTCGTGCCCACGCCGCCGCAACGCCTCGCCGAGGCCCACCATCGGGTAAACATCGCCGTAGCTACCGAGGGCGGTCAGCAAGCAGAGCATCGGGGCCGTTGCGGTGGGAGAGTGGGGCAGGAATCTGGCGACGAGGCGAACCCCGCATCGTGAGCGATATTCGCTTGTCGGGTCTCGGTCTCTCTAGGAGAATGACAGCATGTCGCAAACCTCCCCCCCCGACGACCCCTCGCAGCCCGACGCGGAGCGTTACCACGACCGCATCGACATCTCCGAGGAGGACGACGACTTCGAGTACGAGGTCGAGCCGGTCGACGAGCAGGTGCTGGCTAATGAGAAGGCCCGCGCCCAAATGGAGGTCGCCCGCGCCGAGAACGCCATCGACGTCGACGCCGTCTACCAGGAGCTCGATTCACACGGCGACCTCGACGCCGTGATGAGCGAGTTCAAGGCGCGTTTCTCGCTCCGTACGCTGCTGATCGCGATGACCGTCATCGCGGTCGTGCTCGGGCTGGCCGGGTCGACCCTGTTCAACGGCGCAGGCTTCGCCGCCCTGATCTGCCTGTCGCTGTTTGGCCTCGGCACGGCCCACATGTGGCTCAACTTCCAAGAACGCAAACGCCGCGAGGCGGTCCTCGCCAAGCGAGACCGCCAGCTGGAGCGCGCCCGGCGATTGGCGGAGGACCCCAACTGGGTCCCCGATCCCGAGGACGAAGACGAGCCGCCCTCCGAAGCGGTCCCCAACCCGCTGGCCGAGCTCCTCGGGATCGTCACGCGAGCGCCCCGGTTCACGCTCGCGGAGATGCTGCTCGGCATGACGCTGGCGGTGGTGATCGTCACGCTGCTGCGGTTGACCGGCTCGCCGGCGGGAGCCGCGGTCGCGCTCGGCGCAGTGACGGTCACGGTCTTCGCGATGCAGGCCGCCGACATGGACGTGCCGCGTCCCCTGCTGATCGCCTGGTGGCTGTCACTCGCGGGCTACTGCCTGCTGACGCTCGCGTGGGTCTTCGTTGGCTAGGCCCCGGGGCGCTGCGCACGGGTGGCTTCCGCTTGGCGGAACGCGCCCGTCGACATTGTCTGAACGGCGCCGGCTCGACGAACTCGACGCGCCTCAATCCGCGCGAGCCTCCACAGCAAGCTCGTGATAGGTGGTCTGGGGGTCGACCACTCGACGGAACTGGAGTTCGCGGGCTTCGCCGACAACCAATTCTGCGGTCGTGTAGACGCGGCACCCTTGCACCAGATGCCCGCCTACCATCGCGCCGGTTTCGTCGGCCACCGATAAATGCAAGTGGACTCCGTCGGGCGATAGCGTTCCGACCAAGGAGACGATCTCCATGCACCCCGGGAACGTCGTGACCCCCTCCTGATTCGCCAAACGAAGCGTTGTGCGGTCGAGTGACCCAACACAAGTGGCGATGAATCCGGCTTGGAGGTTCTCTTGCTTAGCAAACCGTTCGATCTCTTGACGCAGATCCTGCCCCGGCCGCAGTCGGATTGCATAAAGACTCGGCACGGGGTCCGGCTGCCTGGCCGCCGCGCAGAGGGCGATAAGCAGCAATAACATCAGACCCATACGTTCAATCGTCATCGGATTCCGGTTCAGCTGCGGTGCATGTGATTTGAAATCTCATCTCTCGTGGTCGATCCACTCGCGGATCAGCTCTTCGAGCGTCGTCAGCGGCACGGCGCCGTTCTCGAGCACCGCGTCGTGGAACGCGCGGACGTCGAAGCAGTCTCCGAGACGCTCCTCCGCTGCGGCGCGCAGCTCGCGGATCTTCAGCTCGCCCGTCTTGTAGGCGAGGGCCTGGCCGGGCCAGCCGATGTAGCGGTCGACCTCCGAGCGGATGTTCTGGGCGGACATGGCCGAGTTGTTCGTCATGAAGTCGATCGCCTGCTGACGCGTCCACCCCTGGTAGTGGATTCCCGTGTCGACGACCAACCGGGCGGCGCGCCAGACCTCCATCGTCAGCCGGCCGAAGTCGCTGTACGGGTCCTCGTAGAAGCCGACCTCCAAGCCGAGCCGCTCCGCGTAGAGGGCCCACCCCTCGATGAACGCCGTGAACCCGCCGTACTTGCGCAGCGGGGAGAGGCCCTCGAGCTCCTGCTGCAACGCGATCTGCAGGTGGTGGCCGGGGACCGCCTCGTGCAGGGCGAGCGCCTGCATCATGTACTTCGGGCGGCTCGCGAGGTCGTACGTGTTGAGGTAATAGAACCCGGCCCGCGAACCGTCGCCGTTGGGGCGTTGGTAGTAGGCCATCGTGGTCTTCGGCGCGATGTAATCGGGGACCGGCTTCAGGCCGTATGGCATCCGCGGCAGGCGCCCGAACAGCGAAGGCAGCTCGCCGTCCATCCGCTTGAGGATGGCGGCCGTGTAGGCCATCAGCTCGGTGTCGGTCTCCGCGTAGAACTCCTCGGCGGTGCGGAGGTGCTCAACGAACGCGGCGAACGTGTCTTTGTCGTCGGTCTCGAAGCCCGTCTGTTCAATCACGGCGTCCATCTCGGCGCGGATCCGCTTCACCTCCGCCAGGCCGACGCGGTGTACCTCCTCCGGCGTCGTGTCGAGCGTCGTATACTTGCGGACGCAGTGCCGGTAGTACGCGCGCCCGCCCGGCAGGGCCGACGCACCGACCGACGCGCGGCAGTTGGGCACGTACTCGTCCGCCATGAAGAGGCCGAACCGGCGGTACGCGGCGACGACCGAGTCGCGGATCGCGTCGCGCCCGTCGGCGGCGAGGCGTTCGCGCTCGGACCCGGGGACGCCGTCCGGGAAGTCGTCGAACGGCTTGTAGAGCAGGCTCTTCTCGGGGTCGTCGACGACGTGCGTATCGATCGACTTCTCGTACCCCTCGAGGATGACCGCCGGGACGGTCAGCCCCCGCTGCACGCCGGCCCGCATCAGCTCGATGTGGCCCTCGGCATAGTTGGCGAAAGCGCGCAAACGGGAGAGGTAGTTCTCGTAATCCTCGACCGTGTCGAGCGGCGACCAGTCGGGCAGCTCGGGGAACGAGACGTGGAAACCGGTCCGGCTGTTGATCGGCATCAGGTGCTCGCCCGCGGCGTGCTCGATCGCCGCCTCCCGGAGGTTCCGCTCTAGCAGGTCGCGTTCGAGCCGCTGCTGCTTGTCGAGCGCTTCGCGATCGATCCCGAGCAGCCGCTCAAGGAACCCCGCCTGATCCGCGGCCCGGCGGTCGGCGTCGGCGAGCGAGACGCTCGACAGCCGTTCGTTGTAACGGTGGTCGCCGCAACGCGTGGCGTGCTGCGGCCACTCCTCAAGCTCCCACTGCCAAACCTCGTCGAGCAGCGTGGCGAGCCGAGCCGAGGGCTCTTCCGCCATGCAGGCGGTCGCGGCGAGGCAGATGTAAAGGGCTGCGAACCGTTCGCGCATAGCTATCCGTCGGGGTGAGCGTCTGAGGGGGTGACCCCCAGAGCTTACTCACCAGCGGGGCGGCTTGCCCATCAGCCGCCGGAGCAGCGTGATCTGACCCGCGTGCATCGCCTCGTGCTGGCTGCACCACTCGACGGCGCCGATCTTGGTCGTGAACACCGGATGCGGCGGGGGGGAGGGCTCTTGCAACTCCTCGTCAGAAGCCGCGGGCAGCTCGCGCATCGCGCGATCGTGGACCGCTGCCAGGATGGCGAGGATCTCGTCCGGGGCGTAGTTCGCCTCCGGGTCGCCGGTTGGCCGCGACCCCTGCTTGTACTTCTTGAGGAAGTGCGTCGTGATGAGCGTCTCGTCTTCGAGCGTGCGGCCGCGGAGCCGCTTCAGGCACAAGAAGTACTGGGCGAAGGCGAGGTGCCCGACGTGCCACGCGATGGGGTTCATCCCCTCGGCGGGCTGCCAGAACCACTCGCCGGGGCTGAGGTCTTCGAGCAGGCGGTGGGTCATTGACCGCGCCGCTTCGATCCCTTCCAGGGCAATCGGTAAGCGTTCTCTCATGGAGAACGATAGGAGAGAACCCGCTTACGCAAACCACGGACATCCGATGCGAGACGAGATTCAACGCTTCTCGAGCGGCACGAAATCGCGCTCGGTCGGGCCCGTGTAGACCTGACGGGGGCGGTAGATCCGCTTGCCGGGGCTCTCGCGCATCTCCTGCCATTGCGCGATCCAGCCGGGCATGCGGCCGATGGCGAACAGCACGGTGAACATCTCGACCGGGATGCCCAGGGCGCGGTAGATCACGCCCGAGTAGAAATCGACGTTCGGGTAGAGCTTCCGCTCAATGAAGTACTCGTCGGTCAGGGCGACCTCTTCGAGCTTGAGCGCCACGTCAAAGACCGGGTCATCGATGTGGCCGTCGTCGATCAGGTCGTGGCAGACCTGCTTGATGATCTTGGCCCGCGGATCGAAGCTCTTGTAGACGCGGTGCCCGAAGCCCATCAGCCGGAAGCCGTTGGTCTTGTCCTTGGCCATCTCGACATACTTCTGGATGTCGTGACCGTCGGCGTGGATGCGGTCGAGCATCGCGACGCACGCCTCGTTGGCCCCGCCGTGCAGCGGGCCCGACAGGGCGGCGACTCCCGCCGAGATCGAGGCGAACAAGTTCGCGTCGCTCGAACCGACCATTCGTACCGTGCTGGTGCTGCAGTTCTGCTCGTGGTCGGCGTGGACGATCAGCAGCAGGTTGAGCGCCCGGGCCGCCACGGGGCTGATCTGGTACGGCTGCGCCGGCACGCTGAACATCATCTGCAAGAAGTTCTCGCAGTACCCCAGTTCGTTGTCCGGGTAAACATACGGCTGGCCGATCGACTTCTTGTGCGCGTAGGCGGCGATCGTCGGCGCCTTGGCCAACAGCCGCATGCTGCAGCGATGGACGTGGTTCGGGTTCCGCACGTCCAGCGAGTCGGCGTAGAAGGTGCTGAGCGCGTGGATGACCGAGCTGAGGATCGCCATCGGGTGCGCGTCGTGCTGGAAGCCATCGAAGAACTTCCGCATGTCCTCGTGCAGCATCGTGTGCTGACGAAGGTCGGTCCGGAACTCGGCGATCTGGTCCGAGTTGGGCAACTCGCCGTGCAGCAGCAGATAGGCGACCTCGACGAAATCGCAGTTCTCCGCGAGCGTCTCGATCGGGTAGCCGCGGTAGCGGAGGATCCCTTTCTCGCCATCGAGGAAGGTGATCGCACTCTGGGTCGAGCCCGTGTTGACGAACCCCTCATCGAGGGTCACCGCGCCAGTCTCGGCGCGGAGCTTACTGATATCGAGGCCGACCTCCTGCTCACTACCCGTGATTACAGGCAATTGGGTCGTTTTCTCGCCAATCGTCAGCTTGGCGGCGTCGGCCATCGATGTCTCCCCTGATTCCATGCGTAGCGGGGGTGACTGCGGGCACGCCCCAAAGCGAGTGCTGGGCACAGTTTAGCGGCGTTAACGCGGGCTGCCAATTGGCGGACACCCGTGGCGACGCCCCCGTAGCCCAACCCCGCCGCGCATGAAGAAGGCCCCGATCCGTGCAAAGGGACCGGGGCCTTCGGTCGTAGCCCAAGTGGCGAGGCTCCCGAAACATGGGAGGCAAAGGGGCGCCGCGCCCCCAGTTTCGACCGCTTCGGCAGCCTTCCTAAGCGACCTCACTCCGGTCGTGCCGGTTACGCGGCTCGCCTCGCCGTGTGGGAGGCTATCGGCCGGTAGCGGCGTGCCTCGCACAGCACACACGGCATGTAAACCATCCCGCCGCACTCCTCACAACGCGAGGCGACAAGGTCCCGCGCGGGGCCGTCGCCCCCCAGCTCGTCCGGCTCGGCGCCGTGCAATCCGCGCTCGCCGTTGGCGATCGCGTTGACCGAGCCCCGGCTCACCCCGGTTTGAGCGGCAATCGCCCGGCGCGACATGCCCCCTTCATCCAGCAACCGCTTCACTTCCAGCACAAGCACGCGTGGCAACATGGCGCCTCCGTTAGGGGTCCTAAGTGGAAGAAGCTGGGGGAGAAATCGCTCAGTCCTCATAGTCAGGCTCGATCCAAAAATCGCCCGGATCGGGGAAGGTTTCGTCTGGCATGAACTCGTCATCAGGCAAGAAAAAATCCCAATCGGGATCGCCGCTCAGCTGAACGGAATGGATAGCTATTGGTCGCATCACCTAGCCCCGCGGATTAGTGAACATAATTCCATTAAGTGGATAAAAGTATCTCTACCGATGGCCAAAGGCCAGCACAACTTTCGGAATTAATGCCCCTTTAGTGCGCAGCGGTGACACCTCCTTGTCACAGGCTGAATCGATCACCAGAGAGGCGATCGGTCGCGCTACCGAAGTCGGCCCCGCGGCGCCAAACCGCGGAGCCCTTAGAGAGCCGAGCTGGCTTCTTCGAAGAGCTCGGGGAGCAGTCCCTGGAGCCGTGCGCGCTCACCCGGAGACACGCTCGAGAGCGCCGCGCCGGCGGTGCGCGCCTTGTCCGGCTGGCCGGTGCGGCTGTAGGCGACGACGCGCGCTACGGCGATCGCCGGGTCGCTCAGCCCCTCATCGCCGACGGTCGTGTCGGGCAGCCTTTCGAGGGTGCGGACCGCTTGCCCGTTGTCCCCTCGGCGGAGATGGCAGAGCGCGAGCCCGCGGAGGGCGAGGCGTTGGTAGAAATCGTCCTCGTCCGGGTGGTAGTCGAGGACCGCTCGCCAGGCGTCGGGGGTGTCGGTCGTCTTCGCGTGGAAGAGTTGTTGCTTGACCGAGTCGAACCGCTCGATGCGGATCGCCCCCGGGCGGATCAGCGGGCGGGGCGTCATCGCGGTCGCTAGGAGACCGCCGAGCAACAAGCCCGGCAGGGCCCATCGCAGGGCTCTTACTAACGGAAAGCCAGCCGTGCTCGGGTTGCGAGACTCCTTCCGCATCGCTTCGGAAAGTCGATCGACCGCTTCGGCGTCGTCGCCCGTGCGTGGCGCCCAGCCGCCAGCAAGGGTCGAGGCGCCAACCAAGCCGGCGCCGGACAAGGTCGCCGCAGTCGCCCAACCATCACGTTCGGCCACGCGGGCGACGTAACTCAACTCCTCGAGCATCGCCGTCGGCGAGGCGTAGCGATCGCCGGGCGACTTGGCGATCAGCCGGTCGATCACTTCCGCCAACTCGGGGGGCGTTTCGGGGCGGCGCTCGGCGACGGGGTCGGGCTCGCTGTTGAGGTGCTGCACCGCGACCGACAGCGGCGTGTCGCCCGTGAACGGCGGGTCGCCCGTGAGCAGCTGGTAGGCCGTAACGCCGAGCGAGTAGAGGTCGCTGCGGGCGTCGATGTCGCGGCCCTCGATCTGCTCGGGGCTCATGTAGAGCGGCGTGCCCATCGCGACGCCCGCCTGGGTCATGCGGGGCGTGTTCGCTTCGGCCAGCCTGGCGAGTCCGAAGTCGGCCACCTTGATCGCCCCCGACCGATCGACCATGAGGTTGTCGGGCTTGATGTCGCGGTGGACGAGCCCCCGTTCCGCGGCGGCCGCGAGCGCCGCGCCGACCTGCCACAGAACCTCGAGCACCCGCCCCGGTTCGAGCGCCCCGTTGCGTTGGGCGTGGCGGCCGAGGGTGCCGTCGGCGACGTACTCCTGCGCCAGGTAATGCCGCTCGACGCCGTCGATCTCGACCTTGCCGACCTCGTACACCTGCACGATGCCGGGATGAACGAGCGAAGCCGCCGCGCGGGCCTCGTGCTGAAAGCGATCGACGTACGCCTGGTCGCGGCAGAGCTCGGCCGCGAGCACCTTGAGGGCGACCCGCCTCGCCAGCGATTGCTGCTCGGCCAAGTAGACCGAAGCCATCGCCCCACGCCCCAGCTGCCGGAGCAACTGGTAATCGTTCAGGCGTTGGCCGGTGAGGTCGTCCAAGGGGCGGCGGCTGGCTCTAGGCGGACAGGGTCACGGACTTAAGGACTTGGCTGGTCGCTTCCGACTTGTTCAGCACGTAATAGTGGATGCCCGGTACGATGCCGTCGATCAGCTGCTGCGTCTGAGCGGTCGCCTGCTCGACTCCGAGACGGAATTGGGCCTCTTTATCATCGCCGCACGCTTCGAGCTGCGCTAGGAAATCCGCGGGCAACTTGGCGCCACAGAGCGAGACGATCCGCTTGATCTGCGAGGCGTTGGTCACGGGCAAGAGGCCCGGGATCAACGGCACGGTGATGCCCGCCGCTTCGCAACGGTCTCGGAAGCGGAAGAAGTCGTCGTTGTCGTAGAAGAGCTGCGTGATGATCGCATCGGCGCCGGTGTCGACCTTTCGCTTGAGGTTCTCGAGGTCCGCTTCGGGGCTGGGCGCCTCCTGGTGCACCTCGGGATAACCCGCCACGGCGACCCCCATCTGTGGGAAGTCGCTGCGGATCATCGCGACCAGCTCGTTCGCGTAGGAGTAGCCCCCCTCGGTCGCCTTGAACTCGGTCTCCCCCGCGGGCGGGTCGCCGCGCAGGGCGACGACGTTCATCACGTCCGCTTCCACCGCCCGGCGGAGGTAGTCGCGGATCTGGTCCGCCGTGCGGCCGACGCAGGTCAGGTGCGTGGCGACCGGCAGGTCGAACTCCCGCCGCACGCGGGCGGCGATCTCCAGGGTGCGGTCCTGGGTCGATCCGCCGGCGCCGTAGGTGCAGGTGATGTATGCCGGGTCGAACTCGACCAGCGTCTCCGCGTGGCGGAAGAGGGTCTCGACGCCCGCCTCGGTCTTGGGGGGGAAGAGCTCGAAGGAGAGCGCGAATCGGTCGGTCGCGTAGATCTCGGGCAGTCGCATAGGGAAACAGCGGTCGCGGTTGGTGGTGCTTGACGGCAGACTACTCAGTCTACCCGGGAAGGGCAGCCGAGTCGCCGCCCCCTCACCACAACCGGGCGTCGGCGTTCGCCGTCACGTAATCCGCTACGGCTTGTTTGTAGGCGGCGGCCACCTGGCGGGTCGTCGGCCCGCCGCCGGGCGGGAGCTCACGCCAGCCGCCATTGGGCAGCCGGATCGCCGCGACCGGCATCACCTCCCGCGTGGCGCTGGTGACGAACGCTTCGTCGACACGCGCCAGGTCGTCGACGGTGAGCTCCGCCTCCTCGATCGGCCAGCCGTCCCGCTCGCCCAGCCGCCGCAACGCGGCTCCGGTGATACCCCGCAGGTTGCCCGCCGAGTCGGCGGGGGTCTGCACGCGCCCCCCGGTCACGAAGAAGACGTTGCTGTTGCTCGCCTCGGTGACGTGCCCCGCCGCGTTGAGCATCAGGCAGTCGTCGGCGCCCCGCTCGACCGATTCGGCCAGGGCCAGGATATTGTTCAGGTAGTTGCCGCTCTTGATGTTCGGGCTGAGGGCCTCGATCCCGTTGCGGCGGACGTCGGTCACGGCGAGCCGGAGACCGACGTCGTAGTGCTCCTGTTTCCAGGTCGGGACCGGCTTCACGAGGATCATGAAGCTCGTCTTCAGGTTCGGGTCGGGGTAGAGATCGACCGGCCCGACGCCCCGCGAAACGTGCCAACGGACGTACACCTCGCCCCGGCTGTCGTCGCCCCGGCCATCCTCTGGTGGCCCGGCGCCCGCCTCGGCGACGGCGCGGCGGATTTGGTCCATCAGCTCCTCGCGGCTCTGCGAGATCGGCATGTGGATCAGGCGGGCCGAGTTCTCCATCCGCTCGAAGTGCTCACGCCAGAAGAGGGGGACGCCGTCGTAGGTTCGGAAGACCTCGTAGACCGAATCGCCGTACAGGAAGCCCCGGTCGAGCACGGGGACGCGGGCCTCTTCCAGTGGGGACAAGCGACCGTCGATGTTGGCGGTCGGGCGGACGGGCGTAGCGGGGGTGGGCATGCGAACGCGGGAAGCCGGAGTGGTTTGGGTGGTCTAGCGAACGGCGTTGCCGCGAGAGGACGTCGCGGGAACTGTTTTCCGCGAGATCGCCGACCGGAGAGCCGATCCGCATTCTATCGCCGCAACGCCTCGATCCGGTAGCGGATCGAGGCCGTCGATCGCGCAGGCGTTTAACGATTTAGGGCTGGAACCACGGTGGGCGGCATCCGCTATACTCCGTGCGGAGTCGCGCCTACCCGCTAGCTGCCTCCAAACCTTCAATACGACTGGCGTCCTCAGGACGCCTCGCCATATTCCCAAACTACGCAGCGGTACTATGAGCCAAGTCGACGTCCCCCCGCCCGCCGCCACGCAGCGTGAGAACTGGACCGAGGTCACCCCGCAGGCCCTCTACGGCAAGCTGAACACGATCGCCAATAATCTGTGGTGGAGTTGGAAGCCCGAGGTCCAAAGCCTGTTCCGCGACCTCGACCCGCTCCGCTGGCGCCAGCTGGACCACAACCCGATCGCCCTGCTGCGGGAGATGACCCCCGAGCAGGTCTCCGAGCGGGCCAGCGAGATGGCGATGTACACCCGCATCAACCAGGCCCACCGCCGCCTGCACGACTACCTGACCAAGACCGACCAGACCTGGGGCGCCCGCAACGCCGGCGTCCTCGGCTCGAAGCCGGTCGCCTACTTCTCCGCCGAGTTCGGCATCCACGAGTCGGCCCCGATCTACTCGGGCGGCCTCGGCGTGCTGTCGGGCGACCACATCAAGTCGGCGTCGGGGCTGGGCGTGCCGCTGATCGCGCTCGGCCTGTTCTACGACCAGGGCTACTTCAAGCAGCACCTCGACGGCGAGGGCTACCAGCAAGAGGAGTACCTCGACACGAAGGTCGAGAACCAGCCGATGGACCCCGCCATCGGGGCCGACGGCGAGCCGATCACCGTGTCGATCGACACCCGCAACGGCGCGTTGCAGGCGAAGGTCTGGCTCATGCGGGTCGGCCGCATCAAGCTCTACCTGCTCGACTGCGACGTCGAGGGCAACAGCCCGCAAGACCGTGAACTGACAAGCCGCCTCTACGGCGGCGACACCCGCACCCGCATCCGCCAAGAATTGGTGCTCGGCATCGGCGGCGTGAAGGCGCTGCGGGCCCTCGGCATCACGCCGGGCGCGTACCACCTGAACGAAGGCCACAGCGCGTTCGCCCCGCTGGAGGTGATGCACGGCATGATGCAAGACGACGGCTTGTCGTTCGACGAGGCCCTGCGTGAGGTCGCCAAGCACACGGTCTTCACCACGCACACGCCGGTCCCCGCCGGCCACGACCGCTTCGACGCGGGCCTGATCGAGGAGCACCTCGGGCCGACCCGCGACAAGCTGGGTATCTCGCACGACCAGCTGATGGGCCTCGGCCGCGTCGAGCCGCAGAACAACGAAGAGACGTTCTGCATGACCGTCATCGGCCTCAAGCTCTCCCGCCGCGCCAACGCCGTTAGCTCGTTGCACGGCCACGTGTCGCGGGCCATGTGGGCCAACCTGTGGCCCTGGCGGGTCGAGGAAGAGATCCCGATCGGCCACATCACCAACGGCGTGCACGTGCCGAGCTGGCTCGCGTTGCCGATGCGGCAGATGTACGACCGCTACCTGGGCGTCGACTGGCCCAAGCGGCTCAGCGAGCCGGAGACCTGGGAGGGCATCTACGACGTCGACCCGGGCGAGCTGTGGGAGACCCACCACGCCCTCAAGAGCCGCTGCCTCGACTTCGTGCGTCGCCGCCTGAGCCGGCAGTGCCGCCGCCGCAGCGAGGACGAGTCGTACGTCGAAGCGGCCCGCCAGGCGCTCGACCCGTCGGCGCTGACGATCGGCTTCGCCCGCCGCTTCGCCACGTACAAGCGGGCCGACCTGTTCACGCAGCGGCTCGACGACCTGGCCGAGATGGTCAACAACGCTGACCGCCCCGTGCAGTTCGTCTTCTCGGGCAAGGCGCACCCGGCGGACGAGCCGGGCAAGCGGCTGATCCAGAAGATCTCGAACCTGCGCAAGGACCCACGGTTCGCGGGGCGTGTCGTCTTCATCGAGGACTACGACATGAACGTCGCGCGGCACATGATCCAGGGCGTCGATGTCTGGCTCAACAACCCGCGTCGCCCGCTCGAGGCGTCCGGCACCAGCGGTATGAAGGTCGTCCTGAACGGCGGCCTGAACTGCTCGATCTTGGACGGCTGGTGGGCCGAGGCCTACAACGGCAAGAACGGCTTCGCCATCGGCGATGGCTCGCAGCACGTCGACCAGGACATCACCGACACACGCGACGGCCAGCACCTCTACGAAGTGCTGACCGAAGAGGTGATCCCCTGCTTCTACGACCGCGACGCCGACGGCCTACCGCACCAGTGGATCGAGCGGATGGTCAACTCGATCGCCACGCTCGCCGCCCGCTTCAGCGCCAACCGGATGGTGCAGGACTACGTGAATCTCTGCTACCTGCCCGCCGCCGGCGGCATGAGCAGCGAGATGAGCATGCGGTGATGAAGCGGATCGTCACGCCCACAGGGCCCGCGCTTGAGACGCTGTGCGAGGCCCTCCAAGGGCTCGCCGCCGAAGCCGACCGCACCGGCGCCTGGCCCGCCGAACAGCTCCGGCTGTGCGGCGAGGCGGGCGTGTTCGAGTGGTTCCTGCCGCCCGAGCACGGTGGGTTGGGCTGGGACGACGCGGACGTGACGCTCGGCTACTTGGCCCTGAGCCAGGCCTGCCTCGCCACGACGTTCGTCATCACCCAGCGGACCGGCGCGTGCCGGCGGATCGCCGGCGGGTCGAACGAGGCGCTCCGAGAGCGTCTGCTGCCCGACCTCGTGTCGGGCGCGGCGTTCGCGACGGTCGGCATTTCGCACCTCACCACGAGCCGCCGCCATCTGGGCAAACCGGCGCTCTCAGCGGTGCGCGACGCGGCCGGCTGGCGGCTGAACGGCTTCGCCCCCTGGGTGACCGGCGCCGAGGCGGCGGAGCACGTCGTTGTCGGAGCGGCGGTCCTCGACGACTCGGGCGAGCTGACCGGCGAGCAAGTGCTGCTCGCAGCGCCCACCGACACACCGGGCGTGGCGACGCCCGATCCGTTCGAGATGGTCGGGCTGACCGCCAGCCGGACCGGGCCGGTCACGTTCGACGACGCCCTCCTGCCCGACGAGGCCGTCGTCGCCGGGCCAATGGCCGAGGTCCTCAAGCACGGCGTCGGCGCCACGCCGGGCGGGCCGCAGACTTCGACACTGGCCCTCGGATCGGCCGCCGCGAGCCTCGCCATCCTGCGCGACGAGGCGACCCGACGCCCCGACCTGGAGGGGGCCGCCGAGGCGCTCACCGCCGAGCACTCCGAGTTGCTGGTCGATCTGGCCTCCGCCGCCGGCGGCTCACCGACCTGCAGCAGCGAATCGCTCCGCCAACGCTCGAACAGCCTCGTGCTGCGGGCGAGCCAAGCGGCGCTCACCGCCACGAAAGGGGCCGGCTACCTGAAGGACGCTGCGGCGGGGCGTCTCTGCCGCGAGGCGCTCTTCTTCCTCGTGTGGAGCTGCCCGCAACCGGTCCAGCAGGCGGGGCTCTGTGAACTGGCGGGGATCGCCGAGTAGAGTGTGTGTCCACACACCCACGACGGACGTCGTGGGCTCGCCGCCTGAGGGTCGTTGGCGCGTCTGCCCACCGCCCCACCGCCCCACCGCTCACTGCCATGTCCGAACCGATCGTCGTTTGGCACGAACAGACCGTCACCCGCGCCGACCGCGAGAAGGCTGCGGGGCATAAGGGCTGTGTCGTTTGGTTCACCGGGCTCTCCGGCTCCGGTAAGAGCACGGTCGCCAACGCGGTCGACGCCAAGCTCCACGCCGCCGGCGTGCGGACCTACGTGCTGGACGGCGACAACGTCCGCCACGGCCTGAACGCCGGGCCGGGGCTGCTGGCGGAGAAGCACGGCGAGGCGTTCGGCGAGCGCTTCGGGCTCGGCTTCGCCCCGGAGGATCGGGTCGAGAACATCCGCCGCATCGGCGAGGTCGCCAAGCTGATGGCGGAATCGGGGCTGGTGGTGCTGACCGCGTTCGTGAGCCCCTACCGGAGCGACCGCGACGCGGTCCGCGCGACGCTCGGCGGCGCCGCCGGCGAGGGGGGCGACTTCGTCGAGGTGTTTGTCGACACCCCGCTGGAGGTGTGCGAGCAGCGCGACCCCAAGGGACTCTACAAGAAGGCCCGCGCCGGCGAGATCAAGCACTTTACCGGCATCGACGATCCGTACGAGGCGCCCAGCGCTCCCGAGGTCACGCTGCCGGGGGGCGACGAGGGCATCGAAGACTTGGCGGTACGGGTCGTCGAGGATTTGCGGAGCCGTGGGGTCTTGGGGGCGTGAGTGGGCGTCGGCGGGAACACGTTAAATTGTCTTTCAACGGTGACCCGAGCGGAATTGATTGACAGCTCGTGGCGAACAGGCGTAGGCTTTCGCTAGCGGGTGGCGCCTCTCTTGATCGCAGGAGTCTTCTTCACCCGTCCTGCCTTCTGCTGAGATGCGCTCCCCCCTGCCGCTCCGGCGGCGCCAAGTGCTTGGCGACGATGGAACGTTGCCGTCTCTGAAGCCAGTTGTCGATTCCCGATAGCACAGCGGAGCCTGTGTTCGAAGGGCTCGCAAGACTCGAGACCCGCCCATGCACCCGAGGCGTGATCCGCTGACCGCAGCCTCTAGGACCAACGACACGGGCCTGGCCCAGTTGGTCCGTGAGCGGATCTCGGTGCGACTCGGCAAACGGATACGCGACCTCTCGGTCCAGGTAGAGAGTGGTGTCATCCGCCTCAGCGGGAAGTGCTCGACCTACTACTCCAAGCAGCTCGCCCAGCACGCCGTTCTTGGCGTGGTAGAGGACGAAGAGATCGAGAACCAGATCGAGGTCGCGGTCCCCTCAAGAGTCTGCCGCGGTTGAGCCGCCGGCGGTCACTCCCAATCCTCGGACCGTGACAGCGCCCGGGCGGTGATCGGGGCCAGCCGCTCTCGCACCAGCTCCTCACCGGCTCGGAATCGCAGCTCGATCTCGATCGCCCTCAGCGGGATCCCGCCGAGATTCTCCACGCCGACCTTCACGAGGTCCTTGTGCGTGCAAACGATCGCCGCGGCGCCGGCGTCGCTCGCCTCGCGCGTGAGTCGCTCGATGTCGTCTCGCCCGTAGGCGTGGTGGTCGGGGAACTCGGTGAAGGGCTCGACCTCGGCGCCGAGCGCCCCGAGCGTCCGGCGGAAGGCGCCCGGGTTGCCCACGCCGCAGAAGGCGGCGACGCGCTTTCCGGCCAACGAGTCGAGCGGCTGCTCGATCAGCCCTCCCGATTCATCGACGCCGACCAAGCGGGTCGGCTCGACAACCGACTCGCACCACCCGGCGTCGGGCGCCACGCGGGCGACGCGTTCGCGGATCGCTTGCAGCTCCGTTTCATCAATCAGATCGGAGCGCGTGAGACAGACCAAGTCGGCCCGCCGCAGCGACGCGACCGACTCGCGCAGCGCCCCCCGCGGGAAGACGCGCCCGTAGCCGAACGGCGCCGTCGCGTCGAGCAGCACGAGGTCAAGATCGCGGCCGATCCGTCGGTGCTGGAAGCCGTCGTCGAGCACCAACGCCTGCGCGGCGAGCTCATCGATCGCCACGCGGGCGGCGGCGACGCGGTCCGGGTTCTGTAGGTGGGGGACGTCGGGCAGGGCCTGCTCGAGCTCGAGCGCCTCGTCGTTCGGGCCGCCGTCGGTCGAGCCATAGCCACGGCTGAGCAGCGTGACCCGCACGCCCTCCTCGCGGAGCCGCCGGGCGATCCACTTCACCATCGGCGTCTTGCCCGACCCGCCGAGCGTCAGGTTGCCGACGCTGACGACGGGCGCCTCGACGCGGTGGACGAGCGACTCGACGCGGTCGTACCTCCGATTGCGCCACCAGACCGCGGCGCGATAGGGCCCTTCGGCCAGCGCCAGCAGCCCCCGCAGGACGCTGGGGCCAATCCCGCGGCGACGGCCGCTCACCAGGTCGTAGAAATCGGTGGATTTCACAGGCTGCCGGTTCGATCTCTTCCTTGAGGGATGGGAGGCCTTATCGTAGCCGCAAGCCGGCGGAGGCGTCTCCCCGCGGGCGTCGCCGCGGCGACAAAGACGTATACTAGTACTAGGGAGCGTGGACATTCGAAAGCGGCGAAGCCGCTTTGAAATCCCCCTCCTCCTTTAGGAGGAGGGGTTAGGGGAGGAGGTGAATCGGGTACCCGGGTTCTGCCCCCTCCCCTAGCCCCTCCCCCGCAAGCGGAGGGAGGGGGAAAAGATGGCGGCTTCGCCGCTTTCGAATGTCCACGCTCCCTAGACTTGCTCGCCCCCCTGCACCCCCTGTAGCGGTTGTACCGCCCCCGCATGGCGACCAGCCCCGCCCCCCCCGCCGAACCGCGTCCTCAGGCCGTCGCCAAGATGGTTGAGTACGAGGACTTCGTCGATCAGCGCATCCAGCAGACCCGCAGCGCGGTCAAGACGGCCGACCTGGCCACCGGCCTCATCACGCTGTTTGCCTGGACGCTGTTCGTGCTGTTGCTCTCGGCGGTCGCCGACCACTGGCTCGTCGCGGGCGGTTTCACGCGTGTGGGGCGGTTCGCGTTGTTCGCCATCGGTGCGATCGGCGGGCTGCTCTACCTCGCGACCCGCCTGGCGCCTCGGCTGCTGGGGCGCGTCAACCCGCTCTACGCCGCCCAAGAGATCGAGAAGGAATCGCCGCAGCTGAAGAACAGCGTGCTGAACCTGTTGCAGCTCCGCGACCACCCCGCCTCGGCCGCCGCGGTGCGGCAGACGCTCGAACGCCAAGCGGCGGAGCGACTCGCCTCGGCGGGCGAGGCGCCGATCGACCGCACGCCGCTCTTACGGGCAGCGAAGTTCGTGCTGGCGTTGGTCGCCGCGATCGGGGTTTACGTGGTCGCGTCGCCGAAGGACTTCTTCGCTTCGGCGGGCCGGGTGCTGGCGCCATGGGCCGACATCGCCGCGCCGAGCCGGGTCCGCTTCGACGACATCACCCCGGGTGACTTGGAACTCTCCCAAGGAGAACGGCTCGAGATCGGATCGATGGTCAGCGGGCTGCGCGACGACGAGATCGTCGAGGTCGTCTTCACCACGAGCGACGGCAGCGCCGTCGAACGCCGCACGCCGATGCGCGCCAGCGAATCGGGCGTCCACCACACGGCGGCCCTCCCGCCCGGTGGCGGAGCGACGGCGGTGCTCGGCTTGCAAGGCGACCTCTTCTACCGCCTCGAAGCGGGCGACGCCCGCACCCGCAACTACCGCGTCACGGTCATCGCGGCGCCGACCATCGCCCCCACTTCGATCCGCTACGAGTACCCGGCGTACACCGGCTACGTCGATCGCGAAGTCGAGGGGGTCGGCGACCTGCGGGCGATCGAGGGGACGCGCGTCACGGTCACCGCCAAGACCAACCTGCCGATCGAGTCGGCCCAGATCGACCTGGACGCCGACGGCCGCCCCGACGTGCGGATGCGATCCGAAGGAGAAGAGGCGACCGGTTCGCTCACTCTGCGTCGCGACCCGAACGAACCGGGCGACACGGCGACCAGCTACGTCCTCCGCTTCACCGCTACCGACGGCCAAGCCAACCACGACCCGCCGCAGTACCGGGTCGAGGTGATCGCGGACCTGGCCCCCGAGATCGAGAAGGTCACGCCCGGCGAGGATCGGACCCGGGTTCGTGCTGATGAGCGGGTTGTCTTTGAAGCCATCGCCCGCGATCCCGACTTCGCTCTGTCGCGTCTCCGGCTGGTGGGCGAGTCGCGGGGCAAGCGGGTGCTAGAGCAAGAACTGCTGCGGGGCGACGGCCGCGGCAAGGTCGAGGGTCAGGCGACCGTCGTGCCCGAGCAGCTCGGCCTCCAACCGGGCGAGACGCTCGACTACTGGATCGAGGCGTCCGACAACCGCACGCCCGAAGCGAACCAGACCGTCAGCCCACGCCGGCAGCTTCAGATCGTCGGCCCCGCTGAGGAGAATCAACAAGCGGGCGACGAACGGGGGGGCGCAGGCGCCGCCGGCTCGCCCGACGGGGGCGATCCTCAGCAAGACCCCACCCAGCAGCCGAACCAACCGGGCCAACCCAACGCTCAGGGCGGGTCGCGGCAACCCCAAGACAATCCCGACCCAGGCGACGATCCCTCCGGCGAGAACCAACCGGGCCAGAACCCGAACGAGAAGCCCGAGGAGGAAGAGCAAGAAGGCGAAGGCCGCAAGCCTTCACCCGGCGGGCTGCGTGCTCCCGGCGAGGGGGGCGACTCGGGCGAGAAAGAAGGCGACCCGACCGCCGGCCAGAACTCGGGCGGGGACGATTCCGAATCGGGCGACGAGTCCAACTCGGGGGGCGCCGCCGGCTCTCCCCCCGAAGCGGGCGAACAACGGCCAGGCGATCGCAATCAACCGGACGGCCAACCGGGTGAGCAACCGCAGCCGAGCGGCGGCGACCCGGATGGCGCGCCGAACGACGCAGGCAACGAAGGCGCAGGCCAGGAGGGCGCCGGCGGCTCCGACACCCCCACCGCCCGCGACGGCAGCGACGACGGCTCCGCGTTCGAGAAGATGCTCGAGTACCTAAAGAACCAACAAGAGAACGGAGCGGGCGAGCCCCAAAACGGCGCCGACCAACCGAGCGACCCGAACGAAGACCCGGGCCAGAACGACGGACAAACCGGACAAGAACAGCCCTCCGACGGCGACCAAGGTGAGTCCGGCGAGGGCGACCCGAACGAGACCGGCTCGGACGCCGGCCAATCACGCGACCCCGCTGACAACGGCGCCGAGGGCTCGAAGGATTCGGCCGCCGAAGGAACCGACTCCCAGGGCGCCAGCCGGGGCGACCCCCGTGAAGGCGAATCGCCGGCTCAGACCGAGCGCCCCGAGGAAGGCCCGGGCGCTGGCGAGGAGGACCGACAGGGCGACATCTCCGATTCGACCAACAGCGAGCCGGGTGGCGAGTCGCCCCCCGGGCAAGAGTCCGACCCCCGCGCCGGCCCCCGCGAAGGAACCGGCAGCTCGGGCCAAAACCAAGCGGCCGATCAAGGCGCCGGGCGTTCGGGCGACGAGGGCGCTGGCGAATCGACAGGCCAGTCGGGTGGACAAGAAGAGTCCGACGGATCGACCGGTGGCCAACAGGACGACTCCCGCACCGGGCAAGGCGAGAAGGACTCCAGCGATGCCGGCGAAGAGAGCCCGGGCGGTCAGCCTTCCGAGGATTCCTCGCAAGAGTCAGGCCAGAACAATCGCTCTTCCGACGAGGGGTCGCGAGACCCCTCGGGCGACGGCCAAGGCGGTTCAGAAGGGGACCCCGCTGATAGCGGCGAGGGCCCCGACTCGCCGGTCGACCGTCGCGGCGAAGGCCCCGACCGCCCCGCCGGCGACAACGCGGGCGATCCGGTCGGCATCGGCGACCGCGGGCCGAACTCGGGCGGCGCGGGAGCAGGCAGCGAGCCGGGTGGCGACGCGGCGAACCTCGACTACGCCCGCGAGCAGACCGATCTGGTCCTCAACCGACTCGAAGACCAACTCCGCAAGAAGCAGGTCGACCCCGAGTTGCTCGATCGCCTGGGCTGGACCGAGCAGGACTTGCGACGCTTCCTCGATCGGTGGCAGTCGCGCCGCCGCCGAGCCGCCGAGCGCGGCGCCGAGGGCGAGGCGGAGCTCGACCGGGCGCTGCGGAGCCTCGGCATCCGCCCCGAGGGACCGACTGCGACGCGTTCGATCACCGCGCAGCGACTGAAGGAGCTGCGTCAAAGGGCGCGGCAGCAGGCGCCCCCTCGATTGCGAGAGCAGCTCGAGCTGTACAACCGCAGCCTAAACGCGACGCCGACGTCCGACGAATGACGCGGCGGTGATCAGCAGAGCAACGCTGCTCGGCTCGGGCACGCCGAAGCTCGTCCCCGCGGCTTGGGCGGCCGCCAGCCCGTCGCGCCAGACCGTATAGTCGACCGCGTTGACGACACCGTCCTCGTTCGCGTCGGCGCCGAGCTCGGTCGCCCAGCCGAGCTGCGATATCCAGATGTCTCGGTCCGCGGTCGTGACGACCCCGTCCCCGTCGAAATCGACGTCATCGGCCAGCTCAAAGGCGTCGCGCCACAGCGTGTAGTCGGCCGCATCGACGGAGCCGTCGTTGTTTAGGTCCGCCGGACCGCCGGCCCCACTGCCGTAGGCGTCCCGCCACAGCCAGAGGTCCGGTTCACCGACCGCGCCGCTGCCGTCGATGTCTTCGACGCCGGGCGAGTAGGCCTCCGCCCAGAGCAATCCGTCGAGCTGATCAACCACACCGTCTTCGTTCGGATCGGCGGTGAGGTCGGTCTTTGCTCCGTAGGATTCCGACCAGAGAAGCCGGTCCGCTTCGTCAATCACCGTATCGACATTCAGGTCGCCGATCGGGGAGACCCCACTGCGCCGGTCCTCAGTCACAACCTCCCAAACGATCTCCTGGATCGCCAGCGCCTCCTCGTCCGAGAAGGCCTGCACCCCCCAATCCGTGACTTCGCGCGGGACCGGCATGCCAATCGGATTGATCTTGGTCATGACCGTGAAGAGCGTCGTCGAAGCGGCGAAGCGGCCCAGCTCGTTGAGGTGAATCCGATCGCGGTAGAGGTAATCCCAATCCCGCTTGCCCTCTTCATCCGGGATCAGAAAAGTATCGATCATCGTACGAATCACCCGTCCGGCACTAGCGAGCCGTACCCGCCCTGGGTACAGCTCGTTCACTTTATCGTACAGCAGATCGTGATAGTGGTGAGAGTAGAACGTCTCCTGGTCGAGGCTATCGACCACCTCTTCGTCCCAACGGTCCCAGCTGCGGCCGCGCCCCGCCCACGGGCCGTAGACAACGATCTCGGTATCCCCGCCCCCTCCCACATCCGCGGCGGAGACAAAGTCTTGGATCCGGGCCACCTCCTCCCCCAGGGTGATCGGGTTTTCGGAGGGGAAGGACTGAAGCGTCAGAAAGTCCCAAACGTTGTTGGGCAGCGCGACCGTGTGGTCTCCAAAGTCGGTCGTCTCGGTGCCGGAGATCTGGGGATTGTTCCAGAGCGAATCGAGGGTCTGGCTGCCACGGACGTGGTACCCGTTCGACACCGGCTCACCGAGAGCCTGCTCGATCATCGCGGCGAGCCCCTCGGGCTTCGAGTCCTTGGTGAAACTGTTGCCGACCTGAAAGAAGCTCACACCGAAGGCTTCCGCAGGGAGCAAGACGAGCAAAATCCCAACCACGTGACCGATCGCGCGCAAGGGTTCGCAGACGCGCGGCGTGTGGTGAGCTTCGATCATCGAGGCAGGATAGTGCGGAGAACAACCAATAAGACCAATCTAGTCTAGTCGATATTTACAAATCTGCATGCCACTCGCTCACGAGCTGACAAGTCACTAGATTCAAACAGCCGGTCCTGCGGTCTGTTCCTGTCTTCTCCGAGATTTCCTCCCGTGGCCGACCCCGCCGCCGCTGCGAATCCACGCTACCTGGTCCCCTTCCACCCGAAGCGGATCCCGCACCACTTCGTGGACGTCCTGATCGTGGGGGGCGGGATCGCGGGGCTGCGGGCGGCGATGGCTTGCGATCCGCGGCTGTCCGTGCTGATCGTCACCAAGGACCACCGCCGGGAGTCCAACAGCACCTACGCGCAGGGGGGGATCGCCGGGGTGCTCGACCCGGCGGACGACTTCGCCAACCACGTCCGCGACACCCGGGTCGCCGGCGCCGGGCTGTGCGACGCCGAGACGGTCGAGATGGTCGTCCGCGAGGCCCCGGAGCACATCCGCGAGCTGATCGACTGGGGCGCCCGCTTCGACGAGTCGGACGACGGCGAGCTCGAGCTGGGCCGCGAGGGGGGCCACAGCCACAACCGCATCGCCCACGCCCTGGGCGACGCGACCGGCAAGGAGATCATGCGCGCCATGTGGCGTCACGCGCGCGAGTCCTTGCGCGCGCAGGTCTGGGAGAACACGTTCATCATCGACCTGCTCACGACCCCCGGCGCCGGGTCGGGCGAACCGGAGTGCCGCGGGGCGCTCGTTTGGAACCCGCACCACGGCAAGACCTTCGTTTGGGCCAAGCAGACGGTGCTGGCGACCGGCGGAGCCGGGCAGGTGTACCGCGAGACGACCAACCCCTCGGTCGCCACCGGGGACGGCCACGCGATCGCCTTCCGCGCCGGCGCCGAGCTGGCGGACATGGAGTTCATGCAATTCCACCCGACCGTCCTCTACATCGCCGGGTCGAGCCGCAGCCTCATCACCGAGGCGATGCGGGGCGAGGGCGCCTGGCTCATCGACGCCGACGGCAAGCGGTTCATGCCCGAGTACGACGAACGGGCCGAGCTGGCGCCACGCGACATCGTCAGCCGCTCGATCGTCCACCAGATGGAGAAGACACGCCGCCCCTGCGTCTACCTCGACATGCGGCATCTGGAGGCGGACTTCGTGCGGCGGCGATTCCCGGGCATCGCGAAGATGTGCCTCGAGTTCGGTCTCGACATCGCCACCGATCGGATCCCGGTCCGGCCCGGCGCGCACTACCTGATCGGCGGGGTGCGCGTCGACGAGCGGGGCGCCACCACCCTGCCCCGGCTGTGGGCCGCCGGCGAGGCGACCAGCAGCGGGCTGCACGGCGCCAACCGCTTGGCCTCCAACAGCCTGCTCGAGGGGCTGGTGTACGGCGCCCGGGCCGGCGCGGCGGCCGCGGCCCTCGCCCTGGAGGAGCCCGATAACTTCCACGCGATCCCGCTGGAGAACCCCCCCACCCCCGAGCACGACGAGCCGCTCGACCTGGCCGACATCCGCAACTCGCTCAAGAGCCTCATGTGGCTGCGGGCCGGCGTCTGGCGGGACCAGGCGGGGCTCGCCGAGGCGAGCGAGAGCATCGCCGCCTGGCGGCGGTACGTGCTCACCCGCCAGACCGCGACACCCGAGGGCTGGGAGCTGCAAAACCTGCTGCAAGTCGCTGATCTTATGATCCGTTCCGCCGCCGAACGGACCGAATCGCGGGGCGTCCACTTGCGGACCGATCACCCCGAGCCGGACGACGAGCACTGGCGCCGGCACGTGGTCGTCCGGCGCGAGGCGGACGGGATCGGGGTCCGGCTGACCGACCCCGCCACGCGCTAGAGCCACCTCGTAAAGAATCTTCCCCCCTGCCGCGAACCCCCTCGCCATCTCTCGCGTAGGCGGCGCTATTGGGCGTTGATCCCCATCGAGGGCGAGATCCGAAGGAGCGAACCTCGGCATCTTTCCATGACGGCGGGGATAGACAGTCCGACACCCGCCCGAGTAGCCTTTTTTGGCCCGAAACCGCTGTGATTCCCTAAGGGAAACTAAGCCGATGAGCCTGCCTGAATCCTCCCCCACACCCGCCGCCAGCGCCGCGCCGATGATCGAGGCGGACGGACTGACGAAGTACTACGGAGATTTCGCGGCGACGCGCGACGTGTCGTTCAAGATACGCCAGGGCGAAGTGGCCGCTTTCCTGGGGCCCAACGGAGCCGGCAAGAGCACGACGATGAAGCTCTTGACCGGGTACCTCTCGCCCTCGGCCGGGTCGGCGAAGATCGCCGGCTACAGCACGTCGTCCGAGCGGATCGAGGCCTCGAAGCGTCTGGGCTACCTGCCGGAGAACGGCCCGCTCTACCCCGACATGACGCCCCGGACCCTGCTGAAATTCTTCGGACAAGCCCGCGGCATGACCGGCAGTAAGCTCCGTTCCCGCACGGAGCAGGTCATCGAGCAGTGCCGCCTCGAGGCGGTGATCGGCAAGCCGATCGGCAAGCTCTCCAAGGGCTACCGCCAACGGGTCGGCATGGCGCAGGTGCTGCTCCACGAGCCCGACGTGCTGATCCTGGACGAGCCGACCGCGGGGCTCGACCCGAACCAGATCCGCGAGGTCCGCAAGCTGATCCGCACCCTGGGCGAGACGAAGACCGTGCTGCTCAGCACGCACATCCTTCAAGAAGTGGAGGCCATGTGCAATCGCGTGGTCTTCATCAACGAGGGCCGCGTGGTCTTCGATGGCGAGCCCGGCGGTTTGGGCGAAAGCCCCGCGGCGCTCGACGCGAAGTTCCACGAGCTAACCGGCGCCGTCGAGACGGCTTCCTAAGCCGCCCCGCCAATCGATTACGACACTCCCCCTCAGATCTAGCACGGAACGAATCCCGAAACGCTATGAACTGGACCGTCCTGCAAGCGATCTTCCGTCGCGACTTCGTCAGCTACTTCTCGAACCCGACGGGTTACGTCTTCATCTGCGTCTTCGTGATGCTGTCGTCGCTCGCGGCGTTCTGGCCGGAGGAGTTCTTCAGCAACAACCTGGCCAACCTCGACCAGCTGTCGAGGTGGATGCCCTTCATCCTGCTGGCGTTCATCCCGGCGATCACGATGAGCATCTGGGCGGAGGAACGCCGCCAGGGGACCGACGAGCTGCTGCTCACCATGCCGGCGACCGACTTTGATGTGGTCATGGGCAAGTTCCTCTCGGGCGTGGCGATCTACACGGTCGCCCTGCTCTTCTCGCTGTTCAGCGTGTTCCTCGTGTTCCGCTGGGGGCTGGGGAACCCGGACATGGGCCTCTTCCTGGGGTCGTACCTGGGCTACTGGTTCGTCGGCGTGGCGATGCTGTCCGTGGGGATGGTCGCCTCGTTCTTCACCAGCAACCTGACCGTCGGCTTCATCCTGGGCGCCCTGCTCAACGCGCCGTTGGCCCTGTTCGGAGCGGCCGACCTGATCGTCGATCCCGCGGTCGCCAACACGGTGCGTCAGTGGTCCGCTTCGGAGCAATTCATCGACTTCGAGCGGGGCGTCGTGAGCCTGTCGAGCGTCGTCTACTTCCTGAGCATCGCCGCCGTGATGCTCTACGTCTGCATGGTGCTGATCAGCAAGCGGCACTGGGCGGGGCGCGAGGACGGCGAGTCGAAGGGGGGTCACTACCTGCTGCGGACGCTCTGCCTGCTGGTGATCGTTGGGGCGTTGAACGTCTTCCTGTCGAACAACGACAAGCGGCTGGACATCACCAGCGAGGGGCTCAATTCGCTCGCCACCAAGTCGAAGGAGCTCGTCCGCGACCTCTCGGCCGACGACGCCGTGCCGCCCATCCAGGTCGACGCCTACGTCAGCCCGCAGGTCCCCGCCGAGTACGCCGCGCAGAAACGCGACCTGCTGTCGACGCTCAGCGAGTTGAGCTCGCTGTCGGACGGCAAGATCCGCGTGACCAAGCACGAGATCGAAAACTTCAGTGAGGAGGCCACCCTGGCGGAGAAGCGCTTCGGCATCGAAGCCCGGACGGTCGCGGCCAAGCAACGCGGGGCCCGCACCTCGCAGGAGATCTTCCTCGGCGCCGCTTTCACCTGCGGGCTCGACAAGGTCGTCATCCCCTTCATCGACAAGGGCGTGCCCGCCGAGTACGAGATCATCCGCTCGATCACGACGGTCGCCCAGAAGAAGCGTCAGCGGTTGGGCGTGCTGAAGACGGCCGTCAACCTGAACGGCGGCTTCTCCATGCAGGGCGCGATCCCCAAGTCACGCATCATCGAAGAGCTCGAGAAGCAGTACGACGTCGTCGAGGTGGACCCGGCGAGCCCGATCACCGACCGGTTCGACGTGCTGCTCGCCGTGCAGCCTTCGTCGCTCGGGCCGGTCGAGATGGACAACTTCGTCGCCTGCGTCCGCGGCGGTCAGCCGGTGGCGATCTTCGAGGACCCGGCGCCGCAGCTTTGGAACGGGGTAGTCGGCACCTCCGAGCCGAACCCTCCCCAGGGGGGCGGCGGCATGATGGGCATGTTCGGCGGCGGACAGCCCGGCCCCCCGAAGGGCGACCTCGAGCAGCTCTGGTCGCTGCTCGACTGCCGCATCGATGGCGAGCAGGTCGTCTACCAAGAGTTCAACCCGTACCCCCGCGCCGGCAGCGGCCCGATGGGCATCAGCGACCTCTGGGTCTTCATCGATCAGGGCGAGCCGGGCGCGGTCGAGCCGTTCAACGCCTCGGACGAGATCGTCTCCGGGTTCCAGCAGCTGCTGTTCTTCTTCCCGGGTGCATTGACTCAGACCGATGACACGCAACTCGAGTTCACCCCGCTCGCATCGACCGGCACGCAGACGGGTTACGTGCCGTTCAACGCGCTCCGCTTCGCGGCCCAGCCGGGCGGCATGGGGCAGCACGGCGTCCGGACCCGCGACAGCTACATCATGGCGGCCCGCGTCCGGGGCGTCGCGGACGACCGAGCTTCCCTGTCGATCGAAGCCCTCGACGAGCCGACCGACGACGAGGATGACGACGCCGCGGACGCCGACAAAGAAGAAGAGAAGACCGAGATCCACGCCGTGCTGATCGCGGACATCGATTGCCTGAGCGACCCCTTCTTCGTCATCCGCGAGATGGGCGAAGAGGAAGACGCGCTGGTCCAGTGGAACTTCCAGAACGTCGCCTTCGTGCTCAACACGCTGGACGCCCTCGCGGACGACGATCGCTACCTGGAGGTCCGCAAGCGGACCCGCAAACACCGCATCCTCGAGAAGATCGCACAAGCGACCGAGGACTACCGCAACCAGGCCGCCGTTGACCGGGCGAAAGCCCTCAACGACGCGAAGGCCCAGATCGCCGGCGCCCAGGAAGCCTTCCGCGAGAAGATCGAGGCGATCGAGACGAACGCCGACCTCTCCCCGCTCGAAAAACGCCAAGAGATGGAGCAAGCGCAGATCCTCCACAGCCGCACCCGCGACGTGAGGATCGCCAAGCTCGAGAAGGACAGCGACCGCTCCATACGCCAAGCCGAGCGGAACCTGAACGCCAAGATCCGCGGCGTGGAAGATTTCTACAAGCTGTGCGCCGTCTTGCTGCCGCCCATCCTGCCGATCCTGCTCGCGTTCCTGGTCTTCTTCCACCGCCGCGAGAGCGAACGCGAAGGCGTGTCGAAGACGCGTCTGCGGTTTGGCGGCAAGACGCCCGCCGAACGGCGCGCCGAGGCGGCCGCTCAGATGAGCAAAGCGAAAGAGACCTCGGACGGCCCCGCCATCGGCGCGTGACATTCGCTCCCGCGCCGCCCCCACCACCCACCTTTCCCACCGTCTCGCGAGACCATGAAGGAAAGCACACAAACCCTGATCTTCCTCGCCGCCGCCCTCGGGTCGATCCTCGTCGCGGTCCGGTCGCGGCCGACAGACACGACCTACCAGGTCGATGAACTCATCGGCAAGACGCTCTCCAAGGCGTTCGAGACCGACGAGGCGAAGGCGCTGCGCATCGTTCGGCTGAACGAGGAGACCGCCACGCTGACCGAGTTCGAGGTCGCCGAGGAAGAGGGCGTCTGGAGCCTGCCCAGCAAAGGGGGCTACCCCGCCGACGCCGAACGCAAGATGGCCGAGGCGACCACCGGCGTGATCGATCGCGAGATCCTCTCGATCGCCTCGCAGAGCGCGGCGGACCACGCGGAGTACGGCGTCATCGAGCCTTCGAGCAAGGTCGATGTCGGCCAAGACGGCGTCGGGACGCGGGTCGTGCTCACCAATCACGACAACGAGCCGCTGGTCGACCTCGTGATCGGCAAGCCCGTGAAGGGATCGGACAGCCAGCACTTCGTGCGTCGCACCAGCCAGGACGTCGTGTTCACCGTCGAGATCGACCCGGAGAGCTTCTCGACCAAGTTCGAGGACTGGATCGAGGCCGACCTGCTCGACCTCGACGCCTGGGACATCTCGCGGGTCCAGATCAAGGACTACTCGTCGCAGGTGGTTCCGCAGATGACCGCCCGAGGCATCGTCCAGACCCTGGCGATGGACCCCCGCGCCGACCTCACGGTCAGCTTCGACGACACGTCCAGTGAGTGGAGCCCCACGGCGTTGCTCGAGTTCGATCGCGAAGCCGGCGACTACAAGCCGTTCGAGCTATCCAACGAGCAGCAGCTCAGCAAAGAGGCCCTGGACGCGCTCAAGGAGGCCGTCGGGGACCTGAAGATCGTTGATGTCGAACGGAAGCCCGCCGGCCTGTCGGGCGACCTCAAGGCGGGCGACGACTTCTACGAGGACGAGACCGCCCTCGCGAGCCTGATGCGCCGCGGCTTCGCCCCCACCGCGGGCGAGGACGGCGCCGAGATCCTCTCGACTGAAGGTGAGGTCCGGATCGGAGCCAAATCGGGTGTCGAGTACGTCCTGCGTTTCGGCAAGCTGCAACCCAACGCCGACAGCGATTCCTCCGCCAGCCCCGAGAGCGGTGAAGGCGAAGACGCCGGCGGTTCGTCTCGGCTCAATCGTTATCTCTTCGTCATGGCCCGCGTCAACGAAGACCTTCTCGAAGCGCCCGAGCTCGAGATCCTCCCCGAGGAGGAGGCGGCCACCGAAGAGCCCGAAGAAGAGGCCGGTGAGGACGAAGCCGGCGACGAATCGGCGGACGACGCGGAATCCGAAGAGGCCGAGTCGGACGAGGAGACCCGGGCCGACATCGAGAAGCGGAACCAGCGCAAGCAGGACGTGTACAACCAGCAGGTCGCCGCGGCGCAGGGGCGGGTCGCTGAACTGAACGATCGGTTCGGCGACTGGTACTACGTCATCTCCGACGAGGTCTACAAGAAGGTCGCGCTCGACCGCGATGAGATCCTCGTCGCCAGCGAGGCGGACGATTCCGAACAGGACGCCTCCCCCGCCGGGACCGGCCCGCTGGGCGCGGCCGGCGGCGGCATCCCGGGCCTGCCGAACGTGCCGGGCGTTGAGTTCACCCCGTCAGCCGACGCCCCGGCAACCGACAAAGAGCCCGCCGCCGAAGCCGCGGCCGAAACGCCTTCCGCCGAGTGAGCCCTCTCAGGGCTCGGAGGGTCGGCCGAGTCCACGCAGCCTCTCGAAGGTGAACAGCCCCGAGTCGTGCCCGTCGCTGAAGGCGACGTTGTACGCGTAGGCGCCGACGGGGCGCATGCCACGGATCGTCAGCGGCTGGGCCTCCTCCGCGGAGAGCACCGTCAACTGCGTCGGTGGCGGGGGCGGCGCCCCTTTCTTCTCCCGGCAGGTCGCGCAGGGGCACGCTTCTCGCAGCTCGGCGGCGGCGTACTCGCGGCTCTCGCCGTCGGACCAGGCGATCCGCACCCCGGCGTCGCCGAGGCGCTCGATCGTCTGGGGGGTGGGGGCTCCGCTCATCGCGTCGGCTCGCTCAACGGTTGTCCTTCAGGCGATGCGATTTATGTTCGCTCCGCGGCAGGGTGCCGAGCCTGACGGGGCGAACCTCGACACGCAACCCCAGCCGCACTCGCAACGCCTCAACAAGACGCTGTGGGTCGGCGGACCGATCTTCGACTTCGATGACGAGTTCGTCCATCTCCCCGCGGCGTTCGACGACGAGGCGCCACTCTTCGACGCCTTCGATCCCCCGGAGCACCTCCTCGATCGACGACGGGAAGACGTTCACCCCACGCACCACCATCATGTCGTCCGCCCGCCCCACGACCCCGCCCGGCAGTCGCACAAAGCGGCACGGCCCCGTGGTCGGCCACTCGGGCCGCACCAGGTCGCCCGTGCGGTAACGGATGGTCGGGGCTCCGTGGCGGCCCAGGTTGGTCAGCACGAGCTCAGACAACTCACCGGGCCCCGCCGGTCCGCCGTGCTCGACGGCGAGGAACTCGGCGAGGAACTCGCTCTCCACAACACGCAGCCCGGGCGGGTCGTTCCAGAGGTCGTCGCCGAAGCCCCACGGACCGATCTCCGTCGCGCCCGCGTGGTCGACCACCCGGGCGCCCCATGCGTCGGCGATCCGCCGGCGTGTCGCGGGCAGGCTCCCGCCCGGCTCGCCGGCGACGACCACGGTCTCGATCGGCAAGGCGCTCACCTCGATGCCCGCCTGGACGCCCGAGTCGGCGAGGTGCAACGCGTAGCTCGGCGTGCAGAACAGCCGGTTGGCGCCGGAGCGCTCGATCAACCCAAGGCGCGCCACCGAAGACATGCCGCCGCCGGGGATCGCCTGCACGCCCCGCGCCACCAGCGCATCGAAAGCACTCCAGAACCCAACAAAGGGGCCGAACGAGAAGGCGAGCATCGCGCGATCGCCGGGACGGATCTCCGCGGCGTCGAGCGTGTGCTTCCATGCCTTGATCCACCACCGCCAATCCTCGGCCGTGTCAGGAACCGGCATCGGCGCGCCGCGCGTCCCGCTGGTCTGGTGGAAACGGACATAGTGGTCGCCGGGCTGCGTCAACCATTCCCCGGCGGCGGAAGCGGCGACCAGCTCGTCCTTGGAGGTGGTCGGCAACTGCTGCAGGTCGTCGAGGCTCTCCAGAACCGAGGGCGTGTCGCCAAGCTTGCGGCGGTAGAGCGCGCTCGCGGGGGTGACCGACGCTAGCATCGCGTTCAGGCGCCGGAGCTGGTGGCGTCGCAGCTCGTCTCGGGAGAGTCCCCAGGCGGGGTCAATTGCTGATTCCATAACAGGATCATACCGCGTTCACGCCGCCCGTCAGGCGGGGCCCCGCAACGGCGCTGAAAGCAGATTGCGGCAATCGCATGCGCAATTAGCACCCCCGGGTGGTGGATGAGCTCCTGGCGGCAGGTCATGATGCCAACACCACAAGAAGATTCGCTCGCTGCAATCGTCGAGGTCGTTCCCGACGAAGCGTACCGAGATCGCTTCATCGGCAAGAGACCTCCTTTTCATGGCTGGCTGGCGGCGAAGGAACGCACTGATTGCGCTGTTTGTTCTCTCCGGCTCGGCGTCGGCGTTGCAGATCGACACGCGCTACTACGCTCCGGGCGAGTTGATCCCTTCCTTGGGGGAAGCGCGTTCCCGCCCCGAGAGCGCGGTCGGTGAAGGCGATCTCCAAGCGATCGTCCGGGCGGCGGCGGACACGTGGGAGTCGCTCATCGGGGACGATCACACCCTGGTGCTGCATTACGGCTGGTACCCCACCACCGGCTTCAGCAACTCGGCCTTCCACGTGGCGGGCGCTTTTGGCGGTGTGCCGCTGAGGCAATTCACGGGCTCGCTCGCCTTTAACAGCGACGAAGCCTTCTTCCCGATGTACCTCGACCCCACGCCCGAGTCGAGCGAAGAGTTCCTGCTATCTCGCCGCGACTACGTCGATCTGGGCGCCGGTCAGGTCGAGTCGGCTCGCTGGTACACGGCCACGACTCCCGAAGCCTCGCGACGCAACGACGTCTACACCGCCGCCTTGCACGAGATCGGCCACGCCCTGGGGCTCACGGAGTCCTCGGCCTTCTTGAACGAGACCTTCGACGCCGACATCGATATCCTATCCGGCCCCTTCGCCGGGTCGTCGATCCCCGTCGTGAGCACGCACCTGGAGCAGAACGGCCCGCTGCTGTCCTACCGGGCGAGGAACGTCGGCGAACGCCGAGGGATCACCCAGGTCGATCTCCTCGCGGTCTGCCAGATCAGCTCGTTCGAAGACTGTCGGTACGAGCTGACCTCTCCCGAGGCGGCCGCTGATCTTAACAACGACGGCGTTGTGGACGCGGCTGACTACACCGTGTGGCGCGACGCGGCCGCGTCCGGCGACCCCAACGGGGACGTCAACAGCGACGGCCAGATCAACGACGCCGACTTCGGACAGTGGCGAGACTACTACGGCGTCGGCACCGGCGACGAGGCCTCGGCCGGGTCACTCGGCGTCCCCGAGCCCGCTTCGCTCGTCGGCCTGGGGATCCTGCTCGCGATCGGGCACAGCGCGCCCCGCCGCCCCTGGCACTAGCGCTCGATCCCGTACTGCTCAACCTTGCGGTAGAGAGTCGCCCGCCCGATGCCCAGCAGCTTGGCCGCCTCGGGGACGGCGCCCTTCGTGCGTGCGAGGGCCTCGATGATGAGCTTCTTCTCCCAATCGTCGATGCGGAGGGTCTCCATCGGAGGCGGTGCGGATGCGCCCGCATCACGCAACGCGAGGTCATCCGGCTGCACCTCGGAGCCGACGGCCATGACAACGGCGCTGTCGATGACGTTGCGAAGCTGGCGGACGTTGCCGGGCCAGTGGTAGGCCATCAGCCGGTCGCGAGCCGCCTCGCCGAGCCTCAGTCCGGGTCGGCCGTGCTCGCTCTTGAAGTGATCGAGGAAGAAATCGACCAGCAGGGCGATGTCGTCTCCCCGTTCCCGCAGCGGGGGGAGCCTGAGCTCGAAGACGCTCAACCGGTAGTACAGATCCTCGCGGAATTTGCCGTCACGCACGTAGTCTTGCAGGTCCTGATTCGTCGCCGCCAGGACCCGCACATCGACCGAGACCGGCTCGGTAGCTCCCACCGGCAAGAACGGATGCCCCTCCAGCACGCGGAGCAGCTTGGCCTGCCCCGCGGGCGTCATTTCGCCCACCTCATCGAGGAACAGCGTCCCCATATCGGCCTGCTGGAAGAAGCCGATGTGGTCGCGATCGGCGCCCGTGAAGGAACCCGACTTGTGTCCGAAGAGCTGACTCTCCATCAGGTCGGCGGGGATCGCCGCGCAGTTCACCGAGACCATCGGCCGATCGACCCGGGAGCTCGCCCGGTGGATCGCCCGAGCGACCAGCTCCTTGCCCGCACCGCTCTCGCCGCGGATGAGCACCGAGCCCCTCGCTGTGGCCACGCGGGAGATCTTCTCCTTGAGCGCCAGCATCGGCTCGCTCTCGCCGATCAAACCGTCGTACCCCGGCGCCGCGGCGACCAGTCGGTCGAAGCTCGTGCGCAGGGTGTTCAGTTCCACAGCGCGAGACAGCGACAGCGCGAGCAGGTTGGCGACCGAGATCAAGAAGTCAAAGTCAGACTGGCGGAAGCGTCCGTCTTCGAGGTACGCGTTCAGCGCGCCGAGGGGCTTGGCCTCGCTCGACTTGGCGACACCCGGCTGCAGCAGCGGCGCACAGATCGCATCGGCAAACGTGCCGAGCTGGATCGCGCCGGAAGGCCCGACGCTCGGCGCCTCTTGGTTCGCGACCCACACCGCGTTGCCCGCCCGCGTCACCAACTCGGTCAACGAGGGGCTCAGCTCCAAGCGATCCGCGGCCTCCGACGGCGAGGCGAGCTTGGCGCGCAGCTCACCATCGTCGCTGGGCGAGAGGAACCCGACGATCGACGCCCCGGTGCGTGCCTTGAGCAAATCGAGCGCCGTCTGAACCAGGAAGTCGGGGTCACTCGACCCGATCAGTTTGATGCACAGCTGGTAGAGGAGCATCAGCTCCTTCACCTGCTCGGTGTTGGGCAGGCCGTCGAGAGAGGCTTCGTCGATCCCCCCCTCGATGACCGGGGCCTCGTGAACGATCGTCTGGTGCGACGCGGGCGCGAGTCCGTCGTAGGTCTTGTCTTCGGCGGTCGGGGGTTCCTCCGACTCGTGGAACTCCATCTCAGTCGAGCCGATGCGGATCTGGTGCCCGTCGCCGAGTGCGGCCTCCTGGACCTTCTGTCCATTCACGTAAGTCCCGTTGCGGCTCTCGTTATCCTCGATGAGCCAGCGACCTTCATTGGCGACGATGCGGGCGTGGACCCGCGAGCAGATCGGGTCGGGCAAGGCGACCTGGCACGCCCCGCCCCGCCCCATCAGCGTCTCGCCACGCGGCGGCAGCGGAAAACGTGTCCCCGTCCGGGGACCGCTCAGTACGGTCAGGTAGGCGTGCAAAGCGGGTTGCGGAGGGTCACGGAATGTGGGTTGGAGAACCTCAGTAGCCTATCCCACCCCTCCCTCCGCGTCAGCTGAATGGAAGCCCTCCGCCGCCGCCTGCGGACGCCACTGCGGCCCGCCGAGCCGGGCAATCGGCCCACCTTGGCTAACCCGGCCCGCCTTGGTAGGCTGTGGGGCTCACGGGCTGTAGCTCAGCTTGGCTAGAGCGCTGCGTTCGGGACGCAGAGGTCGCAGGTTCAAATCCTGTCAGCCCGACTTGTTTTCAGATTGAGGCCGTTTGGCGAGCACGTCGAACGGCTTTCTCCATTTTGGGACAAGACTTACGTCGACGAGTCGGTAGTTCAAACCGACGATTTCGAGCAGCCGGCGTTTGGCCCGGTAATCGGCCGTAAGCCATTGCTCTCGCAACGTTTGCGAAAGTTCAAACGCCTGCACAGCGATCTGACCCGTTTCGGCCCGGCTGCGGTCGCTCGCTTCGAGCTGGGAATTGAGCCGAGCGACGCGATCACGCAGCTCGGTCGCCTTGGCTGCGAACGTCTCTTGCTCGATCTCTTCGAGCAACCGGAGGTTGGGCAGCTGGTCCTGCTGACGACGCACGAGCGTTAGCTGCCGGTTCATCTCCGTGACCCGCTCTCGGCTCTCCTGCTGCTCTCCTGCTGCTCTCCCTGCGTCCGCTCCCGCAGCACGCGAGCGAACCAGTGGCGGACCTTCTCATCCTCGATCCGCAGCTGGTCGTAGAGCCCGAGCACCTGCTGGTCGAGATCGGACTCGGTGAGACGCGTCCTAGGGTGGCCGGCCGCTGTGTAGCCGGCGCAGCGGTAGTAACGAAAGGTCCTAGTCCCCGACTTGCGCTGTCGGGTGATCGATTCGCCGGTGACGGGCCGGCCGCAGTGCCCGCACTCGATCAGGTTGCCGGCGTAGGTTAGCTCGTGGGCACGGTAGACTTGACCGCCCAGCTGCTGCTGAACCCGATCGAACGTGGTCTGATCGATCAGCGGCTCGTGCACGCCCTGGTACCACTGCCCGCGATACGCGACTTCGCCCCGGTAGGCACGATCCTGCAGCATCGTATGCTGTTTGCTGCGGGTGAACCGCGGTGTCTTGTCGGTGTAGGCCAAGCCCTCGAACTCCAGCTCGTCGATCAGCGAGTCGATCGTGTGGCCGTGGAATGCGTACAGCTCAAACGCCCTGCGGACAACTCGTGCTCGGGTGCTATCGGTCTCGACGAGGCTACGCCCCTCGCGTCGCACGTTGCGATAGCCATACGGAGCCTTGCCGACGAAGAGCCCCGACGCGACGGTTGAGCCCGTCCTTCACATCGAGCGACTGCTGCTCGGTGCAGAACGAGGCCATGTTGGCCAGCGTCCGTCGCATCATCCGGCCGGCAGGTGTGTTCTCCGTCGGCTGGGTGACGTAAACGACCTTGAGATTGTGGTCGGCTTCAAGCCGTTCGAGTTCGACGTAATCGAACAGGTTGCGTGCGGCGCGATCGACCTTGAAAAAGAGAACTGCCGAGAGATCGGCGGCATTCGCCTTGGCGTATTCGAGCAGCTCGCGGAACGTGCGGCGTTCGTCCGGCTTGGTCGCCGTCTCCGCGCTCCGGAACAGCTTGGTGATCGAGCCCTCCTGCTCGGCCGCGTACCGCTGGAGGGCCTCTTCCTGCACTTCGAGCGAGAAACCCTCTCGCTCTTGCTCGCGGCTAGAGACCCTCGCCAACGCCAGGAATCGCTTCTCCATCTTCGCCCCCGAGGTGATCGAACAGACGGCCCACGTCGAGGAGTATCTCGATCGCGTCGCGCTCGGTCTAACGATCGCCGTAGTGCGGCTGCCAGACTCGCAGCGTTGCGGCGATCAGGTTGGGTGTGATCCACGGTGGAAGACCGTCCTGCCGCTTGTTCGGCTCAGGTAACCGCTCGATTCTCCGGTATAGACGCTCTTCCGCGGTTGAAATCTCAGGGAGTAACAGGTCTTGTAGATCGTGTACCAAGGCTCGGTAGTCGGCGTAGTAATCCCCACATCCAGGCCTCGGCATACGGGCCTGGAACCTCGGGGTGGGGGAACCGCCGCAACGCCCAATCGGTTGCGACCTGGGCCGGCTCGGCGGTAGCTGCCGTACGCATCGCGAACACCGCAAACAGTGGTGGATAAGACTTTGCCCAAGGGATCCAAACTCATGGTTCTCACCGACGGCGAGGGGATTCCACTCGCCACGGACGTCGAGTCGGCCAGCCTGGCCGAGGTGAACCTCATCGAGTCGCTGATCGATTCGGCAGCAACCGATCACGTCCCGCCTCGACTGATCTACGATAAAGCGGCCGACAGCGATCCGCTCCGCGAGCGACTCGCCGAGCGTGGCGTCGAGTTGATCTGTCCGCACCGCAAGAACCGCGTCCGCAAGCCGACGCAGGACGGGCGGAAGCTCCGCCGGTAAGCAAGACGGCGATCGAGCCCGCACACCTCATAAACGCACATAAACCTTCCTGGAGTCCATCCACCAGGCGATCATCAACAGCAGGGAACCGACCGCCAGGTTTCCGAGCAGTGGGGCGTAGGCCTCGCCGAACGCGCTGAAACAGGCTTCACCGAGGTGAGTCACCAAGTTTGACATCAGCCAGGCGGCAAGCGTCCAAGTCATAACGTAGACGGCCAAAGGGTTGCGTCCGACGACTTCCGCGGGCCAAGCCCAACGACGCCAGCCGGCCACGTCAATGATTGCGTAGAGGACGCCGAGGATCACGAGGCAGATGCCGCCGCTTGCTAGCGCGAAGCTGGGTGTCCAGAGCTTCTTGACCATCGGGCAGACGCCGATCGAGTCGATCAGCACCCCGATGGCGATCAATACAGCGCCGACGCCCAGCAGCCACCCGAGTGTGAAGGCGGCGCCCCGTTCTCCGCCAGTGCGGAGCCGTTCGCCGGCCAGCAGACCGAGGATCATCGTCGCCAGAGACGGGACGAAGTTCAGTGTGTTGTACCCTTCAGGGTTCGCAGTGAATGGTTCGTTGCGCGGGAAGAGGTTCAGCAGCCATCGGTCGAGCTGATGCCCCGGGCCCGTGTTTTGGTTCCACTGTGACCAGAAGCCTTCGTAGTGCAGCACGGCCGTGTCGGTCGGCGGGTCGGCTGCCGGCCAGATGGCGAACAGGAGCCACACGCCAGCCAACAGCGACACGAAGCCGATCCATTGAATGCGCTTCGGCTGCGTGCCGAACCAAACCAGTGGCAGATAGCCTAGGCCGATCTGGGTCGTGACGTCCTCGAGGGTCCAGTTCGTTCGCTCGGAGTCGAGCGAACGGAGGAAGACGCCCAGCAGGACGAGCGCCAAGGCGCGGAACGCGGCGTGGCGCCAGAGCTGGGCGTCGCTGGCGCCCCGCCGCTTCCGCGAGGCGTACGAGTACGGCACGGCAACGCCCACCATGAACATGAAGGAGGGCTGGATCAGGTCCCACAGCGTGACGCCACGCCACGCCGCGTGCTCGAACTGATCCATCAACGGACGGAGGCCTTCGTGGGCCTCGGCGATCCGCTCTTGCCACCCCCAATGCGGGACGGTGAACGCCAAGAGCAGCATCGTGAGACCGCGGTAGGCGTCGAGCGACGCAAGACGCTGCGGCTTGGCGGCTGGCGCGCTGGTTTCGTGTGGCGACGCCGTCGGTTCTTCGTTCACCGCGGTCCTGTCTCAACGGCCGTGTTGTTGGATCGCCGTGGGCAGATCGGGGTCGACAAGGCCCCGCTCGCCCCGGCCCTCTTCGTCGATCCGGAAGTCGGCCACCTTCTGAATGCGGGCCACGTCGGCGTCCCAGTAGGCGTTCCGCCGGTCTCGGGAGGGGGCCGCATAAGGGCGGACCAGACGGAAGCCAATGTCCTGGGCGTCGTCGTGGGCGAACCACCACGGGCTCTTGGGGACGTTCGGGTCGTACTCGCGCCAGGTCTCGTCGTCCGAAGGACGCCGCACCGCGACACCCGATTCGTCGATCGGTAAGTAGGCGGAGCCCCCCTTCAGCACGCGGGGGAAGAGCTTCGTCGGCCAGCGGACGGGCGGCTCACCGCCCGGCCCGTCGGGATCGGCCAGCGGCCCCGCACCATGGGCGTCGAGCACCCACTCCGAAACGTTGCCGAGGGTGTCGCAGAGGCCCCAGGCGTTCGGTTCCTTCTCGCCAACTGGGTGCGTCAGATAATCCGCGTTGTCTTCATGCCAAGTGTTTGCCTCGGTCGGTGTCGGCGACTCGCCGGCACGGGCGGCCCACTCCCATTCGACTTCGCTCGGCAGCCGATAGAACTCACCGGTCAGAAGGCTCAGCCATTTCGTGTACTGCTTCGCGGCGTACTGGGTCATCGACACCGCCGGTAGGTCGGGCTCCTCGCCCGAGTCGTACGTGAAGGTGGTGTCATACAACTTTGATGGCGCCGTGATCGCATCAACGCGGTTCTTGCTGGTCACCTGTCGCACGCCCGCGTCATCGAAGCGTTCGAAGACCGCGCAGAGGTTCATGTACTGCCAATATTCGGCCCACGTCACCTCGGTGCGGCCGATCCAGTACGGCGCAAGGATCACTTCGGACACCTCGCCCGTCTCGGGATCCGTAACCATGACCTGGCCACCGGGGATCGGCTCCATGCGGAACGTCACCTCGGCGCCGGGGATTGTCACCTCGTGCGGCACGAGGTAGACGCCCGCCACCTCGACGTAGCGGCCCTCGGAGGGCTTCACGCGAGAGACGCCAAGCTCAGCCCAAGCCACGCCCGGCAGGGTGAGCGTCGCGAGGAGCAGTGCGGTGCGAGCGGTCATGCGGTCGCCTCGACGCCCGGTACGGCCACTGGGGGCTCGGGCAAGTCGGTCCAGCCGTACTTTTCGGGACCGAGCCGTTCGACGCTGCTGACCGCCTCGTCCCAGCCGAGCGTCTTGCCGCCGTAGGCGGCCATCCGGCCCATGTGGGCGATCCGGGTGCTGTTGACCATGTAGTGGCCGTTGTTGATCGGCTGGCCGTCTCGGATCGATTTGAAGAACTCAATGTGCTCGTTGAGGTACATGCTCGGTTTCTGCCCGTCGTAGCGCCACTCCGAACCGTTGTTCGGCTGGACCCTGTGGGCCAGGATCTCCGCCTTGCCCTTCGTGCCGTGGACGGTCTCATCGACACGCGTGGTGCAGCCGTCTTGCTGCCGGCAGGTGAAGAAGACGCTGGGGCCCGCTTCGTACTCGTAGAAGACCGTAAAGTGATCGTAAACGTTGCCGTATTTGGCGTCGGTCCGTTGCTGCCGTCCGCCCATCGCCATCGCTTTGACAGGGCTGGCGTCGCCCATGAGCCAGGCGGTCTTGTCGAGTGAGTGGATCGCTTGCTCCGCGATGATGTCGCCCGAGAGCCAGGTGTAGTACAGCCAGTTGCGGAGCTGGTACTCCATGCGGCTCCATCCGGGCTTGTCGCCTCGGTGCCAGAGGGTGCCCGAGTTGTAATTCGACTCGATGGCGATGAGGTCGCCAATGGCGCCCTCTTGGATGCGCCGCATCGTCTCGCGAACGCCCAGGTCATAACGCCAGCAGAGCCCCGAGACGATCGAAAGGCCTTTTTGAGCCGCGATCTCACACGTCGACGCGACGCTCTCGGCGCCGGGCATGTCGACCGAGATCGGTTTCTCAACGAAGACATGCTTGCCCTTCTCGACCGCGTAGGCCAGATGCTCCGGGCGAAAGTGAGGCGGCGTAGCGAGCAAGATCACGTCGACATCGGCGTCAATCACCTTCTTGAACGCGTCGAACCCGCTGAACGTATGATCGGCGTCGACCGTGACACGATCGGCGACTGATTCGTCGAACTCGATGGCCGCCAAGCCCGACGCCGCGCGGTCGGCGAACGCGTCCCCCACGGCGACCAGCTTGGTGTTCTTGTCGGCGGAGAGGGCGTCGATCGCGGCGCCGCGGCCCCGGCCGCCACACCCCACGAGCCCGACCCGGAGCGTCTCGTCGACGCCCGTGTGGGCGCCGTACGCGAGCGGGCTCGCCGAAAGGACCGCTACGGTGGACCCCACCGCCGCCGACTGTTGCAGGAACCCTCTTCGGGTCGAGTTTTGCGTCTGTTCCGCCATCTATCCGTGCCCTTGTTGGGTGGGAATGGTACTCAAGCTCGCAAGGCCGTGGTCATGCGGCGATGAATCTCAGCGAGCCGTTCACGCCCGCCACCTTCGACCTCCGCCGTGCACCAGCCGCTGAAGCCGATCGCGGCCAACGCGTCCCGGACGGCCGGCCAGTTCACATCGCCCTCGCCGATCTTGCAGAAGCCGGCCGTGACGCCCCAGTCCTTGATGTCGAGCTTGACGATCCGCGAGCCGAGCACGCGGATCCAGTTCTCGCTCGGCGAGAACTTCTGGGAGTTGCCGATGTCGTAATACGATCCGACCCACGGGCTGTCGATCTCGTCGAGGTAATCGCGCAGCTGTTCGGGGCTTTCGCAGAAGCCGTTCCAAACGTTCTCGATCAGCACCCGGACGCCTAGCGAGGCCGCGAGCGGCAGTGCTTGGCGTATCTCGCCGATCGATCGCGACCAGACCTGCTCGTGCGTCGCCTCGCCATTCACAACGCCCGGGACCAGCAGCACCGTGTGCCCCCCCATGGCCGCCGCGTCGTGGATCGCCTGTTCGAGGATCGCGCGGCCCGCGTCGCGGGTCGGTTGGTCGGGCGCCGACAGGCGGACCTGCCAATGCCGGTCGTTGACGACGCCGTGGACCGGCATGCCGGTCGCCGCGCTCGCCGCCCGCAACGCCTGGATCGGCGGGTTGTTCGGGCTGACCAGCTCCATGCCGTCGTAGCCGAGCTCCTTGCAGAGACCGAACTTGTCCGCCGGCGAGCCCTCCTGCTCGATCATCCCCCACTTCACCGCCATCAGGAGGTTGTCGGTGGAGGGCGTGTTCCTCTCGGCGGCCAGGCTTCGTGCCTCAACCGCTGCGAGCGAAGCCCCACCGGCCAACGCGGCCCCGAAACGCCGGCGTGAGATCGAGAGTGATTTCATCGTAAAGCCTCCGGCTGAGTCTTCGCGGAACGCTTATGGCTACAGAGTAGGAGCATCGATACGGCCGCGCCAAGCGCGCCCGGTTCCGGGACCGATACGGCGGGCTGCGCGGTGAACGCGTCACGCCACACCGTGTAATCGGCCGCGTCGACGACGCCATCCCCGTTGCCATCGGCTGCTAGTTCCGCCGAACCGTAGCCAGCAGTCCATACCACGTAGTCGTCGGGATCGACATCGCCATCTCCGTCGTAGTCGCCCGCCAGGGGCGGAGCGGCGACAACGTAGCGGAAGGGGTTGCCAACCGGTCCCGTTGCGCCGGCGTCCGGCAGGAAGTCGGGGCCGCCCACGCCGTTGGTTTGAACCAGGAAGTCGATCGATGCCGGGTCACCGATTCCCGCGAGCGGCAGCGCCCACTCGAGGTCGTCGGTGGTGGAGTCGTCGGCCAACACGTCCTGCAAGAAGTCCCAGGAGAAGGTCTCTTGGGTCGCTCCCTGGAAGGCGAAGAGGCGATCCTCAAGCAGCAGGTAATCCGCGCCCACGGCGAAGAGCCCGCCGTCGCCGATGAAACCGGTGGCTCGGTCGTTGTCGACGTCCAGGTAGACCCGGTGAGTCGAACCGAGGCCGGGCGGCGATTCACCCGTCGCGTCGAGTGTGAGCCGAACAAAGAGTTCATCGGAGTCGTTCGCGAGCGTGACGCTCACGATGTCGAGCGGCGAAATCGTGTCGTCGGTCGCGTCGGCGCCGTACGGCATGATCGCGGCCCAATCCGACCTCGCCCCGTCTACCACGATCACGCCGTCCACGACAGGATTGCTGAGCGTCTCGAGCGGGCCGACAACGCGGTTGTTGACCTCCGCAACCTTGTTGACGAACGCGTCCCAGTAAGCCGGCAGCCGGTCCCACGGGTTCCCTAACACGTCGTCGGTGAAGTAAACGCCGCCGACGTTCCTTGCAACCGCCGTGTCGACGTAGTCGAGCGCCGTCTGCTCGTCACTCTGTGTGTGCAGCAGGTTCACGAAGGTGTCGCTATCGTAGTTGCTGTTCCACGCCGAGGGGGTGTGGCCGGGGTACTGGTTCCCGAAGGTCTCGAAGACCACCAAGCGGTCGGCGGTGGGACGCGTCAAGTAGGCCTCGTTCGTGTTGGTGCCCGGGTTGCCCATCAGCTGCCACTCGGCGTCGACGCTCTTCGTGTGGTCGTAGATCGCTTGATAGAAGTCGAGCGTCGAGGAGGCGCCGCTGTTGGACATCTCGTCGATGAAGATGCCGTCGATATCGTACCAAGCCGCGTAGGCGTCGATGTCCGCAAGCACGTCGTTCAACGGCCGATTGCCGAACCCCGAAGCGACGTAGCCGATGACCGTCCCGCCAGCCTGGCGCAGCGAGCCGACGACGTCCGTGTAGTTCGAGATCACGCCGGTCCCGGGGCCGCTGTTCGGGTTCATGATCGCCGTGATCGGGACCTGAGCAGCCGCCAGGTCGAGCCGATCCCAGTCGCTGCCGCTGGAGGATGGGAAGAAGTAAGCGGGGACCACGATATCAACCGCCACCGCCCCGTCCGCTGACGCGACCGCTGCCACGAGGGCGACGAGGCGCGTCAGCAGACGAGCGATCACCCCACCCCGAGGTGGATCCATCGGTGGCTGACTCGGATGCATAGGAAAGTCCCCCTTCCGCATGGTGTGAATCGAGGCTCAGAACGACCGAGAACGGCCAACCCAACCGATCAAGCCGAGGCCCAGCAGCAGCGCACCGGTCGGCTCGGGAACGCTCGTGGCCGAAGCCGCCGGGCCGCCGTACCGGTCGGCCCAGTACGTGTAGTCCAACCCGTTGACCTCCCCATCGCCGTTGCCGTCGGCCGGCAGATCGACGCCGAGGTCGCCGTTGGTATCACGCCAGACGGTGTAGTCGGCCGCATCCACAAGGCCGTCCCCGGTGTAGTCGCCCTCGACGACGGGCGCCGTCGCGAGGGTGTAGCTGATCACGTCAGTGATGTCGCCCGCTCCCTCCTCCGTGTAGAAGAGGATGTCGAAGGAGTCCTGGGGGAACGCGGAGAAGCTGCTCGGATCACCGACCGCGAAGGTGAACATGGTGTCGAGCGAGATCGCCCACTCCTTGCTCGGTCCGTCTTGATCGAAGAAAGGGAAGATCAAGGCCCCGCCGTTCCCGAGCGGCCCGCCCGTAATGGACGTCCCCAGGTTGAAGAAATCGGCGGTCTGTTGGAACGGGAAGTCGTTCTGGTAACCCAGATCGGACCCGAGGAGCCCTAGTCCAAACAGGTCGAAACCGGTCGACGCGTCCTGGTCGATGTCGATCCCGATGAAGGTGTTCACCGAGCTATCGTTGAAGTAATTCATCCGCAAGTAGAGGAACTCGCTGTCGTTCGCGATCTGAACGTCGCCGAAGTCCATGAACGGACGCCCGTCGAAACTGCCACCGTTGTCCTGCGGGTCAGAGTAAGCGACCGGGATGCCGGCCCAGTCGTCGAACTCGGTCCCCTCGGCTTCACCCTGGACCTGGACCGAGGTCGTGAATACTCCGGGGGCAATCGTTGTCTGTCCAAGGGCAGACGCGACGACGCCGCAGACTGCTAGAACGGTCGCCAACCTTGGCGCAAGGGTCCTTGCTGAGAAACGCATGAGGTGAACTCCGCGGTCAAGTTGAGGGGGCGGGTGCGCGGCCGAATAGGTTGAACAGCGTGCCTGTTGATCCCGCGGGGACCGCGCGTCCCCACGGGATCAACACGTTTCAGCGTCGGCGTGGCAGGGCGATCAGGCCGAGTGCCAAGACCGCGAGCGTGGTCGGCTCGGGGACGGCCAGCGTGTAGCTGATCGCCGCGGAGACATCGCCTGCCAAGTCGCCGCCGGGTTGGCCGTCGGCGCCGAGGCCGGCATCGGTCCAGAACAGCAGGTTCACCGAGCTGTCCGGGAAGACCAGGCTGTTGTCGCTGTTGAACAGGATGTCCAACGAGATCGCCAGCTCGCGCTCCGTGCTGTTGGCGAACGCGTCTAGCAGAGCGGCGCCCGAGCCGAAGAAGTCGCCGCTCATCCCGCTGCCGTTGTTGAAGTTGGCCGCGTCCTGGGTGAACGGGAAGTCGTTCTGCCAGCCCGCTTCGGAGCCAATCAGACCCAGACCAAACACATCAAAACCGGTGGCGAGGTTGCTGTCGCTGTCGATCGCCGTGAACGTGCCGAGCGAAAGACCGTTGGGGAACGTGTTGTAGATGTAGAGGAAATCGTCGTCGTTAGCGATCTTGGTGACGCCGATGTCGGGGCCGGCCGTGTTGTCACCGCTGTCGTCGTCAACAGCGGGCACGTCCGCCCAATCGCTGAAGTCGCTGTCGATGGTGATCGTCTTAAAGGTGCCTGCGTTCGCGAGCGTGGCGGCTCCGACGCAGGTCAGCAAGGCTAGGGTTCGTCTCATCAGGTCTTACTCCGCAGGGGTCGTCAAAAGGGGTGTGATGCGCTGGGTTTGCCTGCTTCGCTGTCGGTGCTCGTTGTGTTGCTTCAGGGTGGGTCGGCTCTATTGTGGCGGGACCACGCCGTCGGAACGGTTGCCCGTCAATCGGTGCAGATCGGGATCGACATCGAAGCTGACGAAGCCGACCGAGCCGTCACAATAGCTCATGTTGAAGCCGCCCGAGTGGGCGGACCCGAACTTGACGCTGCTGACACTCATCTCGTTCTCATCGCCGTCCGGTTCCAGCCGGATCTCCTTGTTGAAGGCGACGAACTGCACCGTGCTGCGGAGGGTGTCGTCGTTGCCCCCGGCGAAACCGGGCTCGTTGTCGCCCTCGCCCTCTCCCGTGGTGTAGTGCTCTCTCGCCAGGTACTTCTCGCCGACCATGTAGACCTTCGAGGTGCCGTCGCTGATTTTCCTGAACGCCACCTCCGAGCGGGTGTAGACGACCCCGGTCGCGTCTCGAACCAGCAGGATATTGGTCGGCGTCTCGGGTTCACGCGTCCGCCAGACGGGATTCCAATCGAACGCCTTCGCGGTTTCGTAATCGAGCACCGACAGGGCGGGCAAGGCGCTCTGGGAAACCGTCGATGGTTCGACATTGAACACGTCACCGGCGTTGGCGGCGTAGTCCGTCCTGCTGCTGGACTCAACGGGGTTCACCGCTTCGGCGTAGTTCGTGGTTGGGACCAGCCCGAAGACGTTCGCGCTGCGTCGGCTGGGGCAGGTCATGCCCTCGAACGGGAGCTGCACGCGCTGCACGGTCGCCTCGTCCCGCGCGACGCCCGTCAAGCCGGCCCCCAGGTCGTGGACCGCGGACTCTTCGATGTACGGCAGGATGTTGTAGAGCCAACTGCCCGGCTGGCTTTTGCCGTACCCGTAATCGGGGTTGCCGAGCCAGTTGAACATCCAACCGCCCGTCGGCAGGTGTTTGTGCGTGTCGTGGTGCATGTGGAACGCCAACGCCAACTGCTTCATCTGATTCTTGCACTGCGTCCGGCGTGCCGCTTCGCGGGCGGCCTGCACCGCGGGCAGCAGCAGGGCCACCAAGATGCCGATGATGGCGATCACGACCAACAGCTCCACCAAGGTGAAGGCGGGGCGTCTCGGTTCGGGGCGCTCAGTCATGCGTCGTCTCCTGCGAAGGACAACCGTCAGGTCGCCGAACGGCCTTGCTCCGAGTGAAGCTCGATCCGCGTGGGATCAAGCACGTGATCGTAGAGCGCCACGTCGCGCAGCTCCCCACGGAACAACCAGGACGTTAGCGATTGCGGAACGAACTCGGCGGCGCCGATGCGGGCCGGCCACTCGAAATCCTCCAGCGACATCCGACGCCGCGCTTCGGCGACTTGCTGGCCATCGACGAAGAGCCTGACGACCCCCTCGACGGCGCCAAACGCCTCCTCCTGGCCGGCGTCGGGCTCGAACGAAGCCGCGACGTGGGTCCAGCGGTCACGCGTCAGATCGTCCGGGCCGTGCAGCTGCTGCCAGTTCTCCCCGTACTCGCCCGAACCGGTCCACACTTGCCACTTATCAGCCCGTTGATTTCTGTTGGTCGATCGTTCGGATGAGCCAGTCGAGGGCGGCGGTGAGTAGTTGGGCGAGTTGATCGAGGAGGCCCGCCAGGGCCTTGGGCTTGCCGGCCCCCAGGAGGCTCCGCAGGAGGATCGCCAGGTTGTGGGCGGCGGCCACGATCAAGTGTCGCTTCCGCACCTTCTCGATCCCCCGCAGCCGCGTCCGCCTCGCCCCGCCCGTCTCGCATGTGTGGGCGAACGTGCGTTCGACTCGTTCCGATCTCAGCTTCTGCAAGCGGCTGTTCTTCTCGGTCTTCGTCCGCCGCCGGTTGGCGACCACCGCTTCCTTCAGCCCGCTCGGTTTATCGGTCCAACGCCGCTGGTAAGGCGAGTTGGGCTCGGGGATGTAGGTCCGCACGTTCAGGCTCTCGACCAACTCCAACTGCCCCGCCGCGTGGTACCCCTTGTCCGCCACCACCTCCTCGAAGACCTCGCCCCGGCCCGCTTCGGACACGTGGGTCCGGGCCGCCATCGCCGTGTCGGCCAGCGTTCGCGAGTCGCTCTGGTCGGCGTGGTAGACCTCCGCCGCGACCACCAGCTCGGTCTCCAGGTCGATCGCGTGCTCCGCCTTGTACGCCAGACGCGTGCGGCCGTCCTTCAGCTTCGCGATCCGCGCGTCCGGGTCGGTCGGGGACTCCCACTCGGCGTTGCTCGTCTTCTTGTTCTTCCGCTTCTTGTCGAACCGCCGCAGGTCCTCGTCCGTGGGGTCTTCGCCTTCTTCGATCTCACCCGCTTCTTGCATCAACCGCTTGACGTACGCCTTCCAGTCCTCGCCCGACTCCTTGCGAACGATGCTCCGCATCGCCGCGTCCGCTTCGAGTGTCGTGGAGTCGACGCCGAGCGTCTTGCCCTTCAAGAGGCCCTTCTCGGCCGCCGCGGCGAGCACCAAGCGGAACGCCAGCTCATGGACCTCCAAGGGGAGCCGGTCGCGGGTCTTGCTCAAGGTCGAGTGGTCGGGGGTCCGTTCGGTGAGCTTCACCCCCAAGAACTCCCGCAGGCTGAGGCTGTCGGCGCACCGCCAGGCGATCCCACGCTGGCTGTCGATCGCTTCGAAGTACCCGACGAACAGCATCCGGAAGTACGTGCCCGGCGCGATCGAGTCGCGACCGCCCTGGGCGTCGTAGTACGGCACGCACGCCGCCTCGACCGCGTCGTCGAAGCCGCACTCCCCCAGCAGCCGGTTCAGCCGCCGGTAGAACGCGTGCCCCGGGCTCGCCGCCAGCTCGCCCGACGGCACGAACAGCTCCCCCTGCGACTCCCGCCGCCGCTTACCCATCCCCATCGCGATCCCTCCGTCGCGTCGACCTAGAAGCTCACAGACTAGCGCTATCTCGCCGCGATCGCGAGCGAGAAAATCAACGGGCTGCTATCGTTGGCCCCGGCATAGACCGTAAACCCGAAGCATTGCTCTTGCGGCGTGCTAGATTCGAGCACCCATCGGGAGGTGAACACCGATTGATATTCAGGGCCACCGAAGACCCGTGCCCAGCTCTCAACCGTGAAACCGGTCCGCAAATTGACGGGGGGCTTACGATCGGCCTCGATGTACGACTCGCCATCGAAATAGGCGCCGCGGGACTGTGTGGCGTGGACGTCGCTCAGCTCGGTAGGCCAGTTGCCGATCGCGTACCCGTCGTGGCCGTTCTGCGTTAGATCGAGCACGGCCCGGTGCCGCCGGACGCGATACAATGGCCAGTAGGCGAGCGGCTCGTCGGATAGGACGAGCTTTTCATAGTCGTGCAGGTCGTTGGTCGCGGTGTCCCAGGCCTGGAGGGCGGCCGGCGGCTTCGCCGCCTTCCGCAAGACGCCCGCTTCCTCGCTCGCAGCGAAGTGGACTGCTTCGCCGACACCCACCACACAGCCGTCTTCGCTATCGTGGCAACGGCCACGCTCGGGACCGACATCGGCAAGAACCGATCCCGCGATTGTGTGGAAGGTGGCGCCGGCGTCTCCTTCGGCGACGACGGAGAAGGTCGCGTCTTGGCCGGTCGCGATCGCCACGGGAGTTTGGATCGTGATCTCGCCCGGATGGCGGACGGTCACCTTCCCCTGCCGAACGAAGACTGTGCGGGTGTCGATCGCGGAGAGGACCGCCGGCCCTTCGACCAGCACCTCGCCGCCGGCGACCTGCAGCCGGGCCGCCCCGCGGGTGAGCTGGAATACCTCGCCTCGCCCCAGCGGCGATCTCACCTTGCGAGACCGCAACAGCCCATCCGAGGACGCCACGGGCGTTAAGCCAGTAATGTGGCCGAGCGGGTCCGACCTTCCCGTATCAACCATCGCGATCGGATGGTGGGGCCGGAGGACAGCCGCCACGGGCTCGGGGGTGGCCTCGAACAACGAGATGGCCCAGCCCATCAAGAACGACGCACAGACCGCCAATCCCCACGGCAAGCCCCTTGCCAGAGACCAGCCGTCTCTCCTTGGACCGGCATCTGACTTGATCGCGTTGCCCGAAGTGGCGCCCTCCTCGGCCGACGCCGTAATCGTCGGCGGGACGGGCGGTACCGAGTCCCGAGGCGACATGCCGCCCCGGGACTCTTCACGGAGGGTCTCGTTGTCGTGGGCAGCGCGAACGTACCGCATCGCGGCGGCGCGATTGCCTCGGATCAAGTCGCCCAACCGACGCCACCCGGCTGGATCGAGTGACCCCAGGGCCAAACGCTCGAGCAGCTCATCCAGCTCTTCGAGAGGGATGTCCTGAGGAGGTTCGCCGTTGGCCTCGCAGCTCGTCACGGGATCGCCGGTAGGGTTGGGCACAGATCGTTCCATCTGAGGTCAAGACCAGCCCGCCGAATCCTGCCGGCCGGGCGATTGTCGTTTGATTAGATTCAGCAATCGGGTTTCAGTAGTCAGTATCTCGGGGTCGGTCACGCCAAGCCTTCGGTCCCTAAGGCCTGTCGGATGCATCCCTCCAACGCTTTGCGTAGCCGGAACATGGCGACCGTCGACGCTTTAACGCTCCGCTGCTCTCTCGCCGCGATCTCAGGCATCGACAGGCCGAGGCCGTATCGCAGATGGATCGCTTCAAGATGTTTCGGTTGCATCTTCTTGAGGCAATCCCTTAAAGCCGCCCGACGATCCTCCAAGGGACCGGACTCGTCCTCCTGGAGTTCCGCCAGCTCGCCGATCAATTGTTCGTCGAACGCCAGAGTTTTCCGTCGCTTCTTGTCGCGTAGATAGCCAAGAGTCTCGAATCTCGCGATCGTGCATACCCAACGGACCAACTCCTCCTCGGGGCTTTCTTCGGAGTAGCGGAACGTCGCCAGCTTCTTCCAGGCGATCAGCAGCGTTGACTGCATGACTTCGTCGATGACATCGGTGTCGTAGCCGATCAGCGTTGCGATGAAGGCCCGCACGCGGGGCCCATGCCGCGCCAGCAGCAGTACGAAATCGTCCGGTTCAACGCCGGTGCCTTGCAATCAAATCGCTCCTGAAAGTTCTCTCTCCGTCCGGCCTGTCAGCATCGAGTCGTGACACCGTCGCGGCCTACCCAGCAACGGCCACGCCGCCACAAATGCTACAAGCAGATTTTGCGTAGTTTCTAGATTTCTCCGGAGTTGCAGTTGTTCCCCGCGGCAGGCCGCCCACTCAGTTAGGCAAATCCCCACACCGACTCGAAGAAAGAGACGACAGAATGGCTTACCCGGCGGTTATTCGCACGATCACGTTCCTCGCCTTGGTGCCGGCAACCGTGGCCGTGGCTGATCGTCCCGAGTTCGCCAAGGTGGGCAGTTGGGCCTACCAACTGACAGGTTATGAAGGCGACGCGATTCGGCGGTTGACCGCAGCCCCGGTCGACTTGTTGGTCATTGACCTGACCCGCGATGGCGAAGCCGATTACTTCCGCGCCGACGAAATCGCTCGCATGCAGGCAAGCGGCAAGCACGTGCTCTCCTACTTCGAGATCGCAGCGATTGAGCGTTTTCGCCCCGAATGGGACGACGTCCCATCGGACCTCATGGCGGGGCCAGTCAGCGGGTGGGAGGACGAGCAGTACGTGCGATATTGGGACCCGCGGTGGTGGCCCTTCGTGCGCGCCCGCGTCGACCGGGCTATCGACGCGGGCTTCGACGGAGCCTACCTCGACATGCTCACGACATACGAGGAAATCAACGAACCCACCGTCCCCTTCGACGAGCGGGCGCGTCGCATGATTGATCTCGTCGCCAAGCTGGCGGCCCACGCGAACGGGCGCGACCCCGCTTTCAAGGTGGTCGCTCAGAACTGCCCCGAGCTGGCGATTGACGAAGAAGCCGACGGCGGACTGAACCGACGTTATATGGCGGCGATCGACGGCGTCGCGATCGAATCACCCTTTTACCTTCCCCATAACCGGCTCTGTCAGGCCGAGTGGTGCGCCGAGAACCGCACCAACGCACAATCTATTCGTGCGACAGGGAAACTGCTTCTCGGTGTCGACTATGTCCGAGGCGAAGCGCGGCGCGGCGAAGCCTACAAACGACAACGCGAAGCCGGATTTATCCCCTACGCGAGCGTCCGAGAGCTTGACCGCTACGTCCCCGAACATGGCAGGAGCCGCTAGATTCCCTCAGAGCAATCACTTGCGGCGGCTTGCTCGAAATTCTGTGACGTAGTCTCCGGCTCGCAAAGACCCGATCGTTAAACAAGTTGCCCAACCAGCGAGCCAATGCCCTACTTTGTGTTGACCCGTACTTACCGAATCCACCAGCGCAGTGGGATCGGTCACAACAGCGAATCTTTGGATCCAGGTCATCGTGTTTGACTTAGCAGCGGAAGAACCGCTCAACCGGCGGTTAGTGCTGTTGGGAGCAGGCGCCGATAAACTGGCGGAGTCCGGTAGTGGCAGCGTTTGGCGTTGGCTTGGTGACGTCGTCGCCAGCGTGAGCGTTTGAGTGAGGCCTTCGGATCGTGTTGAATCGTCCAGACGATCTGGCGGAGCAAGCGACGCACCTCGGGAAGCCGAGGCCCGGCCGCTGGTTGTAGGGCTGCGGGTACGCCGCTTGGTTCGCCGGGGTGTCGGGCATGCTCACCGTCGCGCCGTCGAACATCAGGACGCGACGCCCCTTCCAGAGCCATTCCGGGTTGGCCTTCGTGTCGAGCGCTCGACCGACCAGGCGTGTCACGGCGGAGAAGAACTCCTCTGGCAGACGCACCCTGGCTTGGCAGTAAGCACCGGTCTTCGAGGAGCACGCGTCTTGCCCTTCGGAGAGGCGGTGGGCGATGAGCCGGGCGGCCGCGGCGCGGCACGAGTGGTCCGCGCTGAGCACCTGAGTGAGGAACACCCACAGCGTCACGAGCGGCGTGTAGACCCGGTCCTTCCAGGCGACGCCCGAGGTCGCGAGCGCCTTGGACACAAGCTCTTTGGAGAGCACGTCGCTGAAGGGGAGTTCGCCCTCCTGCAAGAACTGCCGCCGCAGAAAGCTGATCTGGCTACGACAGCGTCCGTCCGTGTAGCCTCGCATCGTTGGGCCTCCTTGCCGTCGATGGGTTGTGTGACAACTCTCATCTAGGCGAGCGAGGCCCTTCTTCGTAGGTCACTTCATGGCAACGACTTGCGGAGAACTAAGTGCCATTCGGTGAGGCAACCTCAGCGGCTTTGTAGGAGGCGTACCACGTTGTCGTGGGCATCGAAAACGCTTCCAGGCGCCCGAGTTCATCACAACGCTGGCAGGCAGCCCACTTGCAGACGGGGTTTCCTTCAACCAGCAGTAGATACAGACGCAGGCAGGTACTCGTGGCCATCCAGCACCTCGGTGAAGCGCAACTGTAGTACTAGAGGAACGAATCCATCCGATGAGGCAGCCCAGAACGTGATAAATCAGTTGCGAGAGTGCGGCTGGACTGTTCGTCCGCTTGGGAGAGGCGAGCTAAAAGGCAAATCACTGCAAGACGGGGGAGGACTGGTAGTTCATGATGGCGAAGAGATTATTCTGCAGTACTACCCTGGTGGGACACACCATCACCCTAATCCTTTGTGGGAGTTCAAGAGTGGAGATACAGGCAAGGGATTAGCAGTTACTGCTGGTGCGGTTGCTATCTGCCTTATTCCTGGCGGAGAGGCATTCGCGGAAGGCCGCTTTAGCGATGGCGGCCGACAGTTGGTTTATGAGTCTTCGCCCATAGGCTGGGGATCATGGATTACCAGCTACTTCACTTGGCTGCACAACATGGCTCAGGACGAGCTGTATGGGAGCGGACGACAGAAGGTTGATTCTTAACACACACATTGACTGGGGCGGATTGTGCTAAGTGAAGATGACGTTTGCAGTGCAAACAATTTCCGAGACAAGGTAAGAAATGCAACGCTCCCAGCAGAGGAGCTTTTTGCCAAACTGGGTAGTCCTTGCGACTATCCATTCGAAGTAGCATCGGACTACAGTGATTATTTATCCTTCTTTAATCACAGATTCGGCGAACGAATGACGCCTAGCCAAAAGGAGGCCACAGCAATTCTTGACGAATACCTCAGTAGCATTAGCGGTGAAGAGAACGCCAAGCTATGGAACAACCAAGCCATGCTTGCTGGCAATGAATGGAGGGAAGTGCGCAGGCTTACACTAGCTGTACTAGACGAGTTTGAGTGGTCGTTAAGAGGTGAAGTTAATGAACCTTTGTGTCACGATATATTCAGATAATCGTCCCGTTCCGTCCGGTTCAAGAAGGTTGTCCGAGTAAGAACCTCCTTGAGGGAAGTCAGTTTGGCCGGCCATTCAATACTTCAAGGCAGAGCAGATTGTCGCGAATCGACATCACGACCTACGACTGGGACCACCGCAACCGGCTGACGAGCGTGGTGACGTACGCGACGCACGGCGCCGCGGAGACGAAGCGGGTCGAGCACACGTACGACGCGTTGGACCAGTGGATCGGCCGGGATGTGACCGAAAGCGGCACGGTCGACCGGACCGTCTTCGTCTACCAGAACGGGCAGATCGTGCTGCAGTACGACTGGGACTTCCTGGAGGGCGCGCCGGTCTCCTCGCAGCGTGGCGACGTGAACGACCTGTCGCACCGCTACCCGTGGGGCCCGGGCGTCGACCAACTGCTGGCGGCCGAAGAGATCGGCTCGGGGGACGTCACCTGGGCGCTGACCGACCACCTGGGCACCGTCCGTGACCTCGCCGACGCGACCGGGACCTCAACTGATCAATCAACGACGGTTTCTAACTGAAGACTGGCCCATCATGGCCTGAATTTCTGGTCCCCACAGGGCAACCAATTGCTTGAATCGTTCAACTGCCGTCCTGTCGGCCCGACTTGTTCTAAACCCCGCCGAAGCAGAAGTTTCTTCTGCCTGGATGGGATCGGTGGGGTGACGATTCCTCGAATCGTGGGACGGCACATCCCGCTTCCTATGCCGGGGCGGTGTTGGTCGACCGAGCCTGCTTGTTTGATCGAGCCAGAGAGAGCTGGTACCGGGCATCACACCCAGCTCGCTTCCGGGCTGCTGTGGCGACTGCCGGGCCATGCCCAAGCGAGTCGTATCGCCGCCCCGGGGGCGTCGATCACGGCTTCGACAAGCAGGTGGTCCAGGCCCGCTCGTTGCCGCCTAGCTCCCCGACGCCGGGGCGAGGAGGCCGTAGATATCGGGTACGGTTTGGGCGTCGTCCGGGGCGATCTCGCCGGCGATCGCGATGCCGAATTGGTCCGCCAGCTCGGCTTGGGTTAATCCGACATAAGCACTGGGCAACCGATCGACCGCTACCGGGAAGGGGACGGCGTCGGCGTGCTGCTGATGGAAGAAGAGCCGGTGGTCTGTGTAGGGTCCGTATTGGAGACGGACGTCCATGCTGTAGAAGACCTGGTTCGGATTCCTGGCGTCGTTGTCCGTCTGGAAGTTCATCACGATGTCTTTAGGACTGGACGCGCCGGCGGCCCCGAACACCGGGTTCCCTGTCACGAGGACTTGCAGCCCACCGCTGTCCGCCGGGTTGATCATGAGGCCCGCGTTCTTGCTGAGGTAGTATCCTCCCTCCACAACATTCGTCCCTTGAGTGGGGACCACGATGCCACGCTTGTAGCCCTCGACACGCAGATTATTGAACGTGACGCTGCGGGTCTGTGCGTTGTTGTCGACGCCGTTCAAGGCGTCGAAAGCCGGGTCGATCAACACCACCAAGTTGCGCAAGACCGTGTTCCTCGCGTAGGGCAGATCGACGCCCGTCTCGTTGTTCCAGAAGATCGAATGGCTCAAGAGACTCGTGGCGTTGTGCTGGGCCTCGCGGAGGTTGTATCTCACGGTGAGCCCTGCCTTCGAGGCGTAGCCGATATTGCCATTGAACTCCTTGATGGGGGCCGAGTTGGGCAGGATCGTCTCCTCGCCTCCCGCCAGGGACGAGTCTTCGAGGTTCTCGGCCAAGAAGACGATCTGCTGCCCGCCGACGCGCAGCCCCCGGGTGTAGTACATGAAGGCGCTGCCGGTGGACCCCGAAGCGATGTTGTTGGTGACGCTCACGCCGGGGCTCTGGAACCAGAACCCGTCGCCGTTGAAGCCGAAGTCCTGCGCGCCGAATCGCGAGTCGACGTCCGCGTCGGTCCCGGTGGTGTTCAGGGCTAAGTTGCCATCGAACACCCCGATCTCGTCCCCCGCTTCGGCGACGAAGGCGGCGCCGTTCACGCCGTATGCCACGTTGTCGGTGAATTCGATGTAGCTGCTGTGGTTGACGTATCCCCACCCCGGGCTGCCGTCGACCACGCTGCCGTGCACGGTTGCCGGGGCGGTGTCTTCTTTGACGCCGTTGCGGTGGAAGTGGACGGCGTAGCGTGCGCGCGGGTTGTCGTCGGCGCTGCCAATCAGGTTCCAGTTTTCGTCAACTTCCGGGTCGGTGAGAGTGAAGCTCTTGTCGGTGCGCCCGAGGCCGTTGAAAGCCGTGTAGCTGATGTGGATGTCGCGATTGTGCATGAACATCACGTGTCCACGCCGGCTATTGACCGTGGCGGCCGATTCGAGGACCACGTTGCGATCCAGGTTCGAGACATGCACCTCTAGCCCGGCCTCGAGCGGAACGTGATCGTGCTCCAGGGGGGCGATGGTTATTTCGCCGCCGTTGATCGCGAGGATCTCTCGCAGCTCAGTCTGGCTGCCACCGGGGTCGGTTCCGGCGATGGCGACGCGATCGCCAACCGCCCACCCGGTCGGGGCGTTCTCTAAACGCAGGGTCGTGTCGCCGGCGCGGAGCCCTCCGATGGCCGCCGCGAAGGGAGTGACGGCGGCCCCATGGAGACGAACCTGACCATGCGTGATCAACCCACGCCCCAGGGCGAAGGGATCGGCCACGCGATCGATCGGACCGTTGTCCGTGAAGAGTAGTTTGGCGGTGACGCCGCTCTGGACCGGTGTTTCCGCGGTTCCCATGTGCAGGGCGCCCATCTCGGTCACCACCACCGTATCGACCCTCAACTCCGAGTCGCGATCGGTGGCGAAGGACAGGGTGCCATCGACGCGGATGCTGTGCGGCTCCGCTTGGAGAACGGCGTCGATCGTGACTTGTGCGCCAAGCGGGATCAGGACACGCGCCCCCGTCGTGGGAACTTGCGACCCTTCCCAAGTGTTGGGGTCCGACCAGGCTCCGCTGGTGACCGCCGTGTGGGTCACATCGGCGTAACGGACCAGTTGCAACAGGCGGAAGTGCTCGCCGAGCTTTGACGGATCCCCGTGGTGAGCCAGCCGCGACTGAACCATCTCCGTCGACTTCGCGTCCGACAGGTGATCGATCGAATCGATTAGGGCATGCCCCTCCAGTGCGGGGGGATGGTGCAACAGGATCGCCTGCGAGTGGTGATGCGAGGCATGATGCATCCCCATGTCGTGGTGCTCGTGCGAAACTCCAAGCGGGTTGTACGTGCCGTTGATCGCCGAAATGATGAACCAGTCCTGCCCGCTGCCGCCGACGAGCGTGTCGGCGACCAGATCGGCGAAGACCGTCTCGTGCGGGATCAGGGTGATGTCCGCGTGGCTGGCTGACAGCTGGGCGACCCGTTCCTCGTAGCTCAGCCCCGAGTTCCATCTCGCCAGGGCCTCACGCAGCGTTGCGAATTGGTCGTCGTAGGCGGTCGTCGAGCCGATCAGGATGTCTTCGCCTTCGGATCCCTCGAGCGTGTCGCCGCCACCACCGCCGATGGCGATGTCGTTTCCGTCTCCCGAGACCAGGCTGTCCGCGTCATCGCCACCGAGGAGGACGTCGGCCCCGCCATCGCCCTCCAGGCGGTCCTCTCCGGAGCCGCCCGACAGGGCGTCATTTCCCGCCCCGCCAAAGAGGCGGTCGTCGTCCGCCCCGCCGAGCAGGTCGTCGTTACCCGCGGCGCCGCTGATCCAGTCCCTGCCGGCGTCCCCGTACACGGTGTCGTCGCCGTCATCCCCGTAGAGGGTGTCGTCCCCGTCGCCCCCCTTCAGGAGATCGTTGTCGGCGTCGCCGTGCAGGACATCGTCGTCCTCGCCTCCGAACAGGACATCGTCGCCCCGCTGACCCTCCATACGATCCTGTCCGGATTCGCCGTACAGGAAATCGTCGCCATCTCCGCCGAACAGGCGGTCGTCGTCCGCGCCCCCGTTGAGGTAATCCCCTCCAGCCTCGCCGTACAGCAAGTCTTCGCCCGATCGCCCATACATACGATCGCCCTCGGCGCCGCCGTAGAGCGTGTCGTTGTCGCGGCCCCCGTCGAGATGGTCAGCGCCGGCGTCTCCCAGCAGGCTGTCCTCGCCGTCGCCGCCCAGCAAGCTGTCGTTCCCTTCCCGACCTTCAAGGCGATCGACACCGTCCTCGCCGTTCAAGAAGTCGTCGCCGTCCCCACCGACCAAGAAGTCGTCGTCCGCGCCGCCGTTGACGTAGTCCGCGCCGGTTTCGCCGAACAGCTGATCCGCGCCGGATCGCCCGTACAGGAGATCGTCTTCGGCGCCGCCGTAGAGCGTGTCGTTGTCCCGGCCTCCGTCCAAACTGTCCTTGCCCGCGTCGCCAAAGAGGCTGTCCTCGCCGTCGCCACCCAGCAACGTGTCGTCGCCCTCGTGCCCGACGAGGCGGTCGTCTCCGTCCTCGCCGTTCAGGAAGTCGTCTTCGCTCCCTCCGAAGAGTTGATCGTTGTCATCGCCGCCATTGAGGTAGTCCTCTCCCTGCTCGCCGTACAACTGATCCGCGCCCGAGCGCCCGTACAGGCGATCGTCGTCGGCGCCGCCGTAGAGCGTGTCCTTGTCGCGGCCACCGTCCAGGTGATCCACGCCCGCGTCGCCCAAGAGAGTGTCTTCGCCATCCCCCCCCAGCAAGGTGTCATTACCGTCGCGGCCCTCCAGGCGGTCGGCGCCTTCAGCGCCGTTCAAGAAGTCATCGCCAACCCCTCCCAATAGGCGGTCGTTTTCCGAGCCCCCGTTGAGATAGTCCTCGCCCGCTTCGCCGAACAGTTGATCCGCGCCCGAACGGCCGTAGAGGACATCGTCGTCGGCGCCTCCATAGAGCGTGTCGGTATCGCGGCCCCCGTCCAGTTGATCTTCGCCCGCCTCGCCAAAGAGCGTGTCCTCGCCGTCGCCACCCAGCAGCGTGTCGTTGCCGTTGTGGCCGATGAGTCGGTCGTCGCCGGCCTCGCCGTTCAAGAAGTCATTCTCGCTCCCACCGAGCAGGATATCTTCGCCGTCGCCGCCGTTGAGATAGTCTTCTCCCGCGTTGCCATCGAGGCGGTCGTTGCCGGCCTCGCCGTAGAGTTGGTCGTCGCCGAGGTCGCCGTACAGCAGATCATCGTCGTCTCCTCCCTCGAGACGGTCCGCCCCCTCTTCGCCAAGGAGGCTGTCTTCGCCCCCGCCACCCAGCAGCGTGTCGTCCCCCTCACGGCCCTCCAGGCGGTCGTTGCCGGAGCCTCCGCTGAGGCGGTCCGCGGCGGTCCCGCCCACGAGCGTGTCGTTGCCCGCGCCCCCCTCGGCGAAGGTCGCGATGTCCGTCCGGTTGATCAGCTGGTCATCGCCGCCGTTGCCGACCAGGTGCACCGAGGTGATCGAACCCTGGGGGAATGTGCTTGTGAGCCTTTCGTCTTGCTCGTACTGCTGGACAACAATCGTCGAGTCTTCAGGCGACTTCGACACCACGACCGTGTCGTCCAAGTCGCCTCCTGTGACGACCAACCTCCCTTCCGCCGCGATCAAGATGGGGGGGGTGATCGACAAAACCCGACGGTCTTCCAACCGCTGCAGGCGTGACAGTCTTCTCGCATCGAACCGCTGGCGTGCGGTGGGGGCGTTCCGGTCGTTCTTCTTGAACGTCGACATCGACGAAACCTCGTGGCTCTCTGTTCAACGAAGGATGCGGCGCGTGTTCCGAGACCACGCCGACGCCCAGGATGCTATCTCACAGCGCGAATCCAACGAGAACCACCAAGCCATCTCAGTCACGGCACGCCTGCAAGCCACTCGACTCAGAACTGAACTCCTCAAGCCATAGTCCGAGCGTCGCTCGAAGCATGCCTTGATGGCCATCCTCATTCACGATCAGCAGAAAAGGGACGCAGCCAAGCTGCCCAAGGATTCAACCAAAAGTCCCTCGCTTCGAAAATGGCATTCTGCGGTATTTGCATGCAATAAAACCGAATAGGGGCCCTGCGAGGGGGGCGTGGCGGCGATCCGCTTCGGCTTACCGACGCAAGAAACAGAATGCGAACCGGCTCGCCGGCGCACCCGCCCTCCAAGACGCCAACTGGCGCTGGGTTCCCACGACGCCCTCCTTCGATCGAATCAAGTTGCGCCTTCCGATGGCAGACCAACGATATTGCGATACCGAGCCCGCTTTCCCCCGCGACTGAGCGATGCTCAAGACGGAGTCAGCGCAGATTGGGAGCCCGCTTGGGTCCGCTAGAGTGCGAGGACATTCAAAACGGCGAAGCCGCCATCTTTCCCCCCTCCCTCCGCTTGCGGGGGAGGCCGCCTTTCAGAAACCCTGCGGGGAGGGGGCAGAAACCGGGGACCCGATTCACCTCCTCCCCCAACCCCTCCTCCTAAAGCAGGAGGGGGATTCGAAACGGCTTCGCCGCTTTCGAATGTCCACGCTCCCTAGAGCTACCGAACGAACGCAGATGCGTCACCCTTCGTGAGCTGCCGGTTCATTTTCATTCGAGGCCTCGGAGTCCAAACCACCGTAGGCGCCTGACGAGGCTGCCCGGCACAAGGCGCGAGCGGCTAGCTTCGCCGAGGAATCCGCACTACCGTCTTGTTCGGTTCCCCGGGCGTCCCGTCACCGTGTCTTAACACCGCTTATGAAGCAGCACACCGTTCGCGTTTACCCGTCGGCCGAGCCGCTGCCGAAGACCGACCAGCTCGCCTGGAAGCTCGCCGAGGTGGCGACCGCCGAGGCGCCGATCGACCCGGCCGCGGTCGAGATGGTCGCCAACCGCGTCATCGACAACGCGGGCGTAGCGCTGGGCGCGATCAACCGCGGCCCCGTGGTGGCGGCGCGCGAGCAAGCGCTAGCCCATCCCCGCGTCGATCCTCAGAGGGGGGGCGCGGCGTTGTTCGGGGTCGATTGCGACCGCCGGTTCGACGCGGAGTGGGCCGCCTGGGCGAACGGCGTCGCCGTGCGCGAGCTCGACATGCACGACACCTTCCTGGCGGCGGATTACTCGCACCCCGGCGACAACCTGCCGCCGCTGATCGCGGTCGCGCAGCAGTGCGGCCGGTCGGGCGCGGAGCTCGTCCGCGGTGCGCTGGCGGCCTACGAGATCCAGATCTCGCTGGTGCGCGGCATCTGCCTGCACGAGCACAAGAAGGACCACATCGCGCACCTCGGCCCCGCCCAGGCGGGCGGGCTCGGGGCGATGCTGGGGCTGCCGACCGAGACCGTGTACCAAGCGATCCAGCACGCGGTGCACGTCACGTTCGCGACGCGGCAGTCGCGCAAGGGGGAGATCTCCAGCTGGAAGGCGTACGCCCCGGCCCACGCGGGTAAGCTCGCCGTCGAGGCGGTCGATCGCGCCATGCGGGGCGAGCGCGCCCCCTCGCCGATCTACGAGGGCGAAGATAGCGTCATCGCCTACATGCTCGGCGGCAAAGAGGCCTCGTACACCGTCGGACTGCCCGACGCCGACGAGCCCCGCCGGGCGATCCTCGACTCGTACACCAAAGAGCACTCGGCCGAGTACCAATCGCAGGCGCTGATCGACCTGGCGTTCCGCATGCGGGAGCAGATCACCGATTGGGACGCGGTCGAGCGGATCACCATCCACACGAGCCACCACACGCACTACGTGATCGGCACGGGGGCGAACGACCCGCAGAAGAGTGACCCGAGCGCCAGCCGCGAAACGCTCGACCACAGCATCATGTACCTGCTCGCGGTCGCGCTGCAGGACGGCGCGTGGCACCACGTCCGCAGCTACCTGCCCGAACGGGCCTCGCGTCCCGACACGGTCCGCCTGTGGCGCAAGATCGTCACGGTCGAAGATCCCGCGTGGACCGAGCGCTACCACGACCCCGACCCGGCGAAGCGGGCGTTCGGGGGGCGTGTGGTGATCGAACTCGCCGACGGCTCGCGGATCGAGGACGAGCTCGGCGTCGCCAACGCCCACCCGGCCGGCGCCAAGCCGTTCGCCCGCGCGGGCTACGTCGGCAAGTTCGACGCGCTGACCGAGGGGCTCGTGCCCCCCGAAGAGCGGGCGCGGTTCTTCGGCCTCTGCGAACGGCTCCCGGAGCTCTCGATCGACGAGGTGCGGCGTCTCAACGTGGTGCTTCCCGAGTCAGCCGTGGAATCGACCGAGCGCAACTCCAAGGGGATCTTCTGATGCTCTCCTCTCGCAAACCGGCCGCTGAAAAACGCAAGCTGTTGCGCGACGCCCTACGGAGCGGCAACCTGCTGCGGGCGCCCGGCGCGTTCTCGCCGCTCGTGGCGATGCTGGTCGAGCGCCTCGGTTTCGAGGCCGCCTACGTTTCGGGCGGGGCCCTCTCGGCCAACCTGGGGCTGCCGGACGTGGGGCTGACGACCCTCCCCGAAGTCGCTGCCCAGGCGGGGGCGGTCGCCCGCGCCACGCCGCTGCCGACGATCGCCGACGCGGACACCGGGTTCGGCGAGGCGGTCAACGTGGCCCGCACGATCGAGAGCTTCGAGCACGCCGGCCTGGCCGGTTGCCACCTCGAGGATCAAACGATGCCCAAGCGGTGCGGGCACCTCGATAAGAAGCAACTCGTTCCCGCGGAGGAGATGGCCCGCAAGATCAAGGCGGCCGCCGACGCGAAGTCCGACCCGAACTTCCTGCTGATCGCCCGCACCGACGCCCGCGGCGTCGAGGGGCTCGACGCGGCCATCGATCGGGCCAAGCGTTACCTCGACGCCGGCGCCGAGATGATCTTCCCCGAGGCGCTGGCCGACGAGTCGGAGTTCGCCGCGTTCCGCGAGGCGATCGACGCGCCGCTGCTGGCCAACATGACCGAGTTCGGCAAGTCCCAACTGCTCGACACCGAGACGCTCCAGCGGGTCGGCTTCAATCTGGTGATCTACCCCGTCACGACTCTGCGGCTAGCCATGAAGGCGATCGAGGACGGACTCCGCCAGATCGCCGCGGATGGCACGCAGCAGGGCGTCGTCGGCGACATGCAGACCCGCCAGGAGCTGTACGACCTGCTCCGCTACGAGGAGTACGCCAAGTTCGACGCGGACCTCTTCAATTTCAAACTCTGACCACCGGATTCACGTTGATGAACGCCCCCGAGAAGTTCCGCGCCAAGAAGGGTCTCGAAGGCGTCATCTTCGACACGACGACCGTCTCGAACGTCGTCCCCGAGGAGAAGTCGCTCTACTACCGCGGCTACCCCGTCCACGAACTGGCCGAGCACTGCCGGTTCGAGGAGGTCGCTTACCTCCTGCTCCACGGCGAGCTGCCCACCGCGGCGCAACTCACGGAGTTCTCGGAGGTCGAACGCTCGTCGCGTGAGTTGCCCGCGGAGCTGCTGGAGGTGATCGGCCGGCTGCCTTCTGAGGGCCACCCGATGGACGCGGTCCGCACCGCGGTCAGTTTCCTCGGCATGCTGCCCGAGTTCGCGGGCGCCGAGACGGCCGAGTCGGCCGTGCGCAAGGGGATCTCGCTGATGGCGAAGATCCCGACCGTCATCGCCGCGGTCCGCCGCCAGAAACGGGGCGAGTCCCCCCTCGCGCCCAACCCAGAGCTCTCGCTCTCGGAGAACTTCTTCCAGATGGGCTTCGGCGAGGTCCCCGAGCCGGAGATCGTCGACGCGTTCGACGGCTCGCTGACGCTCTACGCCGAGCACGGCTTCAACGCCTCGACGTTCACCGCGCGGGTGATCGTCTCGACGCAGTCCGACCTCTGCTCGGCGGTGACCGGCGCCATCGGCGCGCTCAAGGGCAACCTCCACGGCGGCGCCAACGAGGCGGTCATGCACATGCTGCTGGAGATCGACTCGGTCGAGAAGGCCCAGGCCTGGATCGACGACGCCCTCGCCAACAAGGCGAAGGTCATGGGCTTCGGCCACCGGCTGTACCGGCTCGGCGACTCGCGCGTGCCGACGATGAGCGGCTACCGGTCGCGGATGGCGCGGCTCCGCGGCAGCGAGCGGTGGGAGGCGATCTCCGCCGTGCTGGAGGAGACCATGGTCGGCCGCAAAAACATCCACCCGAACCTCGACTTCCCCGCCGGCCCGGTCTACCACCTGATGGGCTTCGAGATCCCGCTGTTCACGCCGATCTTCGTCATCGCGCGGGTGGTCGGCTGGACGGCGCACGTCGCGGAGCAGCTCTCCGAAAACCGCTTGGTCCGCCCCAGCGGCGACTACACCGGCGCCGCTTCGCGAGCGGTCGTCCCCCTCGCCGAACGCGGGTGAGCCGCACTCGCAGCGCCGTGGGTGTCAAACACTAGGGCTTAAGCCGGTCGTGCCGGTCGGCCGATGAGAAGCACCGGGGGCTCGTTCTGCGCGCCCTCGTGGGTCGCCAAGGGGGGCGGCTCGGTCGATTTCACTAGCAGACCGAGGCGGCTGTGCGCGCTGCGTGTCGTATTGTCTGCGCGGGCCTTGTGGCGGTGGCGCTGCTAGCGCCGCTGTCGGGCTGCAGCCGCAGCAAGGCGCGGCTCCGCGCCGACCGCGACGCCTACTGCCTCATCGATCAGAAGTCGACCGTCGCGGGTGGCGAGCTCGGGCAGTACCGGATCGGGACCGATCCGGCGTCGCGCATGCACGACGAGAACGACCCCGACTGTCCGCCGATGCCGCCCGACGACCCGGTCTCGCACCGGTACCTGGAGTGCGTCGATGGCAAGCGGGGCGCCAAGTGCTGGCGCGAGGCGCCGCGGACCCCGTGGGTCGAGAACCCCAACTGGCGGTCTTACCTGCCACTCGACGAACAGGGGCGTTTGGTCCTCGACGCGTCGGCCGCCGTGCGGATGGGTCTGGTCAACGACCCGTCTTACCAGCGCGAGCTGGAAGAGCTTTATCTCTCGGCGCTGGACGTCTCGTTCGAGCGGTTCCGCTTCGACACCCAGCTGTTCGGCGGCGCCGGGCTCGACTTCGTAAACCAGGGCCGCGTGGCCAGCGGCACGGGCGAATCCTCCAGCCAGCTGTTTGTCACGCCGAGCAGCCAGACGCTGGGGCCGACGACCCCCAACCGCTGGCGGCTGCAGCGCCTCACCGCCACCGGGGGCGAGATCGTCGTCGGCCTGGCGAACACGCTCGTCTGGCAGTTCTCGGGACCGAACGATTACACGGGCGCCACGCTGCTCGACTTCTCGATCGTCCAGCCGCTGCTACGAGGTGGCGGCCGCGTCCGCATCCTGGAGCGCCTGACCGTCGCCGAGCGGACGCTGCTGGCCAACGTGCGGGCGATGGAGCGTTATCGCCGTGAGTATTACTTGAGGGTCGCGACCGGGCGCAACACGAGCGGCGGTCCGCAGCGGCGGGGTGGCTTGCTCGGCGGGGCGGGGCTCGCGAACTTCGCCGGGGTCAACCTGCAGGTCGGCAACGGGGGCGGCGGGGCCTTCCAGGGCACGGGGGGCGGAGCCGGTGTCGCCGGCGCCGCGGCGGCGAGCGGCTATCTCGGGCTACTCCAAACGCGGCAAGTCCTCGCCAACCAGCGGGCGAACGTCGCCGCGCTCGGCGACAGCACGCTGCAGCTCGAAGCCTCGTACGAGGCGGGGCGGATCGACCGCTTCCAGGTCGACCTGGCACGGCAGGCCCTCTTCAACGCCCAGAGCCAACTGCTCCGGGCCGAAGCCGATTTCCAGAACAGCCTCGACTTCTTCAAGCTGCAGCTCGGCCTGCCGCCCGACCTGGAGGTGGTGGTCGCCGACCCGCTGCTGGGCCGCTTCGAGCTGCTCTCGCCCGAAGTGACCGAACTGCAAAACCAGGTCGCCGGCGTGCTGCTCGCGCCCGAGACCGAGGAGCCGCCCGCGATCGCGGGCCCCGTGCTGCCCGAGCAGCCCGAGCCCGTCCCCGCCGAGCCGATCGACAGCGGGCCGTCGGACGAAGCGATCGCGCTGTTCGACGAGGCCGACGTGCAACTCGCCGTTGTCGAGGACGACCTGGCGCGACTGCACGACGCCGCCCCCGGCCGGCGCGAGAGGCTTTTGCTGCTGCAAACGCGCGACGAAGTCGCCGAGGCACGCATCGATCCGGCGTTGCTCGAAACGGGTCGCTTCGACGCCCGGGTGGAAGCGATCGAAGGCGACCTCGCCCAATGGACCGCCGCCTTCACACGCTTGCGGGGTGAACTCGACACGGTCGATGACGAGGAGGCGGAGGCCTCCGCGCTCCGCGGACTCTCGGCGTTGATGCTCGAGCTGTCGATCCTCCAGGCCCGGGCGCGGCTCGACGCGCTCGACCTCGAAACGACCGACCTCACCCCGGCCGAAGCGCTCGAGATCGCGCGGGTCAACCGCCGCGACTGGGCCAACGCCCGCGCCGCACTCGTCGATGCCTGGCGGCTGATCCACTTCAACGCGAACGACCTGCAGTCGGCGGTTGACCTGGTCTTCTCCGGCGACATCGGCAACGTCGGCGACGACCCGTTCGACCTGCGGACCGATAACGGTCGGCTGCGCGTGGGTGTCGAGTTCGACTCGCCCACATCGCGCCTCGCCGAACGAAATGTCTACCGCCAGTCGTTGATCGAATACCAGCAGGCGCGGCGGAGCTACTACACGTTCGTCGACCGCGTCCACCAAGGGCTCCGGTCGGTCCTTCGTCAGATCCGCCTGAACGAAATCAACTTCGAGCTCCGCCGCGAGGCGGTGCTGGTCGCGATCTCGCAGGTCGATATCACGCAGCTACGGCTCTCCGAACCCCCCAAGCCGGGCGAGACGGAGCAGTTCGGCAACACCACAGCCCGCGACCTCGTCCAAGCGCTGAGCACCCTGCTCAGCGCCCAGAACGACCTGCTCTCGGTCTGGGTGAACAACCGCGTGCAGCGGCTCAACCTGGAGCTCGATCTGGGCGTGATGCTGGTCGACTCGGAGGGGCTCCGGGTCGATTTCGACGACGATCTGCGCAGCTTCTTCCCCCAAGGCCCCTGCCCCGGCGGCGGCGACGTCACGCCGATCGACTGCGGTCCGAGGCCCCTGCCGGCGCCGAGCCCGAATCCCGAGATCCTGCAGCCAACCTTCGCTGCGTTGACTGGGCGTCCGAGCCCAGAGCAACCATAATAGGAAACGGTTCCAATAGGCCGGCGTCCCCACACGATACTTATGCCCTCACGATCCGCGATCACCGGCCACTCTCTCCGCCGCGGAGCCACGGGCGTCTGGATGCTGGCGTTGATCGCCTTGACCGGAGCGGGAGGCTACTGGTGGTGGCGCGCCGGCCAAACAGCCGACACCGACACCCTGCCCAGCGACGCCCTGCTCCACACGGTCGAGCGCGAGGACTTCTCGCTCGAGATCACCGAGCGGGGCGAGATCCAGTCGGCGGGCGGCGTCGAGGTGAAGTCCGAGGTCAAGTCGCAGAACTCCGCCGGCATCGCGATCCTGCGGATCGTCCCGGAGGGGACCCAAGTCGAAGAGGGCGACTTCCTCGTGCAGCTCGACTCGTCGGCGCTCGAGTCCGACCGGCTGCTGCAGCAGATCAACGTCAACACGGCCGAGGCGCTCGTCATCGAGGCGCAGAACCTCTACGAGACCGCCATCATCGCTCAGAAGGAGTACCTCGAAGGGCTGTTCGTCCAAGAGCGGCAGACGATCGAGAGCGAGGTCTTCGTCGCCGAGGAGAACCTCAGCCGCGCCGAGGAGTACGTCGAGTACAGCCGCAAGCTCGCCGCGAAGGGCTACGTCAGCGACCTGCAGCTGCAAGCGGACATGTTCGCCGTCGAGAAATCGAAGAAGGAGCTCGACGCGGCGAAGACCAAACTGCGGGTCTTGGAGGACTTCACCAAAGCGAAGACGCTCAAGCAGCTCAGTTCCGACGCGGCGATCGCCAAGGCGAAGTGGGAGTCGCTGAAGAACAGCTATCAGCTCGAGATCGATAAGCTGACCGAAATCGAGGACCAGATCGCCAAGTGCCTGGTCACCGCCCCCGCCCCGGGCGCGGTGATCTACGCCCACGGCGAAGAGAACCGGGGCGGCAACGAGTTCGTCGTCGAGGAGGGCGCGGTCATCCGCGAGCGCCAGACCATCATCCGCCTGCCCGACATTTCGAGCATGCAGGTGGAGGTCGAGGTCAACGAGTCGCTCATTCAGTACGTGCAGGAGGGCATGCCGGCCGCGATCCGGCTGGTCGGCGCCACCGACGAGGTGCTCCGCGGCCGCGTCGCCCGGGTGAATCAGTACGCCGAACCAACCAACTGGCGGCGGGCGAACGTGAAGGACTACAAGGCGTTCGTGGCGATCGAGGAGGACTCCTCGGTGCTCAAGACCGGCATGACCGCCAGCGTGACGATCAGCGCGATGTACGCGCCCGATTCGATCGTCGCCCCCGTGCAGTCGATCTACGCCCACGGCGACCGGCTCTACTGTTTCGTCCAAGAAGACCAAGGCTTCCTGGCCCGCGAGGTGAGCGTCGGGCCAACGAACGACCGGTTCTACGTGATCGAGTCGGGCCTCGCCTCGGACGAGACCATCGCCCTCAACCCGCGCAAGCTGTCCGACCGGGTCGAGCTGCCCGAGTTGGTCCCCGAGGAGAACCAGAACGCCGTCGACTCGGGCGGTGACTGGCGCAAGCTGCGGCGTGAAGAGGTGAAACAACCGAGCGGCGCCACCGCCGCCAAGCCGGCCGACGCCGCCGTCGCGGGGCAAGGCTGATGGCCGCCGCTCCGCCGGCGGGCGAAACGCTGGAAGGCGCCAAGCTCGCCGCCAGCATCCGCGATCTGACGAAGGCGTACCCCCTCGCCGGCGAGACGGTCCACGCGCTGCGGGGCGTGTCGTTCGACGTGCCGGTCGGCGACTTCGTCTCGATCATGGGCCCCAGCGGCAGCGGCAAGAGCACGCTGCTGAATCTCTTGGGCTGCCTCGACCGGCCGACCTCCGGCGACTTCGACCTCGGCCCGGACAACGTCGCGCAGATGAGCGACGATCAACTCGCCGACGTCCGCGCCACGCGGCTCGGGTTCGTGTTCCAGTCGTTCAACTTGCTGCCGGCGCTGACGGTCGTCGAGAACATCGAGCTCCCCCTGCACTACAGCGGCCGCCTCGGCCCCAACAGCCGCGACCGCTGCCAAGAGCTGGCCGAGAAGGTCGGCCTCGGCGACCGCCTCGACCACCGGCCCATGCAGCTCTCCGGCGGCCAGCAGCAGCGGGTCGCGATCGCGCGGAGCTTGGTGAACGACCCCTGGTTCCTGCTCGCCGACGAACCGACGGGGAACCTCGACACATCGACCACGCAGGAGATCCTCGACCTGCTGACCGAGCTGAACAACGAGGGCCGCACGATCCTGCTGGTCACGCACGAGCCGGAGGTCGCTGATCTCACGAAGCGGACCGTGGTGCTGCGCGACGGGCTTGTGGTTTACGACGGCCACCCCGACGGCGCGCGGGCGGCGCTCGAATCGAGTCGGCAGAAGGATTAACCACAGAGAACACAGAGGGCACGGAGAAAGTCGGTGATGACTCACACAGGATTAAAGGATCTTGCCGATAAGCTGATTACGGAAATAGCAGAGAACCAGAACTCGTTACAAGACACGGACCGTTGGCTCATAGAACAAATCCGTCAGTTTCGTTCCTCCATCAACAGTTCTGCGAACGCATACACAATACAAACAGCCCGAGAGAAACTCGGTCGCTATTGGGTTGATTCAGGGGATTGGAAATCTACGTATGCAGGATCTGTAAACCGATTACTCGATGCGGCGTCCCGCGCCATACGGAGCTGAAGCTGTTCCCTCCGTGCTCTCTGTGTTCTCCGTGGTGAACCCTTGACCCCCAACCTCTTCAGCTCGATCGCCCGCTGGCGCCGCACGATTGTGCTGAGCGTGAAGAGCCTGCTGCTGCACCCGATGCGCAGCGGGCTCACGGTGCTCGGCATCCTGATCGGCGTGACGAGCGTCGTCTGGCTGCTGGCGATCGGCGAGGGGATCAGCCGCGCGTCGCAGGAGCAGATCGCCGCGCTCGGCGCGCAGAACATCATCCTCCGCACCGTCAAGCCGGGCAGCGACGACTTCGACGGCGGCGGCTACGGCGTCACTCGCGCCGACTACGTGAAGCTCACCTCGACGCTCTCGACCCTCGAAGCGGCGGTCCCCATCCGCGAGATGAAGACCGAGTTCCGCCTCGGTCGTCGGGCGCTCGAGGGCCGGCTGGTCGGCTGCACGCCCGAGTACCAAGAGACCGGCCGCCTCGCCCTCGCCGAGGGCCGTTTCCTCTCGGACGGCGACGGGCTCTCCGAACGCAACCACGCCGTCATCTCGGCCGAGGTCGCCGCCAAACTCTTCCCGCTCGGCGGGGCGATCGGCGAGCTGGTGCAGGTCGACCACGAGTTCTACAAGGTGATCGGCGTCTGCGAGCCGCGGGCGGCGTCGGCGGGCATCGGCGGCTCGCTCGCGGCGGAGGACTATTCGAAGGACGTCTACATCCCGCTGCGGACCATGTGGCGACGGCTCGGCGACCAGATCATCCAGATCCAGCCGGGCCAATTCCGCCGCGACCTGATCGAGGTCTCCCAGATCACGCTCCGCGTCGCTGACCGCGACGCCGTGCTGCCCACCGCCGATCTGGTGCGCGAGACCATCGCCGACGACCACCCGCTGCGCGACTACGCGGTGACCGTCCCCATGGAACTGCTCGAACAAGCGAACACGACACGGCTGATGTTCATCCTGCTGCTCGGCCTGATCGCGGCGATCAGCCTCGTGGTGGGGGGCATCGGCATCATGAACATCATGCTGGCGACCGTCACCGAGCGGACGCGCGAGATCGGCATCCGCCGCGCCTTGGGGGCGAAGCGTCACGACATCGTGAGCCAGTTCCTGACGGAGAGCGTCGTGCTGTCGATCGTCGGCGGCGGCCTGGGCGTGCTCGCCGGGCTCTTCTGCCGACCGATCGCTATTGGCCTGCGAACACAGCTCGAGAGCTGGATCCCCGACCGGATGGCCGCCGTGCCCGACCTCGTGCGCAACATGGAGCCCGAGGTGGTGCCTTGGTCGATCCCGCTGTCGCTGGGCATCTCGGTCGTCGTGGGCGTCGCTTTCGGGGTCTACCCGGCGATCCGCGCGGCACGGCTCGACCCGATCGAAGCGCTGCGTCACGACTGAGTGCGCATGCGGGCTTGCCACAAACGCGGCCCGGCGAGCCTTTTCAAGCAGCGCCAACATGCTTTCTTAACGCAGTATCGATAGGCTAAGCGGCCCGCAGCCATCGCGCACCAGGAGCCGCAGCATGCCCGCCCGCCCCCTCGTTCTGTTCGCAATCGTCACGGCGTCGCTCCCCGCGTTTGCCGAAACGACGACGCTCACCCCCGCCAACTACGACGCGCTCGCCCCCAAGGGGAAGGAGGTCGACGCGATCCACGGCGATCACGTGCTGCGGAACGACTGGCTCGTCGCGGTCGTCGCGGCGCCGGGCGAAGAGCGCGACGCAAACCTCACGGTCCGCAACGTCGGAGGCTCGATCATCGACCTGACCGCGCGCGACAAGCCAAACGATCAGCTCAGCTGTTTCTACCCCGGCGGCGGCTCCTACCGTTTCGAGAGGAAGACCGAGTGGGACGCCGAGGCTTGGGGCGAAGCCGAGGGCGAAACGCTCGCGTTCGCCGGCAAGGCGCAGTCCCCCGCCGGCAGCCCGCTGGCGATCGCTGTCGGCTACGAGCTGCGCGACACGGAGGCGTTCGTCCGGGTCGTCTCGACCGTGACGAACACGGGCGACGAACCGATCGACATGCTGCCCGCCGACGGCGTCCGCGCCGACGGCGACACCTTTAAGCGGGGAGTCGACCACGAAGCGAACCTGTGGTGGACCTACGACAAATACTGGCGCCAGGCTTACGGCTTGCAGCCGGAGGGGGGCTCCGCCCAGATCGACCGCGCGAAGAGCCGCGGGAACCGCTCCCCCCACCAGATCATCTACCCGGCCGACCGCGAGACCGAAGAGCCCGTGACACTCGCCCCCGGCGCGGCCTACACCTGGAAGCGACGGCTCTTCCCGGCGGCGAGCAACGTCGCCCTCCAATCGCTCGCCTACCGGTTCCTCGGCGTCCCCCTCTGCGAGGGAGTCGTCCGGGTCACCGACGGCGCCGAGCCGATCGAGGGAGCGGAGGTCCGCGTCATCCACACGATCCAGCACGAACACCAGGGCGAACTGAAAGACGAACGCGTCTCGCTCGGCGTGGGCGTCACCGACGCGGCGGGCGAGTTCTCGATCAATCTGCCGGCCAACACCTACTCGCTCCGCGTCCGCGCCGAATCGCACGGGTCAACGACCGACGAGATCGTCCTATCGGCCGACGGCGGGGCGACCGCGGTCGTCGAGCTGCCGCCGTGCGGCTACGCCGAAGGGACGATCACCGAGGCGGCCGGCAAAGCGATCCCCGCGAAGGTACAGTTCCTTGGCGTGGGCGAGACGCGCTCGCCGAACTGGGGGCCCGAATCGGCCGTCCGCCAGGTCAAGAACGTGCAGTACACCCCCGACGGGCGGTTCCGCTGCAAGCTGCTCCCCGGCGAGTACCGCTGGATCGCCAGCTACGGACCGGAGCACGACGCCGCCTTCGGCGTGATCCAGGTCGCCGCGGGCGAGACCGCCCCGATCGAGGCCGCGCTCCGCCGAAGCGTCGCCACGCCCGGCTGGCTCAGCAGCGAATTGCACAGCCACAGCTCCCCGTCGGGCGACAACACGGGCAGCCAGCGCGGCCGCGTGCTGAACCTGCTGGCCGAGCACCTCGAGTTCTGCCCCTGCACCGAGCACCAGCGGATCGACGTCTACGACGAGCACCTCCTCGCCTTCGACGCGCAGCACCGGATGCTCACGTGCCCCGGCATGGAGCTGACCGGATCGCCGCTACCGCTCAACCATCAGAACGCCTTCCCGCTCGTCCACAAGCGGCACGAACAAGACGGCGGCGGCCCTCAGACCCACGCAAACCCGGTCAAGCAAATCGAACGAATCGCTTTCTGGGATGACAACTCAGAGAAGGTGGTGCAGACCAACCACCCCGACATCGCGCAGATGATCGGCGACCGCGATCAAGACGGCGTTGCCGACCAAGGGTTTGAGGGGATGTTCGCGCACATGGACGCATTCGAGGTCCACCCGCCCGAGCTGATCTTCGAGCCGCTCAACCCGGCCGAGCCGACCGAGTCGGGCGTCGGCACGGGGGGGTGGGAGGGCCGCGGCAACGCGATCGTCAACTGGCTGCAAATGCTTAACCTCGGCTACCGCCTGACGGCCGTCGTCAACACGGACGCGCACTACAACTGGCACGGCAGCGGCTGGCTGCGCAACTGGGTGAAGTCCTCGACCGACATCCCCGCGGAGGCGTCGGTCGCCGAGCTCATCCACGAATTCGAGCACGGCCACGTCGTCGTCTCGAACGGGCCTTACCTGCAGGTTTCCGCGCAGGCGAAGATCGAAGACTCGTTCGCCGCAACCCCGACGGTCCTTCCCGGCGATGACCTGTCGGCCCCCGAGGGGAAAGCGACGTTCCGCGTCACCGTCCGCTGCCCCAACTGGATCAAAATCAACCGCGTGCAGCTCTTCCTCAACGGGCGCCCCGTCGAAGAGCACAACTACACCGCCCGATCGCACCGCGACCTGTTCGCCGAGGGGCCCGAGGTCTTCGACCAGACGATCGAACTCGCCGTGGACGAGGACACGCACGTCGTCGTCGCCTGCTGTGGCGAGGGGCAATCGATCGGCACGATGTACGGCGGTAGCGAACTGAAGCAGGACTGGGGCCGCCGCATGCCGGTCGCGGTCGCCAACCCGATCTTCCTCGACACGGACGGGGACGCGGACGACGACGGCGCCCCGTTCGAAGCCAATGGCGACGACCTCGGTCTGCCGCTGCCCACCCCCGAAGGCTTCAAGCCGTCGCACGGGCACACGCACCCGAATCACAGGCATCCCTGATCGCTGGCAAGCTTCAGCGCTTCGCTGACTCGCCCACAGGTCTGCCCATAACTCGCTTCGCGGCGGAACGACTCGTCGCGCGGGTACGGTTCATCAACGGCGATCTCCGCCGTGATCCGCCCCGGGTTCGACGCCATCACGAGGACGCGCTGCGCCAGGTAGACCGACTCATACACGCTGTGCGTCACAAACAGCACGGTCAACGCCTGCTCCCGCCAGAGCCGCAGCAGGTCGTCGTTCAGGCGGAAGCGGGTGATCTCGTCGAGCGCCGCGAAGGGTTCGTCCATCAGCAGAACCCGCGGACGGGTCACCAACGCCCGGGCGATCGAGACCCGCATCTTCATGCCACCGGAGAGCTCGCGAGGAAACGCGAGGGCGCGATCGGCGAGGCCGACGAGCCCGAGCGCCTCGTCGACTCGCTCAGCGACCGCTCGGCGGCCCTCCCCGTGGAGTCGCAGGGGCAACGCGACGTTGTCCCAGACGCGGGCCCAGGGCATGAGCGTCGGCTCCTGGAAGACACAGCCGATCCGGCCCGGCGCGGGCGATTCGGCCCAATCGATCCGTCCCGACGTCGGCTCCGCCAGCCCGGCGAGCATCCGCAGCAGGGTGCTCTTGCCACAGCCCGAAGGGCCGACCAGGCAAGCGAACTCCCCGGGGGCCAGCTGGAGATCGATCCGCTCAATCGCCGCCGGCTCGAGCCCGAACGCCTTGCCGATCCCCGCCAGCCTCACCAGGGGCTCGGCGGCCGGGGGGGTGGGCTCGGCGGAAGGCTTGGGAGGGGGCATGGAGCCGACCATACGTGAAATCTCGGGGTTTTCGAGGGGGCGTCCGCAATCGGCTGCGCCGCACCTCGACCCGGGGCGTCCGTCTGACAAGAATGCCGTCCCTCCCCACGCTTCGCGATCCGGTGAATCGGAACGAGCCCGGCGCCCTCAAGCCGAGACTTCGCGGTTTCTTCACATTTCCTTCACAACCATCGCCTAGGGTGCCCCACCAAGGGCCAAGGCCTGGCGCTGCCAAGCGTCACCCGGCGAACGACATCTCCACGGAAGATCCATGAAATCAGGCGTTTGGCTTTCCCCCCTTCCCTTCACCGCGTTCAGCTGCCTGCTCGCCACGGCCCTCCTGGTCGGCTGCGGGCCGAAGGCGGAAAGCATCAAAATCGACGGCTCTAGCACGGTCTTCCCGATCAGCGAGGCGGTCGCCGAGTCGTACCGCGACGCGGCTCCCAAGGTCCGGGTCACGGTCGGCCTCTCGGGAACGGGGGGCGGCATGAAGAAGTTCACCGCCGGCGAGATCGATATCTGCGACGCCTCGCGCGGCATCAAGGAGAGCGAGATCGCCTCGCTCGATCAAGCCAAGGTCGGCTACACCGAGTTCTCCGTCGCGTTCGACGGGATCGCCATTGTCGTGAATCCGGCGAACGACTGGGTCGACAACCTGACGGTCGATCAGCTCGCGTCGATCTGGCGCCCCGAGGACCCGGTCAACAAGTGGAGCGAGCTCGATCCTTCTTGGCCGGACGAGCCGATCAAGCTGTACGGCCCCGGGACCGATTCGGGCACCTTCGAGTACTTCACCGAGGAGATCGTCGGCGAGGCCAAGAAGTGCCGCGCGGACTTCTCGGCGAGCGAGGACGACAACGTCCTGGTGACCGGCATCAGCGAGGACAAGTACTCGCTGGGCTACTTCGGCTTCGCCTACTACGCCGAGAACATGGACCGCCTAAAAGTGCTGGGCGTGGTGAACGGGGAAGGCGACCCGGTCGTCCCCTCGGTCGAGACCATTCGGGCCAACACCTACGCGCCGCTCTCGCGCCCGCTGTTCATCTACGTCCGCAACGACCTGTTCGAGCGTCCCACCGGCCAAGCGTTCGTGGACTTCTACCTGAAGAACACGGGCAAGCTGGCCGGCGAGGTGGGCTACGTCGCGGTCTCGGACGACGTGGCCGCCGAGAACCAGTCGAAGTACGACGCGCTCGCCAAGTAACCCGAAGACACCGACGAACTGACCCCGCAAGCATGGCGACCCCCCCCGCCACCCCCGCCCCTCCGCAGCCGAGCCTCACCGCTCGGGGACGCTCGGCGCAGCGCTCCCTGGAAGGTGCGATCCGGTTCTTCTTGATGGCGTGCGCCGCGGTCTCGGTGCTCACCACGGTGGGCATCGTGGTCGTGCTTCTGGTCGAGTCGTTGCAGTTCTTCCAGAAGGTCTCGCTGGTCGAGTTCCTCACGGAGACCCGCTGGACGCCGCTCATCAAGCCGCAGCACTTCGGCATCCTGCCGCTGTTCTGCGGGACGCTGCTGGTCACCGGCGGGGCGATCCTGATCGCCGCCCCGCTCGGGCTGGGAGCCGCCATCTACCTGAGCGAGTACGCCCCCAACGCGGTGCGTGAGGTCGTCAAGCCGATGCTCGAGGTGCTGGCGGGCATCCCGTCGGTCGTTTACGGCGTGATCGCGGTGATGACCGTCTCGCCGATCATCCGCTCGGTCTTCCATTCGCAGAGCATCTTCAACGCCCTGGCCGCGAGCATCGTGGTGGGCTTTATGATCTTGCCGACGATTATCTCGCTGAGCGAGGACGTGCTGCGGAGCGTGCCGCGCGACCTGCGTTCGGCGGCCTACGCGCTGGGGGCGACCAAGTACGACGTCACCGTGAAGGTGGTGTTCCCCGCGGCGTTGTCGGGCATCATCGCCTCGTGCCTGCTGGCGATCTCCCGCGCCGTGGGCGAGACGATGGCGGTCACCCTGGCGGCGGGCGCCACCCCCAACATGACGCTCAACCCGCTCGAGAGCGTGCAGACGATGACCGCCTACATTGTGCAGGTCAGCAAGGGCGACACCCCCGCCGGATCGGTCGAGTACCAGACGATCTTCGCCGTCGGGCTGGCGCTGTTCATCAGCACGATGGTGCTCAACCTGCTCGCGCAGTGGATCCTCAGCCGCATGCGGGAGAAGTACGAATGAACCAAGTCCCCCGCGGCGAAGGCTCGCTCGAAGCGAACCGCACCTACTTCGGCTCCCGCCTGTTCGGCTGGCTGTGCACGGCCGCGACGCTGGTCTGCGTGTTGGCGTTGATCGGGCTGCTGGTGACCGTGCTCGTGAACGGCATCCCCTGGCTGAGCTGGACCCTCGTGTCAAGCTACCCGTCGCGTGACCCCGAGAAGGCGGGCGTGCTCTCGGCCCTCGTGGGCAGCCTCTGGCTCATCGGCCTGACGGCGATCATCTCGATCCCCACCGGCGTGGGCGCCGCGCTCTACCTGGAAGAGTACTCGGCCAACACTTGGTGGAAGAAGCTGATCCAGCTCAACATCGCCAACCTCGCGGGCGTTCCCTCGATCGTCTACGGCATCCTCGGGCTCGGGCTCTTCGTGCGGGCGATGTCGCTCGACCGGAGCGTCATCGCCGGGGCGCTGACGCTCACGCTCGTCGTGCTGCCGATCGTCATCCTCTCGACCCAAGAGGCGCTCCGCGCCGTGCCCGGCACGATCCGCAGCGCCTCCTACGCGCTCGGGGCCACGCGGTGGCAAACCGTCTGGAATCAGGTCCTGCCGGCGGCGATGCCGGGGGTCATGACGGGCGTCATCCTGGCGATCTCCCGCGCCCTGGGAGAAGCGGCCCCGCTGGTCGCCGTCGGCGCGGCGGCGTACGTCGCCTTCCTGCCGCAATCGCTCTCCGATGAATTCTCGGCGTTGCCGCTGCAGATCTTCAACTGGGCCGAACGCCCGCAGGAGGAATTCCACGGGCTCGCCTCCGCGGCGATCGTGGTCCTGCTGGCGGTGCTGATCCTGATGAACGCCGGGGCGGTCTTCGTCCGGGCCAAGTACGGCCGACGCATCAAGTGGTGAACGCCGCGTCGAGGAAACCTTGACCATGTCCGAATCCAACACGCTGACCATGAGCGAAGCCGACACGCAGATCGAGTCGGGACCGCAGCCGACGCTCCGCGCGCCGACGGTCGATCCCTCGCGCCCCGCTCGCTCGGCCGACGAGCTCGCTGGCGCCGCGCCCAAGATCAACGTCTCGAACGTCGATTTCTTCTACGGCCCCAAGCAGGCCCTGCACGGGATCGACCTGGTGGTGCCCGAGCGGTGCGTGACCGCGTTCATCGGCCCCTCGGGCTGTGGCAAGAGCACGCTCCTGCGGTGTATGAACCGCATGAACGACATGATTGACGACTCGAAGGTGCGGGGCACGATCACCCTCGACGGCGAGGACATTTACGCGCCGCGGGTGGACGTCGTCGAGCTGCGCAAGCGGGTCGGCATGGTCTTCCAGAAGTCGAACCCCTTCCCCAAGTCGATCTTCGAGAACATCGCTTACGGCCCCCGGGTCGCCGGCGAGAAGAACCGCAGCCGGCTGTACGAAATCGCCGAGCGCTGCCTCCGCCACGCCGCCCTCTGGGAGGAGGTGAAGGACCGCCTGGACGACTCCGCCCTGGCCCTCTCCGGCGGTCAGCAGCAACGCCTCTGCATCGCGCGGGCGCTGGCGACCGAACCGCAGGTGCTGCTGATGGACGAGCCCGCCAGCGCGCTCGACCCGGCCAGCACCTCACGGATCGAGGACCTGATCTTCCAGCTGAAGGAAGAGTTCACGATCGTCATCGTGACGCACAACATGCAGCAGGCGGCGCGCGTGTCGGATCAGACGGCCTTCTTCTTCGAAGGCAAGTTGATCGAGGCGGGCCGCACCAACGAGTTGTTCACCAAACCGACCAAGTCGCAGACCGAAGCGTATATCACCGGCCGCTTCGGCTGATGCGTCGAACCAAGATGACACCCCCCGCTCACTTTCTGTCCTAGACGCGCACACGAATCGAAGGCGCCCAGCCATGTCGATCCACCTGGAACGCGACCTCGACGCTCTCGAGCAAGACCTGCTGGCGCAGTCGGCGCTCGTCGAGGAGATGATGCGGATCGCCTGCCGGGGACTCTGCGATCGCCGGCTCGGCCTCTCGGACGAGTTGCTCGAACGCGAGCCCGAGATCAACCGCCGCGAGGTGAAGATCGAGGAAGAGTGCCTGAAGATCCTCGCCCTGCACCAGCCGGTGGCGGTCGATCTGCGGCGTGTGGCGACGGTGCTCAAGACCAACGGCGACCTCGAACGCATCGCCGACCTGGCGGTGAACGTCGGCGAACGGACCAACGCGATCGCTTCGTTCCCGGAGCTGCCACTGCCCGAGTTCCTGGGCCGCATGGCCGACGCCGCGATCGGGATGGTGCGCGACGCCCTCGACGCGCTGGTCGAACTCGATGCCGACGCCGCCCGTCGGGTGCGGCAGCACGACGACGAGGTCGATGACCTCAACCGCAAGGTGATCGACTCGGTCTACGAGCTGATCCGCCAGAGCCCGCACCTCGTCGAGCCGGCGCTGCACCTGTTCAGCGCGTCGCGGCACATCGAACGGATGGCCGACCACGCCACGAACATCGCGGAAGACGTGATCTACCTGGTCGAGGGCGAGATCACCCGCCACCGACGCGACGCCCTGCCCGATTCTTCCACGCCCTCCGCTCCCGGCAGCTGACCGGCGATCCAAAGCGACTCCCCACCACCGCTCCCTCCCCCCAATCGCGTTCACAGAACGATGGCCAAGGCGAAGATCCTAGTGGTTGAGGATGACCGCTCACTCGCGGACGTCCTTGAGTACAACCTGCGGCAAGACGGCTACGAGACGTACGTCGCGTACGACGGGCAAGACGGGCTCAACCAGTCGAAGCTCCGCGCGCCCGACCTGATCGTCCTCGACCTGATGCTGCCGATCCTCGACGGCATGGAGATCTGCCGCCGGGTCCGCGCCGACCCGGTCACCAAGGACCAGCTCGTGCTGATGCTCACCGCCAAGGGCGAGGAGACCGACCAGGTCGCCGGGTTCTCGGTGGGCGCGGACGACTACGTCGCGAAGCCGTTCAGCGTCCGCGTGTTGCTGGAGCGGGTGAAGGCCCTGCTCCGCCGCCTGGGCGGGTCGGGCCAGCCGGGCGACGTGCTCGTGAGCCAGGGCATCCTGGTCGATCGCGAGCGGCACCGCGTGACCGCCGACGAGGTCGTGCTCGACCTCACTCCCAGCGAGTTCGGCCTGCTCGAGTCGTTGATCCGCCAGCCGGGGCGTGTCTTCAGCCGCTCGGAGCTGATCGACACCGCGCTGGGTGGTGACTCGCTGGTGCTCGAGCGGACGATCGACGTGCACGTCCGGGCGCTCCGCAAGAAGCTCAACGCCCACGCCGACCTGATCGAAACGGTCCGCGGCGTGGGGTACCGCTTCCGCGACCCGGCGGGCGTGCGCTGAGACAGGCTCACCGGTTCCGGGCTCGGCTGACGAGCGTCACCAGCCAAGCCGAATTGTTGGAAGCGAGCCACCCGTTTTGGGGCTGTTCCCCGTGATCCAGCGTCGGGTCCGCAAAACAATTCGGTTCCGCGCACCCGGCCAAGAATCGTGCTTGACCTTGCTTGTGGTCGCACTTTCCTCCCGCGTCCCTCTGTAAGTCAGGACGTGATGCCGTCTCGACCGACACAGCCCCGCGCCGCCGGCTAGCGCCGCAACGCCCCATGGCCCTGCGGCTGAACTGTCTCATCGAACGATGAAGCCGACGCGGGATCCGATCGCCGCCCTCCAGTGCTCAGGAGGGTCACTCATTTGTACTTAGCGACGACCGGATCGGCTGCGTAGAAGCGACATCCGGAAGGCGAATTCGCGCACGAGCTAACCTGCCGAGGTGACGGGCACCGACGCGAGTTCCGCGAGGCTGGAACCCGCTGCGGGTGAGGCAACCGACGCGGGTCGCTACGCCCGGCCGACGTTGGTGAACGCGTCTGTGGTATTCTGGATGCCCTCCTAATTCCCCAGAGGACGAAGGGCGTTCCACGTGTCCGAGAGCAAGAACGTTAGCCATTGGATCAACCTGGTAAAGAACGGCGACTCAGCAGCCGCGGACCGCATCTGGCGTCACTATTTCGAGCGAATCGTCCGCGCGGTTAGAGGTCGGTTGCAAGGCGGCAACCGGGCTGTCACTGATGAGGAGGACATCGCCCTGAGCGTGTTCGACAGCTTTTACGGCGCGGCGGAGAACGGGCGTTTCCCCGACTTGTCAGACAGGGACGACCTGTGGCAACTGCTGCTAAGAATGGCGGCCAGGAAGGTGGTTGATAAGAGGAGACGGGACCAGCGGCAGAAGCGTGGCGGCGACGTTCGGGTCCACTCACTCGACCAAGCCGACGACGAGGAGCGGATCATCGAAGCGATCGGCCACGAGCCCTCGCCGGAGATGGCCCTGATGATGCAGGAGACCGTCGAGCGATTTTTCTCTCATTTGGGTGGCGGGTCGCTGGGAGAAATAGCGGGTGCCAAGTTGGAGGGGCACTCCAATGCCGAAATCGCCCGGCATTTGGGCTGCTCCGAGCGGACGGTCGAGCGTCGTCTGCACTTGATTCGCGAGAAATGCCAGCAGGAGTTGATGGGAGCCGATGAACAACCGCCAGAAGAAACTGCCGATCGCCGCCCTGGAACGGATTGACGACGCTTGCGCCGAGTTCGAGCGGAAGTGGCGTTCCAACGACCCGCCCTCGATTGAGTCCGCCCTGGCGGTCGCCACCGACCCGCAGGAACGCGATGTCTTGCTGGCGGAGCTCGTGGCTCTCGATATCGACTACCGGCGTTGCCGCGGCGAAACGCCCGACAAGCAAGAATATCGGGATCGGTTCCCCGGCCAATCCGAGGTGATCAACGACGCCCTCGCCGAGTCGGTGCCGCACGCCGGTGCCTTCCAGCCGCCGACCCTCGGCCGACTCGCCGAGCTCTTTCCTTCACTCGAGATCATCGAGTTGATCGGCGCCGGGGGGATGGGAGCCGTCTACAAGGTCCGCCAACCGGGGCTCGACCGCGTGGTAGCGCTGAAGATCTTGCCGCCGGAGTTCGACCACGACGTCAAGTTTGCCCTCAGATTCACGAGGGAAGCGAGGACGCTCGCCAAGCTAACTCATCCGAACATTGTCTCGGTCTTCGAGTTCGGGAATGTCCAGGACACCTACTACTTCTTGATGGAGTTCGTCGAAGGCTCGACGCTCCGCGATGTGGTCAGCGCCAGCGAGCTGGAACCCGAGCACGCGCTGGCGATCGTGCCCCATCTTTGCGACGCGTTGCAATACGCCCACGACAAGGAGATCGTCCACCGGGACATCAAGCCCGAGAACATCCTGATCGCGTCTGACGGGAGCGTGAAGATCGCCGACTTCGGGCTCTCTCGGATCTTGGGCGAAGACGGGCAGGAAGGCACCCTCACCGCGACACACCAGGTGATGGGCACGCCACGCTACATGGCCCCCGAGCAGTTGGAAGGATCACACGGCGTCGATCACCGGGCCGACATCTACTCGCTCGGCGTGGTCTTCTACGAGATGCTTACAGGCGAGTTGCCGATTGGACGCTTCGCCGCCCCATCGAAGAAGGCCCAGATCGACGTTCGGCTCGACGAGGTCGTGCTGCGGACCTTGGAAAAGGAGCCGCAGCGTCGTTATCAACGTGCCAGCCACGTGAAGTCCGACATGCAGTCGATCGTTGACGGCAATGATTCATCGGCCATGCCGACCGTTGCCTACGAGGCGTCGGCGGTGGGGGGCCATGCCACGTCCATCAACAGCTTTGCACAGCAGGAGATCGCCGGTCAGATGCTGCTGACACGCAGCCAGCTGATGGACCGGGTCCGAGCTGCCCTCCGGCCACTCTTCCGCTGGCAGTTGGTGGTTATCCTAATCGGCATTGCCCTGATCGGCGTTGGCGCTCGGTGTTGGGCTCCGAACACCCAAGTTCCCCACCGCCTGGTCAGTGGATTGGTGGTGCATGTGTACGGCGTGCTCCTAATTGCCCAGGGACTGCTTGTCTGCACACGGATCCGCCGGATCGACTACGCGAAGCCAGTCGCTGAGATCCGCGAGAAACTCGACAGCCTGCGCTCTGGTTACCTTCGCTCGGGCATCCTCATCGGCCACGTTTGGTGGCTCATGTGGATCCCGGTCGCGATCTCGCTTGGGTTCGAGCAATTGCTCCACTCCAACGCTCTCTACTCGTCGCTGGGGGTCGGTGCGATCGGTTTCGGGGTCTCAGTCTTGCTCTGCTGGCTCGCCGTGCGACCTGGAAATCCCAACGCCGCCAGCTGGAAAGCAAAGATGTCCGGAAGCAGCATCGATGGTGCGTACCGAACACTCGACGAGATCGAGAGGGCTCAGATCCAATAGAACTGCCTAACGCACATGACGGCCAATGTAACTGCCGAAGCTGGACCAGTTTCGGCGTCCTAGCGACCCGCCGAATCCGCGTCGGTCAGCTCAACCTCGGCAGCTTTCGGGCGGCCCGGCGTGCTTGTTCGAGGGCAACTTAGCGGTGACTCGCCCAAACGCTTTCGTGCGTAAGGAGGCGTCGTCCTGGGCAGGGAACTACGTGGCATGCAACCGATTGGGCGTGTGAGAGGCCCCAACACCAAATCGTAGGCAGCGCCGCTCCTCAATCCAGGATCTTCCGCAGGTGATACCGCGCCTCGCGCGCCGTCTTGCACTCGCGGGTCACGATGTGCCCGCTGTAGCCGTCCGCCTTGAGCAGCTTGCGCTGCTTCTCGGTCCACTCTCGGGCGGCGGTCGGTGAGAGGGCGATGCCCGCCTTCGTGTAGTAGACGCGCTGCCGCTTGTAGGTGACGCTCACCACGTAGTGCGTCTGGTTCACGTAGGGGTCGCGGTACGCTTCTTTCATCCGCTTGCCGGTGAGGTGCCGCTGCACCTCGCGCTCGATCACGTCGAACTCCTCGCCGAAGTGCTTCACGAACAGCGGGTCGGGGCCGCGGAGCCCCGGTTCGGTGGCGCGCGACAGGGGGGGCTTCTTCTGCACGTCGGCCAGGTAGGCGGCGAACTCCTTCGGCTTGCGCTCCGCCAGGTAGTGCGTGAGCCCCCAGGCGACGCTGTAGCCGTGCGCGGACAGGCTGTTGGCGCCGACCACCGTGCGGATCACGCTGCCGTTCGTGGAGCGCGTCCGCAGCAGGTCGTGCATCCGCAGGTCGTTGACCATGCCCGCCTCGCTCCAGCGGACGGTGCGGACGGGGAGCTGGTCGCCGTCGAGCTTGGTGAGCCGCGAGTTGACCTTGAGCGGGCAGAAGTACTCGGGCGCTCCCTCGCTGATCCACATCGGCCACGCCGACAGGCGTTGTTGGATGCCCGTGTTGTGCAGCAGCTGATGGATCGCCTCGTGGGCGACGACGTACGAACCCTGCTTGAGGGCGAATTCCGGGGCGGCGTTGAACAGGCGGTCGTCCTCGTAGAGCACGACGCAGTTGCTGATGCTGTTGTAGTAGGCGGCGACGCCGTCGGGCATTTCGTCGTAAGCGTCGAACGCCTGCCGGTTGGGCATGATGAGGACCACGAGCCGGGTCTCGGGGCGGGAAGGCTTCAACCCCCACTCGCCCAGCTGCTTCACGACCCCTTTGAGCATCGACTCCAGGATCGACCGCGTGTGACGGTAGTAAGCCTCGGTGCAGTCGTAGGCGAACAGGTAGTAGCCCGCCGACTCGATTTTGAAATCGCCGAGCCCCTCCGCCGCGAGCACGGAGGTCATCTCCTCGACCGAGGCGGCGCGGAAGCGTCGGTCGGTCGAAGCCGTCTCGTCGCGATCGACAACGGTGATCCAACCGGTCGGCAGCTTGATGAGCCGCTGATCGTCGATCTCCGCCAGGACGCGGACGACGCGGCCGTCGTGCTCGGCGAAGGGAGAGGTCGGGGGCGTCGGTTTGGCGTCGTCGGGGATCGCCAGGCCGAGCGGCCCGTCGTTCGGCGCCGGCTTGAAACCGGGGTCGGCCGATCCGTTCTCCTGCGCCAACGCGACCGCGGAGGCCATGGAGATCGCCATCACAACGAGACCGCGAACTGCCTGCCAACAAGCCATAGCGTGCCCTGGGAGAAGTGTTGGACTGAGGCCTCTCAGTTTAATCGGATAGGCCCGATCCGTGGCGAGCGTGCGCCGCCGAACCCGCCACCTCATGGTCATGGGGTTGAATCGTCGAAGCAGGCGACCGGTTGGCAACTCGCGCACCAGTACGTGCTGCGGCCCGCGTCGCCCTGTCGGCGGAGACGGATCGGCTCGCCGCACTCGGAGCACGGCTCGCCCCGGCGGCCATAGACCCAGTGGCGGCCGCCCGCGCCGTTCTGCCGCGTGACGCGGCGGCCGCGGCCTCGGTTGCGGCGCATCAGCCGACGGGTCGCTTCGAGGTAGCCGAGCAGCCGCTCGTCGGACAGGTCGCCGACCCGCGTCCACGGGTTGATGCGGGCGACGAAGAGGGTCTCGCTCTTGTAGACGTTGCCGATGCCGGCGACGAGCGTCTGGTTCATCACCGCCTCGCCGATCGGCGCGAGCGGGTGCGTCCGCAGCCGGGCGAGCGCGACGTTCAGGTCGCTGTCGGGTCGCATCAGGTCGGGGCCGAGCCGCCGCAGGTAGTCGTTCCGGCGGAGGCTGAGCACGGAGACCAGCTCGAGCAACTTGGGGCTGAAGCAGACGACCGCGTGGTGCTCGGTCTCAAGGGCCAACGCCGCCTGCGACGCCGGCTTGCGCCACGCCTCGCCCTGCGGGTAGGCGTGCCACGCGCCGGTCATGCCCAGGTGCGAGTGGACGACCCGGTCGTCATCCAGTGAGATCATCAGGTGCTTGCCGCGGGCCGCGACCTCGGTGACGGTGCGCCCAACGAGCGACGGCGCGTCGATCGGATCCACCGTCGTGCGGTCGGAGCTGCTGGCGCGGAGGATCGGGCGCCCCCGCAGAACCGGCCCGACCGCGGCGGCCGCTTTGTAGAGGGTGTCTCCTTCGGGCATCGGGGCCTCCGTGCGACCGGGGTGGGTGACTCCAGATAAGCCGCTAGACGGCCCGAAGTCAATCGCCGCGAGAGTAGCGTGTCGCCGCGTTGCTGACTACGCTTTGCGGACCCCCTGCTTCTCCGACTTTACAACTCTCGGGAGCCCACATGTACGCCGCCCGCCTGCTGTTTCCCGCCCTCCTCCTGCTGACCGCCTCGACCGCCATGTCCGCGCCGCAAGCCCATATGGTCTTCTTCACCCTCGCCGAACCGAGCGAGGCGAACCGCGACCGGCTGGTCGCCGGCTGCCAGAAGCACCTGGCGGACCACGACGGCGTGCTCTACTTCTCGGTCGGCGTGCTGGCGGACGACCTCGACCGCGAGGTGAACGACAAATCGTTCCACGTGGCGTTGCACCTGGTCTTCGAGAGCCGTGAGGCGCACGACACCTACCAGAAGCACCCGCGGCACCTGACGTTCGTCAAGGAGAACAAGACGCTCTGGTCGCAGGTGAAGGTCTACGACAGCGACCTCGTGAAGGCCGCCTCATCGGCGCCGGCAGAGTGACCCGACGGCGAACAGGACGAGCAGGCCGGCGGCCGGCTCGGGGACCGCGACCGCGGCGACGGGCGTGAGGTTGTCGCGCCAGATCGTGTAGTCCGCCGCGTTGACGACGCCGTCGCCGTTGCCGTCGGCGATCAGCAGCGTCGTCGATCCATAGGAGGCGTCCCAGAAGAAGTAGTCGTCGGCATCGACGTCCTGATCGTTGTCGTAGTCGCCCAGCAGGTCTTCGCTACCGACAACGGTGATGTCGATCGCGATCTCCAGATTCGAGATGTCGATCTCGTTCATGCCGAAGTCCGTCAGCACCGTGCCCAGAGCGATGTTCGTAAACGTTGCTTGGCCGTACCCATCCCCGTCGATCTTGAAATCGAGATCGAAGCTCGTGTCGGTGATCGGCTCGGTGAGCGTCTGGGTCCAGAGCGTCGTCGGGAAGGCGCCGACCGTGCCCGAGCCGGTCAGGCCGTTGGTGGCGGCGTAGCGGTCGGTCTCGTCGTCGGGCGTGAGGCTGCCGCCGTAGTAGATGCCGACGCTGGTGATCTCGTAGTCGAAATCATGGCTCGGCAGGCCGTCGTCGATCGGCGTGGGCGAGGTCCAGGCGACCAGCGTGTCGCCCCGGTTGAGCACCTGCAGAAGGTTCCAATCGACCGTCGCGCCCACGGCGTCGCGGCCGAGGAGGGCGAGTGGGATCAACATGGATAGTAAGTAAGACCGCATCGTTCGCTCTTGCGAATGCCCCGCTCTGGTTCTCCGCCTCAATAGAGAAGCGGTCTCTCGATCGTACGCTCCCTAAGCCCCTTAGGCGCGCAGATCGCCCGCCCGGGATCGATTCGCGTCCGGCTGGCGCGGTTATTCCACGTCGATCAGCGACGATCGCGGATCGCCGCCGCCAGGACGCCCAGCAGCCCCACGGCAAGGCCCGCCGGCTCGGGCGTGGCGGCGGCGTCGTTCGGGCTGTTGAAGGCGTCACGCCACACCGTGTAGTCCGCCGCGTTAACGACCCCGTCCTCGGCGCCGTCGGCCCGCAGGTCGGATGTCGAGCCGTAGGTCGCGTTCCACACGCCGTAGTCGTCCGGATCGACGACACCATTCTGGTCGTAGTCGCCCGGCTGGAAGTTGAACCCGGAGAGGCTGACCGTCGCCTCGACACGGATCGACTCGATGTTGAGTGTGATCCCAAAGTTCACGCTGCCCAGCATCACGTTCGTGAAAGCGCCTTGCCCGAACCCGTTTTCATCGACCTCGATCAGAACGTCGGCCGAGGTGCCGGTCGTTGGATCGTCGAGCGGGGCGTCGATCAGCACGACGGGCAGTTCGGAGGTCTCCCCACCGCCGATCAAGTCAAACGACTCGCCCACGAGATCGGTGACATCGATTGTGGAGAGGAACGTACTGGCGGAGATCTTGGTGATCTCGTAATCGTACACGTACCGGTCGAATCCCAAATCGACCGCGCTCGGCGAGGTCCAGAAGACCGAACCGTCGTTGCGGTCGATCGTCTCGTCGAGCGTCCACACGGCCGGGTTCACCGCCAAGGCGACGGCCGGGCAGAGGGACAAGACGGCGGCGAAGACGAACAAGGCGGAGCGGGTCATCGCGGGCGCTTCACTTGGTTCAGGGGACCGGTTTCCCTGAGCCTACCAGCCCGTCCCGCCGGAAGCCAATTCGCCCGCGAGGACGGCTCCGCAGCGCGGACGTTCCGCCGCTTTGCGCAGGACGAGGCCCCCCTCGATAGGCGGCTGGCGGGGGCTCCGCTATCCTCATGGCAAAGGCGTCGGAGCGGATGACTCCGGCGCGTGCCCCGCCAGCGAAGCCGCCCGATGCCCACGATCGATCCCCGCCTGACTGAAGCCGAGATTCAGTCGCTCCGCGACCAGCACTACAACGCGACCGTGACCTACCTCTGGAGGCCCACGCGGCACCTGATGCGGGTCCGCGTCCGCCTCGACGAGGGGGTCCAAGAGGAGGGGGTCGCCCTCAACTACGAGCCGGGTCAGTACACGACCTTGGGCATGGGCTACTGGGAGCCCCGCGTGCCGGAGGCCGATAAAGAGGACCTCGACGACAAGAAGCTCCGCCGCATGGTCAAGCGGGCCTACTCGATCAGCTGCCGCCTGCTCGACGACAACGACCGGGTCACCCCGTCCGGTCCCGAGGACGAGATCGAGTTCTACATCGCCCTGGTCCTCAAGGCCGAGAAGACCCCGCCCGCGCTCACCCCACGTCTCTTTGTCACGAGGCTGGGCGACCGGCTTCACATGGGGCCTCGGACCAAGGGCGCCTTCACGCTCGAGGACGTCAAACCGACCGACAACGTCCTGTTCGCCGGCACCGGCACGGGCGAGGCACCGCACAACGCGATGCTCAGCAAGCTGCTCGCCAGCGGCCACCAGGGCCAGATCACCAACGCCTGCTGCGTCCGCTACCACGAGGACCTCGGCTACACCCGCGAGCACAACACCTTGATGCGGGAGTTCCCGAACTACCGCTACCTGCCGCTCACGACCCGCGAGATCGAGAACCGGGACACCAAGCACCCGGACTACGTCGGCGTCCGCTACGTGCAGGACCTGCTGGACGGGGAGAAGGTGGCCGAGGAGATCGGCTTCGAGCTCGACCCGGCCCAGACGCACGTCTACCTGTGCGGCAACCCGGCGATGATCGGCATCCCCAACAAGAAGGACCACCCGGACGGCCGCTACCCGAAGCCCCGCGGCGTGGTCGAGGTGCTTGAGGAGAAGGGTTTCCGGGCCGACGAGCCCAAGACGCCGGGCAACATCCACTACGAGAAGTACTGGTAGGGACCCCCCGAGAGCGGCCCCCTGGCGCGAATTTGGGGGGACGATTTTCGAATTTCAGCACTATTTCGGGTTTTCGGCGCGGTTCTTCGCCCGTTTTGGCCTTGCCAGCCGCTAACCTTTGGGCTCGCACGGAGTCGCATTCGGGCCCAGTTGGCCCGGCAGACGCGGCTCTTCTTTCTACGAGTTCGAGACGAGTTCAATGGCTGAAGGCACGATCAAGCGACTGACGGACAAGGGCTTCGGGTTCATCGACACCGGAAGCGGAAACGACATGTTCTTCCACCACTCCGCGGTTGAGGGCGTCGCTTACGACGACCTCCGCGAGGGGCAGCAGGTCACGTTCACCGCCGGCGAAGGCCCCAAGGGTCCCCGCGCTGAGAACGTCCAGGTGGTTGGCTGAACTGGCTAAGCTGAGCTACTCAGCTGCGTCAGCGAAGCCGTGTCGGCTAGGCCGCAAGGAACTAAGCCGCACGGAACCAGAAACAACGAAAGCCGCCCGGTGTCTCGACGCCGGGCGGTTTTTTTATGCGCTGCCCAGGTTTCTTGTGCGCTGCCCCGGCAATCAGCCCGCCGGTGCGAGGCGTGCGTCGATCTAATCGCCGTGCGATTCTTCGCAGCACGCCGGCCAGACCTCGGATAACAACTCGGGCAGACGGGTCCAGTGCTGCACGTGCCCCACGCCCTTTAGCCGGTGGTTCACAACCCGCTCTTCGCCATCAACCATCACCTGCGGCAGCGGGTGACGGCCGACACGCCGGCGGAGGTCGGGCGTGATTTGCAGGATGCGGTCGTCGCGTGAGTAGACGTTGTACAGCCGGCCCCCCAGCCGCGCCACACAGTCGGGCCAGTCCTCCGCGTTCAAGTCGGCGGCGCCGGCTAGCAGCACCGCGTCGTTGAACCAGAGCCGCGACAAGTCCCCCTCCGCCAACAGCCGATGGACCACGCGGGCGCCGAGCGAGTGGCCGATCAGGTTGATCGGGCGACCGGTCGCCACCTCCCGAAGCAGGTCGGGCAACTCAAGACCGACCCGCTCGGACCGACCCTCCATCCATTTGAACTGAGCCGCCTCGTGCGCTCCGATCAGCCCCGCGTCGAGGAGCAACGACAGAGGCGACAGCGCGTAGCGGACCTTCCGCGCCTTGTAGGCCGCCCGCACAGCGGTGACCGCCGCCGCGTCGCGCCAGCGGCCGGCGGTCCAATCGAGCAGGTAGCTCTCGCCTGCCGCTCCGGTCGCCGCAACGCGCGCCCGCGCCTTCTCGACCTCCACTTCCGAGGCCATCGCCCGGTAGCCGTGAATGAAGACGTTCACCCGCCCCGCCCCATCGGTAGAGGGGGACGTGCTCACCGGCACAAGCCGAGCGGAGGGCATGGCGTATCAGGAGGAAGGTGTGTCGAAGGTTGGCCGCTTAACGCTACCTGCCGGGGCGGCCGTGTGCGATGGGGCGACCTCCGCGTCTTGCGTTTAGGACAACGGCCACGCGTTGCAGGCCGTGCTCGCGAACGGAGAAGGGGCTGTCTTCGCTGGCGGTGGCGTTGGCGGCTCCACCGGGTAGCGGGGCACGGTGAACACAATAAAGAGGGCTGCCGCGATCGCCGTAAAGAGCGTGCCGAGCGTGAACACAAACCACCTGACCGCTCGTGTTGGCAGCCCCAGCCAACCGAGATAGACCTCGACCGCCGGACCGAGCAAGAAGCAAAGGTTGGAGAAGACTCCGTAAGCGGCCACGATCACCCACCACATGGTCCACTCGCGCCACGTCGGCGCGGCGGTGAGGGGCGCCTCATGAAAAGGGGGGAGCGAGTGCGACTCCACCCACGCCAAGAGGCAAACGCCCGGGATTAGCAGGCCGTTGTAGATCAGGCGCAATCGCTCCCACGCAAGAAAGACCTTGCGGGCTTCGGATGAAAACATCGCGGCTCCTGCTAACCCGGGTGGTTCGCGCGATAAAAAGGCGGGCCGGGCGATGCCCGACCCGCCTTCGCGGTTGCTCATGACGCCTTGGCGTCCTTGGCGGTTTCTCTTTTCACTCAGCTGAGCTTCGCGGCGAACTTCGGCCCGCCGTAGACGGCGCCGCCGGCGAGTTGCTCCTCGATCCGCAGCAGCTGGTTGTACTTCGCCATGCGGTCCGAGCGGCTCGCGGAGCCGGTCTTGATCTGGCCCGTGTGCAGCGCGACGGCCAGGTCGGCGATCGTGCTGTCCTCGGTCTCGCCACTGCGGTGCGAGGTGACCGACGTGAAGTCGTTGTCGTGGGCGAGCTGGATCGCGTTGATCGTCTCGGTGAGCGAGCCGATCTGGTTGACCTTGATCAGGATGCTGTTGCCGATGTTCTCGTCGATGCCGCGTTGCAGGCGCTCGACGTTCGTGACGAATAGGTCGTCGCCGACCAGCTGGCACTTGTCGCCGATCTTCTGGGTGAGCATCTTCCAGCCCTCCCAGTCGTCCTCGTCGCAGCCGTCCTCGATGCTGCAGATCGGGTGCTTGTCGACCCACGAAGCGAGCAGATCGACCATGCCGGCCGAGTCGAGCTCCTTGCCGTCGATCGTGTAGACCTTCTTCTCGGCGTCGTAGAACTCGGTCGCGGCGCAGTCCATCGCGAACCAGACCTGCTCGCCCGGCTTGTAGCCGGCGTTCTCGATGGCGGTCAGAATAATGTCGAACGCCTCGGCGTTGGCGCCGAGGTTCGGGGCGAAGCCCCCCTCGTCGCCGACGCTGGTGCTCAGGCCCTTGTCGCTGAGCACCTTCTTCAGGTGGTGGAAGATCTCGCAGCCGCAGCGGAGCGCTTCGCTGAACGTGTCGAAGCCCAACGGCATCACCATGAACTCCTGAATGTCCACGGAGTTGTCGGCGTGCTCGCCCCCGTTGAGGATGTTCATCATCGGCGCCGGCAGCAGCCGGGCGTTCGATCCGCCCAGGTAGCGGTAGAGCGGCAGGCCGGCGTAGTTGGCCGCGGCGCGGGCCGTGGCGAGCGAAGCGCTCAGGATGGCGTTGGCGCCGAGGTTGGACTTGTTCGGCGTCCCGTCCAGCTCCAGCATCCGCTGGTCGACCGCGACCTGGTCGAGGGCGTCCATGCCGACCAGCCCTTCGGTGATCGACTCGTCGTCGAACTGCCCATCGCTAATCACGTTGTTGACGTTGTGGACCGCCTTGAGCACGCCCTTGCCCAGGTAGATCGACTTGTCGCCATCACGCAGCTCGTTCGCTTCGTGGGCGCCGGTGCTGGCTCCGGAGGGCACCGCGGCTCGGCCCATGGAGCCATCGTCCAGAGTGACCTCGCACTCGACCGTGGGGTTGCCACGGGAGTCGAGGATCTGGCGGGCGTGGACGTCGATAATCGTGCTCATGGCGGGGCGGGCGGGTTGGTTGCAGATGGGTTGGTGGGGGCCCCGTTCGAGCCGAAGGGGGCCGGCGAGCCACGCATTCTAGAGAGCCCCGTGCGGCATCTGAAGTGCCCAAATCGGGCGGGGAACCGCTCCGGGGGCCTTTCGGGGGGATTAATCGGGCTGCGAGCCAGCGAAACGACTGGTTGGGGGCCACCCGTTGGCCGAATCCGCCGCCCCAGGCGATAATCGTCCGTGTGCCCACCGTCCCACTCTGAGCCGCTCCACCGCTTGTCTGAACGCCCCCCCCGCCCGCTGAACCGCCGCCTCGCGGCCGGCTGCCTCCTCGCCTGGATCGCCCTAACCGGGGCCCCGCGCGAGGCGGACGCCTTCGTGCCCGCCGGGACCGACGCGGAGGATTCTCGGTGGCAGAGCACGTCGGCCGGCTCGACCGGCGACGAGGGCGACCCGATCACGCTCACCTGGAGCTTCATCCCGGACGGAACCCAGGTGCGTCGCCCCGAGAACACGCTGCTGCAAGACCCGAGCGACCTGATCGCCGAGTTCGACGCCGCCTTCGGCGCCGGACCGGGTGGCGCCGACCTGACGCTGCGTCCCTGGTTCACCTACTTCGAGCAATCGTTCGATCGGATGAGCGAGCTCATGGGGGTCACCTACGTCTACGAGCCGAACGACAACTCGCAGGACCATGGCGTGGGGAGCGGCATCTCCGGCTTCCGCGGCGACGTCCGCATCGGCGGCATCGGCATGGACGGCTCGGGCGGTACGCTCGCTTACAACTACTTCCCGTCCGGCGGGGGCGACATGGCGCTCGACACGGACGACCTCGCCAGCTTCTTCACGGACAGCACGAACAACTACCGCGTGCTGCGCAACACGATCATGCACGAGGCGGGGCACGGCCTCGGACTGGAGCACTCCTCCAGCGGCAACGCCGACTTCTTGATGGAGGCCGCCATCAACGAGTCGTTCGACGGCCCGCAGCACGACGACCTCCGCGGTTTCCACTGGCTGTACGGCGACGCCCTCGAGAAAGGGGGCCGCAACGAGACCGCCGCCACCGCGACCGACCTCGGCGCGCTGGCCGTGGGCGGATCGCTCTCGATCGGGGCGGGCGGCACGGGGGCGTCGATCGGCATGAACGAGACCGACTTCGTCAGTATCGCCAACGAGGACGACGACGACTACTTCGCCTTCACCATCGCCGAGCCGGTGCGGCTCGACGCGACCATGACCCCGCGCGGAGCGAGCTATCTCCAGGGCGCCGCGGCCTTCGACACCACGTCGACCAACGACCTCTTCCTCACGATCTACGACACCGACGGCACGACGCTGCTCATCGAAGAGGCGATCGGCCCCGCCGGCGTGGCGGAGACCGTCACCGACTTCGCCCTCGACACGGCCGGGACGTACTACGCCCGGGTGCGAAGCGTCACCCTCGCCTTCGGCCAGGTCGTGCAGTTCTACCAACTCGACCTGAGCGCCCAATCACTCATCCCCGAGCTGCTGGGCGACTTCAACTCGGACGGCGTCGTCGACGCAGGCGACTACACGGTCTGGCGCGACACCTTAGGCTCCCTCGTCAGCGCCTACACCGGGGCCGATCACAACGGCGACGGCCAGGTCAACTCCGCCGACTACACGCTCTGGCGGGACAACTTTGGCGCCACGCTCGGGGCGGCGGTCGCGGTCCCCGAACCGGCGGCGGCTGTTCCGGTGGCCCTCCTGCTGCTCGGGATCGCGAGTCATCCCATACGACTCACACGACCCATCGGCTAAGCCGCCCCCGACCAAGCTTGGTCGGGGTTCTCTGCCAACGGCACGATCGCTGTGTTCCGAGCCGAAGAAATCGGCTCGAAATTCGGTCCCGCTCTGGTTACGCTATTCGCGCTACGAGGTTCGCAGGCGTCACCAGGTTCGCGGGGTGCGTGGATGTCCTTTCAGAAGCGGGTCAATCGTTGGTTCTGGCGCGGCGTCGGCGGCGACTCGCGGCCGGTCGTTTACGACATCGACCAGACCTTCCCCGCCCTCCGCCGGTTCGAAACGCCCGAGGCGATCGAGACCATCCGGGCGGAGCTGGCCGGCATCCTGCCGGAGCGCGACGACATCCCGCGCTACCACGAGATCGACCCGGGGCGGTCGCACATCTCGAGCGAGTCCGACGGCGAGGCGAGCTGGCGCGTCTTCATGCTGTACGCGATGGGCGCCAAGCCCGCGGAGAACCGCGCCCGCTGCCCGGAGACCTGCCGGCTGCTCGACCAGACCCCCGACCTGTTCCAGGCGTTCTTCAGCATCCTGGAGCCACGCAAGAGTGTGCCCGCGCACGAGAGCCCGTACGCGGGCTACCTCCGTTACCACCTGCCGCTCGTTGTGCCGACCGACACGCCGCCCCGCATGCGGATCAAGGACCACTGGCACACCTGGCGGGATGGCGAGGGCCTCCTCTTCTGCGACTACTGGGACCACGAGGTCGAGAACCACAGCGACCAAGTGCGCGTCGTCCTGATCGTCGATCTCTTCCGCCCCCTGCCCTGGCTCCGCGACCGCGTGAACCGCGCGATCACCCGCCGGTACCTCCGCCGGCAGTACGGCAAGAAGGTCGCCAGCGGGCAGGCGCCCGAGCTGTAGGGCTCGCCCAGGAGCGTACGTCTCGGCCGTCGCGCGCCCGGGATGCACAATCCTTGAGGCCACAGAACGGCTTGCCCGCAGACGTCGCGGCATCGAGCTTCGCCCCTCATTCTTGAAGCAGCATTAAAGCGGCAGCCACCACACCGGGCTTTCATCAACCCTCTCAAGGAACAGTTACCCACCCGGGATGCCTGACAGCTATCTCATCTTATTGTTTGATACTTGAGCCACTTTGTATCCCAGTGTGATAGAGTGAATCCGCGAAGGACCCGAATGGCGTAACTGTTACCCGGCAGGGTGCTTCGAGGGAGATCTTGGGCGTGTGTCGTTAGTCGCGCCGAGTTCTTCCGCTCTTCTCTCAGCATCTTGTTGATGCGTGTCTCCTTCACCCCACGCGAGGCCACTGCGTCATGCCTTTATCCCGCACCCCCTGCTTTGCCTACGCCGCGCTGTTCGCAAGCCTGATTGGCGGAGTCGGCTCGGCTTCGACCAACGTGATCCTGAACCCCGGTTTCGAGGCGGGGACGGACGCCGATGCGTCGGACTGGCTGCAGGCAAGCGGCCCGAGCGGCAGCAGTAGCCGCTCCGACAGCATGCCCAACTCGGGGAGTTACAGCGCCTACATGCAGGCCGACCACTTCCTCAACCCGGCCGCCCCGACCCCGTACACCATCGAGCAGCTCCAGCCGGTCGGCAGCATCGACAACAGCCTGAACTACAACCTCTCCTTTTCCGCCAAGGTCGATTCGACCGACTTCAACGGCTTCGACATGTTCTACCAAGTCCTGTGGCTCGATCAGGACGCCAGCGATGGCGGCGGGGTCAAAGGGGAGTTCCTCAACTCACTGATCGCCGAAGGGATCGGCACCGACTACCAGACCTTCGGCGTGAGCGACATCGACGTCCCGGACGGCGTCGACTCCTTCCAAATCCGCTTCCAACTCTCTCCGGGCGCGGTTGGTGAGATCGCCAACGGCCTCTACATCGACGACGTCTTCCTCGGGACCGACGCCGAGGGCCTGCCGGGGGATTTCAACGCCGACGGAAGCGTCGACGCCGCGGACTACACGGTCTGGAGAGACAACCTGAACAGCGGCTTCGGCCTCAACGGCAACGGGGACGAGAGTGGCGGGTCAGCGGGGGTGGTTGATGGAGCCGACTACGCCCTCTGGCAATCGCAGTACGGGGGTTCGGGCGCCCCCTCATCCCAATTCGGCGTGGCCGTCCCCGAGCCGAACTCGCTGGGCTTGCTGTTCTTCGTTCTCACTGCCGCGGCCGCTTGGAATCCCTCCAAGAGCTGAAACGGAGCCGTCAGCCCCCTGAACGCTTGATCCGCACGCCTCGCCGCCGAGTCGCGCGCCCTGGGAATGTGCGCTATCGCGTCTTCTGGGGGACTCTCAGCGCAAGGCGCTACGCGGGGCTGCCACGGCGAACTATCCTTGCTCTCTGCCACTTCCCCTGAGTCGCCAGAGAGAAACCCATGCGACGCGTCACCCGATCCTTCCTGCTCCTGACCGCCTGCCTCGCGGTGCTCTGCCAAACCGCGTTCGGCGAGGAGTTCCGCTACGAGGCCGATTGGGATTCGATCCGCAGCCGCTACCAGTGCCCCGAGTGGTTCCGCGACGCCAAGTTCGGCGTCTTCGTCTTCTGGGGCCCCGCCGCGGTGCCCCAGGTCGGCAACGACAAGTACGGCAAGTGGATGTACGTGAAGGGCTACCAGCCCGCCGGCGTGCACGTGTGGAAATACCACGCGGCCCACTTCGGACCTCAATCCGAGTTCGGCTACAAGGACTTCTTCCCCCGCTTCACTATGGAGAACTACGATCCCGAGGCGTGGGTCGAGCTCTTCAAGGAGTCGGGCGCGCGCTACATCGTGCCGGTCGCCGAGATGCACGACGGCTACGCGATGTACGCCTCGAAGCACACGCGCTGGAACGTGGTCGACACCGGCCCCAAGCGCGACGTGATGCGGCCGCTGGTCGATGAGGCCCGCGAGCAAGGCCTGAAGGTCGGCCTCTCCTCGCACTACGCCTGGAACCGCGAGTACTACCCCAAGACCGACCCGGCCTGGGACACCAACGACCCCGAGTTCAGGGACCTGTACGGCGAGGACGTCGATCCGAAGGCCCCGCCCACGCAGGAGTTCCTCGACCAGTGGTGGAACCGCACCACGGACCTCGTTGATCAGTACGAACCGGACATCCTCTGGTTCGACTTCGGCCTCGATAAGCCGGGCTTCGCGCCGGTCCACAAGAAGATCCTCGCCTACTACTACAACAAGGGTCTCGAGTGGGACAAGGAGGTCGTCTTCCAGGACAAGAACATGCGTTTCGAGTCCTTCCCCGAGGACCTCATCGTGCTCGACATCGAGCGCGGCCGCATGAGCGACATCAACCCGAACCCGTGGCAGACCGACACCGCGGTGGGGAAGGTCTCATGGACCTACGTCGTCAACGAGAACTACAAGTCGCCCGACCGACTGATCGATGAGATGGTCGACATCGTCAGCAAGAACGGCTGCTACCTGCTGTCGGTCGGCCCGAAGGCGGACGGCACGATCGGACCCGACGAGCAGAGGATCCTCCGCGCCTTCGGCGAGTGGCTCCGCACCAACGGCGAGGCGATCTACGAAACCCGGCCTTGGAAGGTCTACGGCGAGGGCCCAATGAAGGTCGATACGGGGCACCACACCGAGTACGACGACACCGCCGCCTCCGCCGCCGACGTCCGCTTCACAACGAAGGACGGCGTCCTCTACGCGATGCCCCTCGCCTGGCCGGCGGACGGCGTCTTCCGCATCGAGTCGCTCGCCGCGGGCAACCCGCACGACCCGCGGCCGATCGCCTCGGTCGAGCTCGTGAGCGGCGAGAACGCGATCACCTGGCGCCAAGCCGACGACGCCCTCGTTATCGAGGCCCAGGGTGAGGCTCCCTGCGAGGCGGCGTTCGTGTTCCGCGTGCGGTTTGGGGAGTAAATCGCTGTCGGGTTAGCGCGACGGCTGTGGATTGGCATCCCAGAGCCGATGGCTCAGGAGTACCGATCCGCCCCGCCGATGCAGCCCCCGCCGTGACCCGCCCCGCCCCGTACGCCGTTCTGCTCGCCCTCACCACCCTCGGCCTGACGGGCGCCTCGGTCGGCTCAGCCGCGTCGATCTATCACCCGGACGGGTTGAACCCGGGTGACCAGTACCGGCTGGTCTTCCAGACCTCGAGCCGACGAGACGCCACGAGCCAGGACATCAACGACTACAACGCCTTCGTGACCGCCGAGGCGACGGCGCCCGGCAGCCTGATCGAGGGCCTGAGCACCAAGTGGCGGGCGATCGCCTCGACGCGGACGGTCGACGCGATCGACAACACGGCGACCGACCCCTCGCCGCTGGGCCCGACGGGCGTGCCGATCTACCAGATCGACGGCCTGACGCGCGTCGCCGATAACTACGATGACCTCTGGGACGGCTCGGTCGCGAGCACGATCTACCAAAACCCCTTCCCAGAGTTCGGCACCGAACTGAATTGGACCGGCACCGGGCCCGACGGGACCGCCCAGCTGCCGCTCGGCGGCGACACGGTGAACTACGGTCTCATCACCACGCTCGACTCCGGCTGGATCGCCTGGGATGACCTCTTCATGACCGACCTCGAGGCGTCGATGTACGGCATCTCCGGCGTGCTGACCGTGGTGCCGGAGCCGGGGAGCGGGTCGATTGTGGGGCTTGGACTGCTGGGAGTCGTTGCGTCGAGAAGAAGGAGGGGAGCGTGAGGGCGGCTGCGCTCACTCGAACGATTGCGAACCCGTGTCACGGCTGTGATGGAGCACTCGCCGGATCCGCACCGCCTGCTCCCGTTCATCGTAGCGATAGAAGATCACATAGCGACCGTGCGTGATGCAACGCAGCCCTGGGGAGATGCTCTCGGCTACGGCGCCCATCCGCGGCTGAGTTGAGATTAGCTCACAGAAGTCCATCAACTCCCGTACAACACCTCCGGCTTGCTCTGGGGCAACGCGATCGTAGTAGTCGAGAACCTCAGCAAAGTCCTTCAAGCAGGCTTCGCTATAAACGACGCGTGTCATGACGAACGACGCTGATCGACCATCGCCTCAACGCGTCGTCGGAACTCGTCGGCTTCCAAGTCGGGCGCCCGATCGGCCTCGTCGATCATCGCACGGAGCCTTTCAGCCGTGGCCCCGCTCTCTCTCCTGGCCGCCGCTTCGAGCCCCGTGAGCTGCGTCGCGGGGATGATGTAGAACCCCGTGTCGCCGGCCTCGTCGATCAACGGGATCGGCTCCCCCGGATGGGCGGCGATCTCGGAAAGCTGTTCGGCCGTGAGCTTGGCGGGCATGGGATTGACCAGATACAGGAGACCATGAGAGCAGTGATACAGATTATTGCAGCGGAGTGCGTCGCTTCCAATCGATACTCAAGCCGATTTTCTTGCTGAAATCGCCGTTCCACTCAACCTTGAGGCCGCCATTAGACAGCTCTTCCACAACCTCGTGACCAATCGCCAATGCACGGCGACGATACTCGTCTTCATCGATTTCATCCCCGCCTCCGATAGAACCGTAACCCAGGTAGACATCGATGATAGGTCCATCCGATAGCATCTCGGCCATATTCTGATCGATGAAGAATGCGTAGCCTCTCAGCCTCTCTCGCAGTCGAGGATCTTCTTTTTCCAGCGAGTCGACACGATCCGAGAACTCACCCATCGTGCAAGAATCACAGCAGGGTGCAGCCTGCCACAGTACAATCCCTTTCTCTTGCAGGGATTCTTGTACAGCATCCAGCCGATCGCACTCGGTCTTGTCCGGCCAAGCCTTCTTCTCCGATTCGTACTTCTCGACGAAGCGGTTCAGCTCCAATTGTGCGTAAGCCTCGAACTGCGCGAACTCATCTTCAGGAGCCGTATCCTCGATGTACACAGCTTTGCAAGAATCGATGATCTCTTCAGCTCTGCTTTGAGCTAAGCGTGACTCACCAACTACGACCCAGCGAAGGGTCTCGCGTAAATCTTCGCGGTCTGATTCATCCCAACTATCTTCCTCTTGAGCCATCGTCGATCCCTGCGTAAGGGCAATTAGGGCAAGTGCCGCGACGAGGCTGATACTATCAGGAAACCTGAACATCGTGTGACTCTTTTCTAGTTTACGCCCGCTGCGCCGCCGCCTCTTTCACTCGCTCCAACCACTCATCACTCGGCGCGCCGTAAGGCCGGAACTTCTCGGCCTGGCCGGTCTCGTCGTTGTAGAGCAGCGCGCGGTGCATCTGCAGGTCGCTCGCCGCCGGGGTGTCGATCAGGTGCGACGAGTCGCCCGCCGACATCTGCATCGCGATCCGCAGGGCAAATTCACGCAGCATCTGGCGGTCGAGCATCCGCGACGTGCTGTTGTACGAGTCGCACCAGAGGATGACGTGGATGCCCAGGGCCGGGCCGTTCTTCACGATCTCGGCGAACTGGGCGTCGGGCTTCTTCGGCTCGTCGCCCGACCCGCCGAAGCTGAAGTCGTCCTCGCGCTTGCGGAGCTCGCGGAAGCGGGCCGCGTTGTGCAGCACCACGTAGATCGGCGGCGGGAGCGGGGCGTTCGGATCGTCGGCGGCCGACTCGCGGCGGGCCAGCTCCTCGGTCAGCTCGGTCATCGCGCGGCCGAGGCCCGACTGGTCAACCATCTGAGCCTCGCCCGGAAGGGCGTGGACAACGCGCTGCCAGACGCCCTCGGACTCCTCGCCCGGGCGGGTCCCGTCGAGCAGGTAGGCCTTCGCCGCCGGCTCGGCGGCGAGCAGCGACACGAGGGCCGAGCTGAGCATGCCGAGCGCCGCGGGCTCGTGCGGCCCGACGCACAGCAGGTTCGCGCCCGGGTGCCGGCCGAAGTCGACCGACGCGGGCGGCTTGATCGCCACGGCGGCGCCGACCCACGCCGGCGCGGGGCGGCCCGGCTTGGGCGGCGGCGCCTCGCCGGTTAGCAGTTCGTTCAGCGGCAGGTTCTTGAGCGGGTCGGCCGGCGCGTTGCCCTCGAAGACGATCGTCTCGGGGCGCGGAAGCTCGCGGCGGTGGCGGTACTCGTCGATCTGGTCGAGCTTCTTGGCCCGCTCCTTGTCCGGAAGCCAGACGACCTGGAACGGCTCGTTGGCGGAGACCAGCCCGTTCTGCGCGTTGTAGATCGCCTCGCCGGGGCGGCTGAGGAAGCGGGCGGCCGTGTTGCGTTCGTCGCTGAGGATCAGGTGGGCGTCGGTCTCGCTGCACTCCAGCGCCACGCGGATGGCGATCTGGCCGAGCGTGCTGCGGGCGATCGAGTAGGCGCCGGCGAGGGTCTGCGTGCCGAGCACCACGTGCATGCCGAAGGCCCTGCCCTGCCGGACGAGGCGGTCCATCAGCAGCGACGACTCTTGAGCCAGGCGGTCGTCCTCGGTGAACAACTCCTGGAACTCGTCGACAACCAGCAGCACACGGGGGACCTTCTCGTCGGGCCGCTTCTCGCGGTAATCGGCCAGGTTCTGCACGCCCACGGCGCGAAACTTCTCGCCGCGGATGCGCAGCTCGTCGTCGAGCCGCTCCAGCACGCTGAGCCCGAACTCGCGTTCGCTCTCGATCGCGATGACGCGCGCGTGCGGCAGCCGGTGCGTGGCGTACGACTTGAACTCGACCCCCTTCTTGAAGTCGACCAGGTAGAACTCGACCTCGTCCGGCCCGAAGTGCATCGCCGCGCTGGTGACCATCGCGTGCAGGAAGGTCGATTTACCCGAACCGGTCTTGCCCGCTACGAGCAGGTGTTGGGACGTTCCCTTGCCAAGGCGGACCTCTTGTAGGTTCTTCGCGCCGGCGCGGCCGATCGGCACGCGGAGTTCGCTGCCGCACGACTCGGTCCACAGCTCGCCGGGCGGGGGCTCGACGACGCTGAACGGCACCTCGACCCGCACAGCGGCTTTCGCGGCGAGGCCGGCGTTCTTGATGACCTCGATCGCCCGCTCGTTGGAGGGTTCCTCGGCCAGCTCGAGGGGCAGCTCTTCGAGCGGCGGGCGGCGCCACGCGAACCGCTCGGCTTCCTTCTCCCAATCGAGCCACGCCGAGTTGTCCTTCAGCTCGTCGAGGCGGAAATCGGTCGGCAGCCGCGCCGCGTCGTCGACCCCGAGCAGCGTGTACACACCGCAGCGCGGCCCGCCCGTCACGAGGCTCACGAGCCGGCGTCCCGCCAGCTCGCTGAAGTTGCTCGGGAAGCCGGCGGCGACCAGCACCTGGAACGGCTCGGCGACCTCGCCCGCCTGGGCGTTGTACTCGTGGATGTCTTCGTACTCGCTCCGCAAGTACTTCTGGATGACCGTCTCCATGTGGTTGGTCAGACGGCCGAGCTGCTCCTCGATGTCGCGGGTCTGGCTCCAGATCCGCCCGTTGATCAGCTGCTCGTCGGCGTCGGCCAGGTGCATGAACGCCTGGAAGTTGTCGCCGAGGCCGACCGGATCGAGGATCGTGAACCGGACCTTGCCGGGCGGCATCGCCGTGAGGAAGCGGAGCATCATCACGCGCAGCAGCTCGACGCTCCGTTTGCGTCCTTCGCCCGTGGCGGTGAGCAGCAGGTTCGGGTGCTCGGCGAGAGTCATCAGGGCGGGCGACTCGAGGCGCGTCTCGGGCGGGCGGAGCCGCTCGTCGTCGGACAGGCCGTGGGCGACCTCCGCCAGGTCGAGCTGGGTGCTGCCGAAGGCGATCGCGGCCGGCGGGGCGGCGGGCGGCCGCCAGAGGACGCCCTCGGCCGTGGCGTCGGCGGGGTAATCGGTCGTCGCGAAGTCGGGGAAGAGCCGCTGGCACTCGCTCCGCATGTCACGCAGTTCGGCGCGGACGTCGTCGTACGAGGTGAGCCACCGCTCGAACATCGTCTGCCACGCCGACTCGGATTCCTCCTCGATCGTCTTCGTGTCGGAGGCGTGGTCCGCTTCGATGCGGGCGATCCGCTCGTCGCGGCGTTGGGTCATCTCGGAGACGCGCTCCGCGTTCTCACGCTCCAGGTCGCCCATCGAGGCGGTCTGCTGGTCGCGCAGCTCGGCCAGCTTCGCCGGGAAGACGCGGCTGATCTCGGCGAGCTCCGCGTCGCGGGCTTCGGCCGCTTCGCGGATGGTGCGCTCGGTCTTCTCTTCGAGCGCCTTCACGTCGGCGTCGCGTTGCGCTCGGAGCGCGGCCAGTTCGTTGTTCGCCCGCGCGACGGCCGCCGCGTTGGCGTCGTGGATGGCGGACTCGGCCTCACGCAATGCTTTTTCGGCCGCGGCGAAACCCTCGCGGGTCATGCGGCGGGCCTTCGAGCGCGGGGCGAAGTAGGCGACCAGCGCCGTCACGACCGCCGAGCCCACGCCGATCGCGTACGTCCGCCAATCGGACCAGCCGATCGTGTAGCCCGCGGTCGGCAGGGCCGCGCTGAGCATGCCAAGAAACGTGCCGGCCGGGATCGCGCTGCCGAGCAGACGCGGCAGCGTCTGGTCGTAGAGCGTTTGCGTCGAAGTCTTCGCGGCGCCGGCCGCTTCGCGGGCGTTCTCGGCCGCGGCTTGGCAGGCGGCGTCGTCCGCCGCGGGGTCTTCGCTCGGCTCCGGGATCGGCGCCAGCGCGTAGTCGGCGTCGGCCAGGCCACGATCGCGGGCGATGGTGACCGCCTCGACGGCGATCGCCTCGAGCTCGGCTCGCAACGCCTTGAGCCGCTTGCGGTACCCTTTGAGCTTCTCGGGCGGCTTCTTGCTCGCCGCGTCGAAGAGGGTGAGGATCTCCCACCCCTGCTCCTTCTTCTCCTGCTCGGCCTGCTTGGTGATCTTGGCCGCGCGGCTCTCCGCCTTAGTGCGGCGTTCTTTGTACTCGGCCTGGGTCCGGTCGCGCGTCGCCTCGTACGAAGCGACCAGCATCGAACGCCGACCCTCCGCCTCGCCATCGACCGACTCCCGCTCGACGCGGTGCGCTTCCTCGACGTCGCGGCGGCGTTTGTCGCGGCGGGCCAGGGACTCTCGGCTCGCCACGGAACGCGTCTTCGCGATGCGGGCCTCCTCCGCGTGCCGCTCCGCCGCCGCGTCGCGGAGCGCCTGGAAGAGCTCCATCTGTCGGCGGGTCGAGAGTTGCGACAAGGGGAAGCCTGCGGTCAGCGGAGAGGGGGTGGGGACGCTTTAGTCTACCTAGAAAGTGGGGGTCAGCCCTCCAGGTCGCGCTGGGCTTGCTGGAGCAACTGGCGCATCCGGCCCACGGCGTCGAGCGCCGTCTTCACAACCGGCGCCATCGGCTCCAGGTGCTCCTCGAAGACGGCCCGCGACGCCGAGTCGTTCCACTCCTCGGAGGCCTCTTCCCACACGCGGTAGACGTCCTTGAGCCCCCGCCGGAGCCGGCCGGCTCCCGTGTCGAGATCGCACGACTTCATGCCGACTCCTCCTCCGACTTGGGTTCTTCGGCTTCGACCGGCTCCGCCTTGGGCAACGGGGCCGCGGGCGTGCCCGAGAGGTATCGCTCCAGCGCTTCGGTCTGGCGTTCGATCAGCGCGATGGTGCGCGGCGTGTCGATCTCCACGAGCGACTTGAGCTGCGACATGCGCCCCTCGTACTCGTGCATCTCGTGCCGGAGGACGCGCACCCACTCACGGACGCGGCGCTGCTTCTCCTCGCAGTGGGCGAGGTACGCCTGAGCCTTCTTCAGCTCGGCCTTCTCTTCGGCGCACGAGGGGGTCTCGTCGTTCAGCGGGTACATCAGGCAGCGGGAGAGGTTCGCCTTCGCCTCGCCGACGGCGTCGAACGCCTTGCTGACGCGCATCTTCCAGTAGGCGGGCCGATCGTGCTCGATCCAGTCGAGCACCCGGCGGATCTCGCCCGCCAACTCACCCATACCGTCGGTCGAGCGCTGCTTGAAGCGGATCAGCTCGTCGCGAACAAGCTCCAACGCCTCGAACGATTCGACCTTGGCGGGCATGAACCAAAGGGGGAATGGGGAAGGCGGAAGGGGGAGTGACGCGGGAGTGACTCGAACGTCAGGGGCCTACCGTTGCTGGAGATACTCCTCGATCCGCTCCGCCTTGCGGATCAAGAACGGGGCGTGCTCGTTCGTCGTTTCGATGTAGCGCTGAATCGCTTTCATCTGCTGCTCGAAGTCCTCGGTGAACTTCTTGTGCTCCTGGTCGCGCCAGCTCGTGCCCAGCGCGTGCAGCTGTGCGGCCAGGGAGGTCATGCGCTCCTCGAGCTCGCCGTTGAAGCGACGCAAGTTGTTCGCGAACCGACGGAGTTCGATGGGATCGACGATCGCTTGCGACATCGGGTAGCCCTAGCACAGGTTAAACAACGGGAGTCCGCTCCGTGCGCTGACGCTTACGGCTCGCCGTTAAGCCTGACAGCGAGCCGTAAGCGTCAGCGCCCGGAGAGCTGCATTATAGGTCAAACCGCCGCCGGAGGCCCGTCGTTCAGGCGCGACGCGGAGGAGGCGCCGATCATCGTTTCGCCCTTGCCCGCCTGCGGTATTGCCGCGGGGTCTATTTTCGCGAGCTTCAGAGCGACTTCCTCGCGGGCGTCCACGAGGGCGGCGATCGCCGTGCGGATCTGCTCTTCGCTGTGGGCGGAGGTGACGAAGAACCGCAACCGGGCCGCGGCCTCCTCCACCGCCGGGTGGAGGATCGGCTGGACGTTCACGCCCCGCTCGAACATGGCCATCGACAGCGCGAGCGCCATCCGTGAGTCGCCCGTGATGATCGGCACGACGGGCGAACCCTGCGAGGGGCCCGTGTCGAAGCCCGCCTCCTTCGCCAGCTTCAGGAATAGCGCGGAGTTCTCGTGCAGCTTCGCCACACGCTCGGGCTCCGCGTCGAGCACCCGCAGCGCGGCCAGGCCAGCCGCCGTGTTCGCGGGTGACACGCCGCCCGAGAAGACGAACGTCGGAGCGGTGTACTTCAGGTACTCGATGATCTCGCGGCTCGCGGCGATGTAGCCGCCGCAACTGCCCAAGCCCTTGCTGATGGTGCCCATCCAGAGGTCGACACGGCGGGGCTCGACGTCCCAGTACTCGCTCATGCCGCGGCCGGTCGGCCCCATGGTGCCGATCGAGTGCGCCTCGTCGATCATGAGCCACGCCTTGTGGCGTTCCTTCATGTCGACGAAGGGGCGGATGTCGGCGAAGTCGCCGTCCATGCTGTAGACGCCCTCGATGACGATTAGCACCTTGCGGTACTCGCCGCGGTACTGCTCGAGGAGTTTCTCGCAGGCGGCCGCGTCGTTGTGCGGGAAGGCCCGCCGCAACGCGCCGGAGAGCTTGCAGCCCTGGATGATGCTGTTGTGCGCGAGCGCGTCGTGCAGCACGAGGTCGCCGGGGCCGAGCAGGTGGCCGATCACCGACTCGTTGGTGCAGTGGCCGCTCGCCATGACGATCGCGTCGTCGACGCCGATGAAGTCGGCGATCCCTTTCTCCAACTCGCGGTGCACCGTCTTCTCACCGGAGACCACGCGGCTGGCGGAGGTGCTCGTGCCGAACTGCTCGATCGCTTGCTGGGCCGCGTCGGAGACCGACGGTTCGCCGGACATGCCGAGGTAGTTGTAGCTGCAGAAGTTCACGTACTCCTTCCCGCCGATGCGAGCCGTGTCGCTCGTCACCCCTTCGTGCTGCGTGAAGTACGGGTTCTTCAGGCCCGCCAGCTCCGCGAGCTGCTTGGTCTGCTGCAGCCGCTGGTACTCGGGCGACTCGGAGAAGACGTAGTCCGACTCAGGCGTCTCGCGGCGTTCGGCTGCGCCGGTCGCTGGTCCGTTTGCCGCTGGGCCCCGTGCCGGGGGCGGACGGCGGGTCGAGCCGCCATTGGACTCCCCCAGCAGACACCGATTGACCTGCTCGACAACGTCGCGGCTGGTCTCCATGGTGAGGATCGCTTCTTCCGTGAAACGCCCGCCGAAGTCTTGCTCCAGCAGCGAGACGATCTCCATCCGCTCGAGCGAGTCGAGCCCCATCCCGGCGATGTCCGTGTCGAGCGTCAGGTTCGTGGCCCGTTCCTGGGCGACCGAGCGGACGACCGCCAACACGCGTTCGGAGGTGTCGTTCGGGTCGGCCGCTGCGGAAGGCGCTGACGCCGCGACGGGTTTCTTCTCCACGGCGGGTCGATCGACCGCCTCGCGGCGTCGGCGTGCGCGGAGCACCTCGACCGAGCCGTCGCGTGGGCAGACGGCGACCACTTCCAACTCGCCCGCCTCGTAGGCGGCGCGGGCCGCGTGGCGTTGGATCTTGCCGCTGGAGGTCTTGGGGATCGAGTTCGGCTTGATCAGCACAACCTCGCGCGGGCTCACCTCGTGCAGCTTGCCGAGTTGAGAGCGGATCGCTCCGCAGACCTCCTTCAGGTCCGCTTGGCGGTTGCGCGGGGCCTCTTGGACCAGCACCATCTCTTCCGCGCCATCCGCCCCAACGGCGAACGCCGCGCCGGCGCCGACCGGCAAGTCCTCGTGAGCTTCCTCGGCGGTGGTCTCCAGGTCCTGCGGGTAGTGATTCACGCCGCGCAGGATGATCAGGTCCTTCAGACGGCCGTTGACGAAGAGCTCGGGCTGGCCGTCCGCGGCGGTGTGCAGGCAACCGAGGTCGCCCGTCCGCATGAAGGGGCCCCGGCCGTCGGCCGTCTTGGCGAGGAAGGTCTCGGCGGTTGCGTCCTCGCGACGCCAGTACCCCTTGGCGACGCTGGGGCCCTGCACCCAGATCTCGCCCACGCGGCCCATCGGCTGCTCAGCAAGGGTCTCGGGATCGACCACCAGCACGGTCTGGTCCTTCGCGCTGTGCCCCGAGCTGACCAACTGGACCGAGCCTTCAGCGCCCTCGGCGGCGGCTTCGGCGCGGCCCGCCTGCATCGCCTCGGCGTCGAACGAGCGCATCGGTGGGGCGATGAGCTTGTCGCCGCCGGTCACCATCAGCGTCCCCTCCGCCAGGCCGTAGCAGGGGTAGAACGCCTCGCGGCGGAAACCGCACTCGGCGAACGCCTCGGCGAAGCGGTCGAGCGTCTCGGCGCGGACCGGCTCGGCGCCGTTGAAGGCGATCTGCCACTGGCTCAGGTCGAGCGTCTTCTTCTCCTCGTCGGTGACACGATCGACGCACAGGTCGTAGGCGAAGTTCGGCCCGCCGCTGATCGAAGCGCCCGTGTCCGACAACGCCCGCAACCAGCGGAGCGGCTTCTGCAGGAAGTGCGTGGGCGTCATCACGTTGGTGGGACGGCCGAAGTAGATCGGCTGCAGGATGCCGCCGATCAGGCCCATGTCGTGGTAGAGCGGGAGCCAAGTCATGCCCAAGCCGTCCGCCGGCGCCTGGTACGCGCGGGAGATCAGCTGCGTGTTGTGCAGCAGGTTGCCGTGGCTGACCATCACGCCCTTCGGCGTGCCGGTGCTGCCGGAGGTGTACTGCAGGAAAGCGAGCGTGTCGGGCGTGATCTGCGGGTCGGCCCAGGCCGCCGCGTCCGACTCGCCGAGCTCGCGGGTGCACTTCCATTCGAGCGCGGCCAGGTCGGGCGTCTCGTCGAGGATCGGCTCGATGCGTCCGAGCACGTCGTCGGTGGTCAGGCAGATCTTCGGCTCGGCGTCGCCGACGATCGAGCGGATGCGTTCCAGGTTCCGGTTCCGCCGCGGCGGATAGGCGGGCACGGCCACGACACCGGCGTACAGGCACCCGAAGAACGCCGCGATGAACTGCTGCCCCGACGGGTACAGCAAGAGAGCCCGCTCGCCCGCCAAGCCGCGGCTCTGCAAGTAGCCGGCGATCGCGCGAGCGCGGGCGTCGAGTTGGCCGTAGTTCAGGTGCTCGCGCTGCTGCTCGCCATCGATCAAGAAGGTGAAGGCGCGCTGGTGCCCCAACGTGCGTGCGCGCTGGCGGAGAAGTCCCACCAGATCGACGATGTCGGGGGTCAGGCCGTAAGTCTCGAAGGAATCAGAGGCTGCCACGGCGCTCTCTCAGGATGGATGAAGCCGCCCTGATACCCGGTGCGGCGGGTTTCAAGGCAACTGGTAGGCGGGGCCGCATTAAACTGGACGTATTGGGCAATTTCTACCCGTCGCCTGCGGCCATCCGCAAGCGACGGGTCGAAGAAGAGCCTGACTCTTTCCCTCAGAGATCGACCGATCGGGCGCCAGCACGCCCGTCGAGCTGCGTCGCCCGGGCGGACCGGCGGGGGCGGGCCGCGGTCCAACCGCTCCAGCCGCAACGACCTGCAGAAACGAAAAAGGGGCGGGCCGCATTGCGGCCCGCCCCCGGAAAGAGCGATCGTGATTTTGGCGGCGTTTCTCAGTGACGCAGCTCGATACCGATGTTCAGGCCATTGGTGAAGATGTCGCCTGTGTGATCATGCACCCCAAAATCCGGGGCGTTCCACTTGGTGCTATCGCCGCCACGGTGGATGTTGCCAACGTACTTGGCTGTATAGCCGGCCTGCAGCGAAACGGCCTCAGCCACTCGGTAGCGAAGCTGAGCCCGCAGCTCCCCGATCGGCGAGAACTCGTCATAGCGGAAGCCATCGACCGAGGTCGTGGTGCGGGCCGTCGCCGAGCGGTTCAGGGCGCCTGGGATCGCTTCGTACCCGAAGATCCCTTCCTGATCGACATCCACCACGTTGTAACCCACGGCGCCGCGGGCCTCGAGCACGAAGTTCCAGGGGCCGTCCCGGCGGGTCCACTTCAGACCGAGTTGCGGGGCGATGATCTGGTTCTCCGCGTTCGTGTTCACCCAGGTGCGACCGAGGATGCTACCAATACCTTCGAAGTAGAAGTCATCCTCGATGTTAAGGAACCGCACGCCATAGGCCAAACGGAGGTCGTCCCAGCGGCCTTGCTGCAGCTTGTGTCGCGTGGAAACCTGATGCGTCCGCATCAGTTCGACGCCATCGATCTCAGTGTTGTTCCGGATCGTCACCTGATCGAAGAAGACGTTGAACGTGTGCAGGTCCCCGAAGTTGTTGATGATGCCGACCACCTCGCCCGCTTCGATAACGCCGTCACCATCGATGTCGGCGAGGACCTGGAAGGTTCCGGCTTGGCCGTTTCCATCGATATCGTCGGCAACCCGCTGAGCTTCGTTCACTACGACATCACCACCGTCGGCGTCATCGACCTCCAGGACGACGCCCGACAACGCCACGTTCAGAGCGGTGAGCGACTGTAGAACGGCTGTGATCTCCGCATCAAGTACATTCGGAGGCACCATCCCCCCGTTGCCTGCCGCAGCAAGATTCTGAGCGGTTTGCAGAGCGAGGATTGCATTCTGTGCGTTGCCGAAGAAGGGAGCAAGCACAAGCTGATCTTCATCATCGAGACCGGACGTGGCCGTTAGAGCACTGTTGATGTCCGCCAGCATGATACTGATCTGCTGATCGAGGGCCGTCTCGTTCGGGTCGGTTGTCGGCGGATCGCTCGCTTCGAGGCTGTAATCCCCAATGGCTCCGACCGCGCCGTTGACATCCACTCCATTGAAACTCGGGTTCACCCCGAGGTTAACCGTTTGGAGATCGTCGAACGCGGCGCCGTAGTTGCCCACGTACATGATCGGACCAGCGGTCACGCCACCGCTCGCGCCGACGCTATTGTCGTAGTAGTCGCGGTAGCCTGACAGGAAATCGGGGGTCGGCAGATTGAAGTTGACCGGCACGCTGCCGAAGCCAAAGGCCCAGATATCAACAGTGTCCCCCTCGCCGTCACCGTCGCCGATGCCGTCGCCATCGTCGTCATCAAGGTCACTCAGGAAGTAGGGGTCGGCGCCGAAGATCTCAGTTCCCGACTGGCTAAAGTAGATGTGGCCTTCGCCAGCTCCGTAGGTGCCGCCCGCCCGCGACTCGGGGCCGTCGAGAACGGTCATCATCCAGCCGTTGTCGCCGTCGCTGTATCCGAACTCGTAGCGCTCACCCCATGAGAACCCAGCGTCGGGCAACGCGTCACGGATGCCGTTGCGCACTTGGTACGGGCGCGGCTCTCCTCCAACACGTGCGACCATGTTGGCCGCAATATTGACCGGATCGGCATTGAATGCCTCAACGGCGGTCTTTAGCCCCGCGACCGTTAGGATACCTGTGGTATCGAAGTCCATGACCGTATCGTCGGTCAAGGAATCGGTGCCTTGGGTGTTCGCAACCACGAACTTAATCCCGCTATACGAGAGATTCTCGTCCAGGTCATTGATAAACCCAAACCCCTGGGTCTGGGTCAACGCCAAGAAGGCGGTGTCGTTGCTTGGGGCGCGGTAGATCCGCTCGCTATCGACTGTCAGGCCCTCCTGACCGATCTCCAACTTCGGGTGGATCGTTCCCCACCACAGCTTGTCCGCCGTGAAGAAGAACCCGGCGTCTCGGCGGGGCATCTGCCCGTCGAGGTCGAGTTCGACCGGTTCGAACCAGCGAAGATCGTTGTGGTCAACGATCGACTTGGTCCCGTACCCCAGCGCGGGCTGGGCCCAACTGGTGGCGGTCGGCGCAAGGACGCCTCCCAGGATGGCGGCGGTAGCCAGCAGGCTCATTCGCTTGGCGGACATCGGCTCCCTCAGCAAGGGTCTATCGCTTAAGTTCAACGGCGATTTATTGGGGCGCAACGACGCACTCGCGGCGACGCCCGGATTCGGTCTGTGCTACTCGTATCGGGAGCGCCGGTTGCTCCAGTTGAGTAGCATTGGCAAACCTTGCCGGTTTTTCCGCGCCTGACGGTTGTCCGGTCTGCCCGGCCCCTGGGGCCTTTCGCCTAGGAATCAAGGCTTTCGCAGCGATTCGCCCAAGCTAGCGTGACGGCGCACGAATCCTTTCGCAGACGCCGATCCGCTGGCCCAACGCCGCCGGAGTGGTAGAAAGGGAGGGAACCGAGCCCTTCTATCCCCCTGCTGCAACGTTCGAGGTCCGCCGTGTTCCGCCCCCTACCCCGGCTGGCGCGCTACGCCTGGCTGCTAGCACTGGCGGCCCTGTCGCCCGCCGAAGCCCAACGCACCGCCACCGCCCCGGCAACTGAAACCAAGAAACCGGGCGACGACGAGTGGGTCCGCTGCCTCCGCAACGACCAGGGCGAACCGATCGGCCTGCAGACGGCCATCGCCCGCTACGAAGGGATCCCCCAGGGGAGCCGGCGGGCCGTGGCGGTCGATCTGGTCGGAGCGATCCACGTAGGCGACCACGCCTACTACGAGGCCCTCAACGGCCGCTTCAAGGTGTACGGGGCCGTGCTGTACGAGCTGGTCGCCCCCGAGGGGACCGTTGTGCCGCGTGGCGGCAAGGTGAAGACCGACAACGCCCTCGGCGCGATGCAGAACGGCATGAAGGGGATGCTCGACCTGGAGCACCAGCTGGAGATCGTCGACTACACCCGCCCCAACTTCGTCCACGCCGACATGTCGTTCGACGAGCTGATGGCCAGCATGAAGGCGCGGGACGAGGGGTTCCTCAAGATGTACTTCCGCATGGTCGGCCAGAGCATCGCCGAGCAGACCAAAGCGGCTCAGAAAGGCGAATCGGCCGAGTTCGACCTGATGCGGGCGATGTTCTCCGACGACCGCCCCCGGCAGATGAAGATCGCCATGGCGGGCCAGCTCACCCAGCTGGAGGGGCTGCTGACCAGCTTCGGCGGGGAGAAGGGGACGACGCTCATCCACGAGCGGAACCGCACGGCGATGGACGTGCTCGCCCGCCAGATCGGCCGGGGGGAGCGTTCGCTGGCCATCTTCTACGGCGCCGGGCACCTGACCGATATGGACAAGCGGCTCCGTGAGCGTTTCGGCCTGCGTCAGACCGCCAAGGAGTGGGTCACGGCGTGGGACCTGCGTTGAAGGCGATTCCAGACGGTGAGGAGGGTTGCGGTCTTTCTTCCAGGGAGCCCGAGCGGGGCTTAACTGAGGGGCCCTAAACCCCGAAAACAGACGGGAGGAGCCCGATTTACCGCCTCGTCAGGGGCAATCGGCTCTGTTAGACTCCGGGGCTCGATCTGAACCGATCCCCAGCAACACCTACTGGAGACCCCGCGATGGCCAAGCCCGGTCGCCGAGTCAAGAAAGCCAACCACGGCGCCCGCCCCGCGTGCAGCCGTCCCCGCAAGCAGCGTCGCCAGAAGATCAAGACCTGATCTCCGGCGCCCGCTTGCCTCTCCAATCCCGAGAACGCCCGGTCCGCCGGCGCGTTGTTCGTTCTCTTTACACCCCGCGTGTCGGAGGTCTCTCGTGTCGGCGAAAGACCTGATCCTCGATCCTTCGCAGCTCGACCTCGATAACCCGATTGCGGGCATCGAGGAGATCCGCCGCTTGATCCCCCAGCGCGACGCGATCGAGCAGCTAACGGCCATCGTCTACGAAGACGTCGAGTCGAATGTCTTCGCCGGCTACAAGGACCTGAGCCAAGACGAGTTCTGGGTCAGCGGCCACATGCCGGGCATGCCGATCATGCCGGGCGTCATCATGTGCGAGGCCGCCGCGCAGCTCTGCTCGTTCTTCGTCATGCGGCACGACCTGCTCGGCTGCGAGATGGTCGGGTTCGGCGGACTCGACGAGGTCCGCTTCCGCGGCGCCGTCACGCCGGGCGATCGCCTCCTGATCGTCGCCCAGGCCGTGAAGGTCCGCCGGGGGCGCATGATCCGCGCCCGCTTCCAGTGCCTGGTCGGCGACATGATCGCCTGCGAGGGCGAGCTGATGGGCGTCCCGCTGCCGGTCGACGCCCTACGCGATGCGCTCGCCAAGAAGTGAGCCGCCCGGTGTTCTGCCGAGGTGTTCCCCCCACCGCTCGCCCGCGAGCGACTATAGTTTGCGGTAGCCGACGCCCCCCTTCGGATCGGGAACGCCCGCGATGCTGCTGCCCCTCTACGACAAGAACCCGCACCGCCGCTGGCCCCTGGTCACGGTGCTGCTGATCGTGGCGAACGTCGTCTGTTTCTTCTGGTCGTTCCAGGGAGGCGTGCTCTCGTACATCGACACGATCTACGAGCGCGGCTTCATCCCCCAGCGGCTCACCCAGATCGACGACCCCCAGCCGGTGCCGGTCGAGATCGAGCTGCCCGAGGAGCTCGCGGAGCAGCCCGGGCAGAAGGTCCAACGCCAGCTCACAACCGACGCGGCGACCGTGTACGGCACGATGGTCTCGTCGATGTTCCTGCACGGCGGGCTGCTGCACCTGATCGCCAACATGTGGATGCTGTGGGTTTTCGGTGATAACGTCGAGGACCGGATGGGCCGGCCGGTCTACCTGTTCTTTTACTTCCTGGGCGGCATCGTCGCGGTGCTTGCGCACTGGGCCTCCGACTCGACGAGCACCATCCCGCTGATCGGCGCGAGCGGAGCCGTCGCCGCCGTGCTGGGGGCGTACGCCGTTACGTTTCCGAAGGCGAAGGTCATGACGCTCGTCTTCCTCGGCATCCCCTGGATCTTCTCGCTGCCCAGCGCGCTGGTCCTGGGCGTTTGGCTCCTGCTGAACCTCGCGGGGGGCATCCAAGCGCTCGGCGCCCTCGGCGGACCGGCGGTGGGCGATCAGGTCGCCTACTGGACCCACATCGGCGGCTTCGTGGCGGGCGTGGTGATGGGTCCCCTCCTGATGCTCGGCGCCGAGCCCCCCGATACGGACTGGCGGAGCGAGAGCCGCGACGTGTTCGAGTTCTGAGTCGCTGACCGCCGACTCGCGCCCTGCTCTCGACGCTTTATAGACCCCCCCTAGACTCTCACTCCCCGCTCGCTACTCGCAATGGGCCGACGCGCTGTTAAGAAGATCCACGAGGGCCTCGACCTGACCGGCAAGCTGCTGGAGTTCGAAGAGCTGCCCAACCCGTGGGAGAACGGCGCGAGCCTGTTCGACGCCGACCGCCCCCTCGAGATCGAGGTCGGCAGCGGCAAGGGCCTCTTCATCCGCCGCGCCACCGCCTGGCGGCCCGAGCACAACTTCCTGGGCATCGAGATCGCCTACCAGTACGCCCGCTTCAGCGCGGCGAACCTGATCCGCGACGGACGCGGTAACGGCGCGATGGTCGCCGGCGACGGGCTGCGGGTCTTCCGCGAGCTGGTGCCCGACGCCTCGCTCGAAGCGGTGCACGTTTACTTTCCGGACCCGTGGTGGAAGGCACGGCACCGCAAACGCCGCGTCCTCAACGAGGCGTTCCTCACCGACGTCGGCCGCACACTCCGCGTCGGCGGCCGCCTGCACTTCTGGACCGATGTGCAGGAGTACTACGAAACGACGCTCGAGCTGATCGACCAGATGCGCGCCAGCGAAGCGGGCCTGCCCCTCGACGGCCCCCACCCCGTCGAGGAACCACCGAGCGACCACGACCTCGACTACCACACCCACTTCGAACGCCGCACGCGGCAGAACGGTGAGCCGGTTTATCGGTCGGAGTTCGTGAAGCCGTAAGAAGGGAACCGCCAAGACGCCAAGAGCGCCAAGGATCGCCAAGACGTTCTTTGAAAGGATCAGCGGATCGACGGGCTGAGTAATTGAAGTGTCGGCGAGGCCGTCGCCTTGCCTCTCGGTCCTTCTAATCCGGTTGATCCTCTCAGATTTCTTCTTGGCGAACCTTGGCGCTCTTGGCGTCTTGGCAGTTAATCAGAGTCATGATCACGCCCGAATCCAGCACCGCCCACCTCGCCGACGCGACCGACCTGGCCGCCGGGTTCTTCGACCCGCTCAGCCAGCTCGGCGAGCTGGCGCCCGTCGGCGAGGCGGACCTGCCGCTGGCGTATCAGACCCTGCTGGCCCACTCGGGGCACATGACGATCACCCTCGAGGCGTGGCACGAGTCGCTCGTCGACGTCCACGTGGCGGGCGAGCTGAAGGAGCCCGACCGCTACGCCCGGCACAGCCTGCTGTCGCGGCAGTCGGACGGGCGAAAGGTGCAGTCGGGCGTCATGCGGATCGACCTGACGAACCTGCCCTCGCAGGCCCGTGAAGCGATCGAGCTGGGCAATTGCCCGCTGGGGCGTATCCTCATACGGAGCAACCTGTTGCGCGAAGTCGAGCTGCTCGCCCTCTGGCGCATCCAGCCCGGGCAGCTGCTCGCCGAGGAGCTGTGGACCGCCCCGGGAGAGGTGATCTACGGCCGCACAGCACGGATACTAGTAGAGGGCCGCCCCGCGGTCGAACTGCTCGAAATCGTTAAACCTTGAGAATCCCTCCCCTGTGGGGGAGGGTCGGGGTGGGGGTGAAGCGGGTACCCGGCTCACCCCCACCCTAGCCCTCCCCCAAGGGGGGAGGGAACTTCAATCGCTCTTCGATATGCAAACGATCAAAGACTCTTACGATTGCCTCGTCCTCGGAGCCGGGCCGGCTGGCACTGCGGCGGCGGCTTTGGTGGCTCAGGAGGGCTTCTCGACGCTGCTCGTCGAACGCGAGGCGACGCCGCGCGAGCACGTGGGCGAGTCGCTCATGCCTGAGAGCTACTGGACCTTCGAGAAGCTCGGCGTCCTGGAGCAACTCGAATCGAGCCGCTACGCGAAGAAGGTCGGCGTGCAGTTCGTCGACGCGTCGGGGCGTGAGTCGAAGCCGTTCTTCTTCCGCAGCCACCACGACCACCCGTCGAGCGAGACCTGGCACGTCGAGCGGGCCGACTTCGACCGGATGCTCTACGACAACGCCGCCGCAAAGGGAGCCGAGTGCGTCGACCAGACGCGCGTGCTCGAGGTTCTCTTCGAGGGCGAAGGCCCGACCGCGAAGGCGACCGGCGTCCGACTTCGTACTGCCGATGGCGAAGAGCGGACGATCGCCAGCCGGGTCGTCATCGACGCCACCGGACAATCGTCGCTCATCGCCAACAAGCTCGGCCTCAAGCAGATGAACGCCGACCTCCGCAAGGCGGGCATCTGGCGACACTACCGCGGGGGCTATCGCGACGAATCGGGCGGCGGCGTGAAGACGGTCATCTCGCACACGTCGGACAAGAACGCTTGGTTCTGGTATATCCCGCAGTCGGATGACCTGGTCTCGATCGGCTGCGTCGGTGACGCCGACTACCTGCTCAAGGGTCGCGGCGCCCCGGGCGACGTGATGGATGAAGAGATGACGAAGTGCCCGGGCGTCACGAAGTGGCTGGAGGGCGCCGAGCCGCTCGACGATCTGGCCGTCGCCAAGGAGTTCTCCTACACCACGAGCCACGCGGCCGGGCCGGGCTGGACCCTCGTGGGGGACGCGTGGGGCTTCATCGACCCGGTCTACTCGTCGGGCGTCTACTTCGCGCTGAAGTCGGCCGACATGGCGAGCGAGTGCGTCGTCGACGCGCTGAAGCACGACGACCCGTCCGCCGAACGCCTCGGCAAGTGGAGCGACGAGTTCTCCGCGGGCACCAAGTGGGTCCGCAAGCTGGTTCACGCCTTTTACAGCGGCGAGTTCCGCGTTGGCCGCTTCGTGAAGGAGTACCCCCACCACGCCGGCCCGCTGACCGACCTGCTGGTTGGCAAGATGTTCAGTCCCGACATGCCGGCGCTGTTCGCGGATCTCGATCCATGGCTTGAGAAAGCGATCGCCGAGGGAACGTCCGACGACGCCGACGAGCCGATGGCGGCGATCGGGTAGAAGCGGCGCCCCCCCAACCTGGGGTGAACTGAGTGTTATGAACGAGATGACGTCAACCTATTGCGAAGGTGCGATAACGGTGCAATAGTCGTTATCAACCGCGACGAAGTGGTTGCATCGCTTCTCCATAGAACACTGTTGGGGTCTCTGTCATGATGTTACTACGTGCAATCACGCTTGGGATCTTAGTACTCGGATCGGCTAGCAATTCAATTGCGGGACTGACCTTCTATTACGATCCCGACACCGGGAACGTCTCGTTCGATACGGCGAACACGGTCTCCGGCGGCCTCTACCTCTATGGCTTGGGCCTTAACCCCAATCGCACTGACATTCGATTCCGGCATGAGAACCACGTCCGAATATCTAACTCGACAATCTTCTTTACCACACCAGAGAAGCTCTCTGACCTTTCGCTATCAGAACCCGTTGAAGGCCTAATAACCATCGGAGATGTGCTCCCGACTGGAATCTCGGAAGATCAATGGCTAAGCCTCTTTAGTGGCAGCAATCGCACTGGACCGTACCTCGAGAACGAATCAACAGTAGGCGGTTATCTTTACACCGCAGAGATCGGTTGCTGGGAGAAAGGCTGTGAAGAGATATCAGCGGAGTTCATCTATGGGGCGCCTAACCGCGACTTTGATAATCGTTGGGACTTGGTGGATCCCGACGAGATCCCGTGGGCTTCGAAAGCGACCCTGATCTACCGCTCATGGAGCGGAGAAGTCGTGCTCGACACCACGGGAGCTGATGGAGGGCATATTTCGAGCTTCTTGCTCCAATCCGACGGTCAGTTTCTTCCCGATAACTATAAAAAAATCGCTCCCGGCTTATCTCTTCCGCGTGACACCACACTTGGCCTAATCGCCGACGCCATCGAGCCTGGGAGCTACAGCCTTGGGCAAATACTCTCCCCGGGGATGGCGGAAGACGAGTTCGCCGCCACGTTCACCACCGCTAGTTTTCTGGGGCGTGCTGGGTTTCAAGGCGGCAGCTTCGACTTCGAGGCGGACGGCGTCGAGATGGAACTGGTCTTCCTGAGCGTCCCAGAACCGAGCGCGTTCGTCTTGAGCTTCCTGGCTAGCTTGGTCTTCTTGCAGAGGCGCACTCGGTAGCCCCCGGGGGCTCGCGCCCCCGGCTACGCGCTGTCGCCCTGCCGGGCTCTTCTGGCTCTCTGGGCCCAGGTGGTTGCGCCCGGTAGAATCGCGGGCCTCCGCTAACCACGAGGCTCACGCTATGCACCAGGTCGTTTGGGGGCTCGTCCTCCTGCTTCTCATCCTCCACCAGGACGTCTGGTTCTGGTCGGACGGGACGCTCGTCTTCGGCTTCATGCCAATCGGCCTCTTCTTCCACGCCTGCCTCAGCGTGGCGGCGAGCGTCACGTGGTTCTTGGCCACTAAGCACTGCTGGCCCGAGGAAGGGAGATATGGAGAGGAAGGGGGATAAGGAGATGGCCGTCTGACGGGGCGCAGCCAAACGGTTCCGTTAATTCCTTCTCTCGATGAGGGAAGGCGACGAAGCCGAGCCCCTCCGCCCCACAAGACCGCCCTCCCCCTCTCCCCACCCCATCCCCCCATCTCCCTTCCGAAACTCCCCTAGCCGCATGACGCATTTCCAAGAACACCCGCAGGTCTACATCATCGGCGGCTACCTGCTGCTGCTGTGCGCGCTGGGGCTGGGCGCGAGTCGGTTGTTCACCGGGTCGAAGAACGACTACCAGCTCGCCAGCAACTCGATCGGGCCCTTCCTGCTGCTGATGTCGCTCTTCGGCACGACGATGACCGCCTTCGCGCTGGTCGGCTCTAGCGGCGAGGCGTTCAAGGAGGGGATCGGCGTCTACGGCATGCTGGCCTCGTCCAGCGGCATCATCCACTCGCTCTGCTTCTTCCTGATCGGCGTGAAGGTCTGGTCGCTCGCGAACCGGCACGGGTACACGACCCAGATCGAGTACTTCCGCGACCGCCTCGCCAGCGACAAGATCGGCCTGCTGCTGTTCCCGATCCTCGTCGGCCTCGTGATCCCCTACCTGCTGATCGGCGTGATGAGCAGTGGTGTCGTGCTGCAGAACATGACCGCGGGCTCGTTCCCCGGGCTCTTCCCCAGCGAGAGCCCCGTCACCGCCGGCGGCGTGCCCCCCTGGCTCGGGTCGCTGGTCGTGTGCGCGGTGGTGCTGGTCTACGTCTTCTTCGGCGGCATGCGGGGCACGGCGTGGGCCAACGCGTTCCAGACCACGGTCTTCATGGTCCTGGGCCTGGTGACCTTCGTCGTCATCGCGAACAAGCTGGGGGGCGAGGAGTCGCTGTACGCGAATCTCTGCAAGCTGGGCGAGGCGATCCCCGAGGCGAAGGCGACCCGCGCCGAGATGTCGACCACCAAGTTCTTCACCTACCTGCTGATCCCCCTGTCGGTCGGCATGTTCCCGCACCTCTTCCAGCACTGGCTCACCGCCAAGAGCGCCGGCAGCTTCAAGCTCCCCGTAGTCGCCCACCCGATCTTCATCATGATCGTCTGGGTCCCCTGCGTGCTGGTCGGCGTCTGGGCGACGACCGAGCTGGTGAAGATCCCGCCCCCCGTCCAGGCGAACCCGAACGCCGTGCTGCCGTTCCTCGTGAAGACCCAGACGGGCGCCGTGCTCGGCGGGTTCCTCACCGCGGGCATCCTGGCGGCCATCATGTCGAGCCTCGACAGCCAGTTCCTCTGCCTCGGCACGATGTTCTCGACCGACGTGGTGAACCACTACCGCCGCGAGCCGCTCAGCGACCGGGGCCAGGTGCTGGCGACCCGCGGCTTCATCATCGCGATCGTGTTGGTGACCTACCTGCTGAGCCTGTCGAACAACCGGAGCGTCTTCGCGCTGGCGGTGTGGTGCTTCAGCGGGTTCTCAAGCCTCTTCCCGCTGGTCTTCGCCAGCGTCTACTGGCGGGGCCTGACGAAGGCGGGCGCGTACGCCTGCGTGCTGGCCGCCGCGGGGACTTGGCTCTACCTGTTCGCCCAGAGCGGCTACGGCGCCAACCGGACCTACGCCCTCGAGCTGCCCCTCGGCGGCACGACCTACGAGCTGATGCCCGTGACCGCGATGTTCGCGGCGTCGACGTTGGCGCTGATCGTCGTCTCCCTCGTCACGCCCCGGCCGAAGGCGGAGACGCTCGCCAAGTTCTTTCCTGAGAAGGGTTAACCACAGAGAACAC